>CAJQGR010000039.1 GCA_905477785.1 uncultured Hellea sp.
GCCGAATCGGGATGGTACTCCGGCGAATATACGGACTAACTCTGAAATAGTAAAAAAGCTCGCGAGGGTGTGATGGAGTTTTTATTAGCTAATCATCCATTAGATTGCCCTGTTTGTGATCAAGGTGGAGAGTGCGACCTTCAAGATCAGGCGATGGCGTATGGACGAGATTCAGCTCGTTTTGATGAAAATAAGAGAGCTGTTGACGATAAAAATATGGGTCCTTTGGTTAACACTATAATGAACCGCTGCATTCAATGTACGCGTTGTGTAAGGTTTATTACTGAAGTTGCTGGCGTAGAAGAAATTGGATTAGCTTCAAGAGGTGAAGATGCTGAAATAACTACATATTTAGAGAAATCACTATCATCTGAGCTCTCAGGGAATGTAATTGATCTATGCCCAGTTGGTGCCTTAACTTCAAAACCATATGCTTTCAATGCCAGGCCGTGGGAGCTTGATAGTGTAGAGTCTATAGATTTAATGGATGCTGTCGGCTCAAACATTCGTATAGATAGCCGTGCAGGGGCTGTTTTAAGAATTATGCCAATAAATAATGATGCTATCAATGAAGAATGGATAACGGATAAAGCTCGATTTAATTGGGATGGATTATCTCGTCAGCGTCTTGATAAGCCATATGTCAGAGTAGGTGGAAAGCTTCGTGTTGCTGAGTGGGATGAAGCGTTAAATTTAGCTGCAGAAAAACTCTCTGGTGACCCTAGCAAAATTGCAGCCATAGCTGGTGATCTATGTGATGCTGAATCCATGAAGGCACTGATGGACTTAATGAATAGTTTGGGTGTGAAAAATATAGATTGCAGGCAAGATGGAATGACCATTGGCACTGACTATAGAGAAACGTATCTTTTTAATTCTACCATAAATGGAATAGAAGAATCAGATGCAATTTTAATAATCGGGGCTAATCCTAGGCTTGAAGCTTCTCTAGTAAATACGCGTATAAGAAAGTCTTGGCTAGCAGGAAAAACAAGTATTGCCCTTATAGGAGAAAACTCTGATTTAACATATGATTTCGAGCATCTAGGAACAAAACCGTCTGATATACTAAAAATAGTTAAAGGAAGGAGTGGATTTTCTAAAAAATTTAAAGAGGCTAAGAAACCTTCAATTATAGTTGGAACAGGAGTATTAAACCGCAAAGATACTTTCAAAATATTAAGTTATATCAATAGTTTAAAATTAAAGTCTAACTTAATTACTGATGAATGGAACGGTTATAATATTCTTCATTCAGTGGCTTCACGTGTTGCTGGATTAGATATGGGTTTCCTTCCTGTTGATGGAGGTTTAGATACTAGAAAAATAATAGAAAACTCCAAAAAAGGTAAGATTGAAACAATATTTTTACTTGGAGCAGATGAGCTTGATATGTCTAACCTAAAGTCTTCATTTATAATCTATCAGGGAAGTCACGGCGATGCTGGAGCTCATGCTGCAGATGTTATACTTCCTGGTGCTTCATATGCTGAAAAAACTGGTATTTATGTGAACTTAGAAGGCAGAGTACAAATCGGAATACCTGCTATTAATCCCAAAGGACAGGCTAAAGAGGATTGGTCTATAATTAGGGCTTTGTCAGGTCACCTAGGTAAAGCTTTGCCCTATGACAATCTGGATGCCTTGAGATCTAAGCTTTTTGAGGATCATTCTTCATTCGCTGGAATCGGTTATATTGAGAAAGCAACTAACTCAAATAATTTCGATATCTTGCCTCAATCTGAAAAAAATACCTATGAGGATGCGCCATTTGTAAATCCTATTTGTGATTTTTATATGACAAATGTAATATTACGAGCTTCAAATATCATGGCTGATTGTTCGTCTCTCATTGATAATGTAGGTATTACTGAGGCAGTTAAATAATGATTATGTCATTAATACTTATTTGGTCTGACCTATCACCAATGATGTGGTTTGGTTTAAAGATTGCTCAAATTATTGCTTTTGTTCTAATTTTATCAGTAATATTAGCATTTTTAATTTTAATGGATCGTAAAGTTTGGGCTGCAGTTCAGATGCGTCGGGGACCAAATGTGGTTGGCCCATTTGGTTTATTGCAATCTTTTGCTGATTTATTAAAATTTGTTTTTAAAGAAATCATAATTCCTGCTGGATCCGATAAGTCTCTATTTATCTTAGCACCATTGATTACATTGGTAATGGCATTTTTAGCTTGGGCTGTTGTACCCATTGCACCAGGGTGGGTGATGTCAGATATAAATGTAGGTATTCTTTATGTTTTGGCAATATCTTCACTAGGTGTTTATGGTATTATAATAGGGGGGTGGGCGTCAAACTCCAAATACCCTTTCATGGGCGCTTTGCGATCTACGGCTCAGATGATTTCTTATGAAGTTTCTATAGGTTTCATAATACTTACTGTAGTTTTTCTTGCAGGATCAATGAATCTAAGTGATATAGTAGACTCTCAAGCTGGTGGATTTTATAATTGGAATATGTTCCGTTTTAATCCTTTTAATACTTATGGATGGTGGAATTTATTACTATTTCCTATCATGTTTTACATGTCGATACTTTTTTTCATATCAGCATTAGCGGAAACAAACAGGCCTCCATTTGATTTACCAGAGGCTGAATCTGAGTTAGTTGCAGGATTTATGGTAGAGTATTCATCTACTCCTTATCTACTATTTATGTTTGGTGAGTATCTTAACATGACACTAATGTGTGCCATGTTCACTATTTTATTTTTAGGAGGCTGGAGTGCACCTGTTGAGATAGGGGTTCAATTTATCCCACCTGTGATATGGTTTATGGGTAAATGTCTATTCATGTTTTTTATGTTTGCAATGGTAAAGGCTATAGTTCCTCGATATCGATATGATCAACTTATGCGTATAGGCTGGAAGGTCTTTTTGCCAGTTTCATTAATGTCGGTAGTTGTTGTATCAACAATAGTTGTTTTTGTGGGTGGTGCAAATTAATGTATGATAGATTAAAGTTTGTGATCAGGGGTGCTCTTTTATTAGATTTTATTTCTTCTTTTTGGCTAGCGCTAAAATATTTTTTTAGACCTAAGGTTACTATTAATTATCCATTCGAAAAAGGTCCTATTTCTCCACGATTTAGAGGTGAACACGCATTACGTCGTTATCCATCTGGTGAAGAAAGGTGTATTGCCTGTAAACTGTGTGAAGCCATTTGTCCTGCACAAGCTATCACTATAGAAGCAGAGCCGCGTGAGGATGGTTCAAGAAGAACAACTCGTTATGATATTGATATGGTTAAGTGTATTTATTGTGGACTATGCCAAGAAGCTTGTCCTGTTGATGCCATAGTTGAAGGTCCAAACTATGAGTTCGCTACAGAAACACGAGAAGAACTTTATTATGATAAAGAAAAATTACTAGCGAATGGTGATAGGTGGGAAACAGAAATTGCCAGAAATTTACGATTAGATGCCCCTTACCGCTGATAGATTTTTATAAAGGAAAACAAACGTGTTAATAGCTATATCATTTTATTCATTAGCATTCGTATCCGTTGCAGCTGCCTTCATGGTAGTTGCATCTAAAAATCCTGTTCATTCAGTTTTGTACCTTATTCTAACTTTTTTTAGTGCTGCTGGTTTATTTATTTTGATGGGTGCTGAGTTTTTAGCATTATTAATAATTATGGTTTATGTGGGAGCTGTAGCTGTATTATTTTTGTTTGTAGTAATGATGCTTGATGTTGACTTTGTAGAGTTAAAACAGGGTTTTCTTAGTTATCTACCAGTGGGAGCGCTGGTGGCAATAATTTTACTTTTAGAAATGTTAATGGTTGGTGCTGCATATTTTGCGGGAGAAACAAAAACTGTAGTTGTAAGAGATAATGGTGTTTCTAACCTGGAGGCCTTTGGTCAGGTTCTCTATACAGATTATGCAGGAGTTTTTGAAGCTGCAGGATTTGTTCTTTTAGTAGCTATGATTGGAGCAATTGTTTTAACACTCCGAAAAAGGGAAGGGGTTAGAAAACAAATACCATCGGAACAGATTGCGCGTACAAAAGAAAAAGGACTTAAGATGGTTGATATTAAACCAGGTGTAGGTATTGAATAATGGTTATTGGTCTTTCTCATTATTTGGCTGTAGCAGCAATTCTTTTCACAATCGGTGTTTTCGGGATATTTGTTAACCGTAAAAATGTTATAATAATACTCATGTGTGTTGAACTCATTTTATTGGCAGTTAATATAAACTTTGTATCTTTTTCTACACATATGGCAGAATCTTCTGGTAGTAACCCAATGGCGGGTCAAGTTTTTGCACTCTTCATTTTAACAGTAGCTGCAGCTGAGGCTGCCGTTGGTCTAGCAATTTTGGTTGTATATTTCCGAAATAGGGGAAATATCAATGTTGAAAATATTGATTTGATGAAGGGATAGAGTTTTGCTTTATCATATAATTATATTTGCACCTTTAATTGGTGCATTGATAGCTGGATTAGCTGGTACTAAATTTGGGCGTAACATAATTAATGAGAAATTATGTATGCTTTTGACTACCAGTTTTTTATTTACATCCGCTATACTCTCATGGGTGTCACTTGTAAAAGTAGGCATAAATCATGAAGCTGTAGATATTAGAGTTTTACGTTGGATGGATGTAGGCAGTTTGAAGGCAGACTGGGCATTTAAGATTGATACTCTTACAGCAGTTATGCTTGTGGTTGTGAATTCAGTATCAGCATTAGTACATTTATATAGTTGGGGTTATATGAGTGATGATGACTATAAGCCACGCTTTTTTTCATATTTATCATTGTTTACATTTTTTATGTTGATGCTTGTAACTTCTAATAACTTTATCCAACTTTTCTTTGGTTGGGAGGGTGTTGGCTTAGCCTCTTATTTATTAATTGGATATTACTTCAAAAAAGATACTGCTAACGCAGCTTCTATAAAAGCTTTTGTGACTAATAGAGTGGGTGATGTTGGTCTTGCATTGGGCGTTATGACGGTTTTTTTAGTTTTTGGTTCAGTAAATTTTGATATTGTATTTAGCTCTATACTTGAGAATAGTGATCGGAAACTTTCATTTTTATCATTTGAGCTTGATGCACTGGAGTTAATTGCTGCCTTACTATTTATTGGTGCTATGGGTAAATCAGCGCAATTTATCTTACATGTTTGGCTACCTGATGCTATGGAAGGGCCAACTCCTGTTTCTGCATTAATACATGCTGCTACAATGGTGACAGCAGGAGTATTTTTGATTTGCCGTGCATCAGCTATATATGATGCTGCTCCAATAACATCTGGCTTCATTACTGCGATTGGAGCTTTCACTGCTTTTTTTGCTGCGAGTGTAGCGTTAGTTCAAAATGACATAAAAAGAGTTATTGCTTACTCGACTTGCTCTCAATTGGGTTATATGTTTTTCGCTGCTGGTGTAGGGGCTTACAATGCAGCAATGTTTCACTTGTTTACTCATGCGTTCTTTAAGGCCTTACTCTTTCTATGCGCGGGTTCAGTTATTCATGCCATGCACCATGAACAAGACATGAGGAAAATGGGAGGTATTTGGAAAAAGGTTCCTGTAACTTACATAGCTATGATAATCGGTACTTTAGCTATTACAGGTATAGGTATTCCAGGTACTAAAATTGGATTTGCAGGATTTTTCTCAAAAGATGCAATTATTGAAGCTGCCTACTCAGCTGGAGCGATAGGTGCTAGTGATTCAGCTACTTTTGCATTTTGGATAGGTATCGTGGCTGCGCTCATGACAGCCTTCTATAGCTGGAGACTTATATTTATGACCTTTAATGGAAATTATAGGGGGGATCAGGAAATCTACGCTCATGCTCATGAAAGTCCTTTAAATATGTTAGTTCCGTTGGGCTTATTATCTTTAGGCGCAGTAATGGCAGGTGTTCTATTTTATTCAAAATTTATAGGTAATTATGGTGATTTTTGGAATGGTTCATTGATAATAAATAATCCAGACCATCATGTTAAAATAGCTTCAGAAAATTTATATGCAGCTGTAGAGATTTCAGCACTAAATGGAATTGAAGATAACAAACATAGCGGTCTATTCGGGTGGCTTTTTAATTTAGTTCATGGTTATCCCTTCTGGGTATTGTTAATGCCACTTTTGGTATCTATTTCAGGATTCTCATTAGCATATTTAATGTATATGCGCGGTGAGGGTGCGTCAAAACATATACGTAACATAGAAGATAATGGTGGTTCACCTCTATATAACTTCCTCCTCAATAAATGGTATATTGATGAAATCTATGAAATGACTATCGTAAAATGGGTTAAAAAAATAGGAGATATATTCTGGAAGATTGGGGATCAAAAAATAATTGATGGTTTTGGACCTGATGGAATTTCGTCGGCAATTTCTCGTATTTCAAAACGTCTTTCAAAATTACATACCGGTTATTTGTACCATTATGCTTTTGTTATGCTTTTGGGCGTTGCACTAATTATAATTTTGGTATTTCGTACGGTAGGGAGTTAGTAATATGTTTGAAAACTACCCGATACTTAGTTTAATAACTTTTATCCCTTTGGCCGGTGCTTTTTTATTAATATTCATGACTCGTGTTTCAAATGCAGATGCACAAGAACAACTGTCTAAAAATGCCCCTCGTGTCGCTTTAGTTATTTCTAGTGCTGTGTTCTTTCTTGCACTGATGCTAACTTTTGATTTTGATAGCTCTAAGTCAGGATTTCAATTTGTAGAAACAACAAAATGGTTGGGCGGAGGTATTGATTTTAGGCTTGGTGTTGATGGTATCTCAATATTATTTGTACTGCTTACAACCTTCCTAACCCCCCTTTGTATACTTGCTAGTGAAAGGTCAGTAAAATCACGAATGTTAGAGTTTATGGTGGCTTTTTTAATTTTAGAGACTTTAATGATTGGTACTTTTGTTGCATTAGATTTAATTCTTTTTTATCTTTTCTTTGAAGCTGTTCTTATTCCTATGTTTATAATCATTGGTGTTTGGGGAGGAAAAAATAGAGTTTATGCAAGTTATAAATTTTTCCTATATACACTTTTAGGCTCAGTTTTAATGCTTGCAGCAATCATGTGGATTTATAGCTTCAGTATGGTTAACTTAGGTGATGCTACAACAAATATAGAAGTATTAATTAACGAGTTAAGAATTCCAAAAGAAACACAAAAATGGTTGTGGTTAGCATTTTTTGCTTCTTTTGCTGTTAAAATGCCTATGTGGCCTGTTCATACCTGGCTTCCAGATGCTCACGTAGAAGCGCCAACGGCTGGCTCTGTTATACTTGCAGGCGTATTGTTGAAATTAGGGGGATATGGCTTCTTAAGGTTTTCATTGACACTATTTCCTAATGCCTCGTTAGAGTTTGCGCCATTAATTTTTTGGATGTCAGTAATAGCAATCATATACACCTCACTTATTGCTTACAGACAAAACGATATTAAAAAGCTGATAGCTTATTCATCTGTTGCTCATATGGGCTTTGTCACAATGGGTATATTCACATTTAATACTCAGGGACTACAAGGCGGAATTTATCAAATGTTATCACATGGTATCATTTCGGGTGCGTTATTTTTCTGTGTTGGTGTAATATATGATAGAATGCATACTCGAGAAATCTCTTTTTATGGAGGTTTAGTGAAAAGAATGCCTGTATATGCAGCCTTTTTTATGCTTTTCACAATGGCTAATGTAGGGTTACCCGGAACCTCAGGGTTTGTTGGGGAGATACTCACAATGATTGGTGCCTATCAAGTGAGTCCATGGATTGCTTTAGGTGCAGCAATGGGAATGATTTTTTCTGCTGTTTATGCATTACACTTATATAGAGAGGTAATTTTTGGAGAACAAATAAACCCTAATCTTGATAGTATTAAAGATATGAATACAAGAGAGTTAATAATACTAACTCCCTTGGCATTACTAACTATATTATTTGGTATTTATCCATCACTTATAACAGATATAACGGCAGTTTCTGTTGAAAATTTAATTAATAATTTTAACGCTGCTATTTTGTTAACTGGAAACTAAAGTTATGTTTCAAACAATTTCATTATTCGCACCTCAGCTGGTACTGGCTTTTTTTGCATCTCAATTATTGTCTACTGGAGCTTTCGCTAAGAGAGATATATCTATAGGTGTACGTAATTTTTCTATTTTTGTCCTATTAATCTACTCGGTAATAGGTTTTATTCTAGGTAAACCGACTGGAACAGCCTTCAAAGGCGCTCTAGTGATTGATGACTTTAGCCATTATATGAATCTTATAATTGGTTTGTCGGCGGCAGCAACTTTAGCATTATCTAAAAGCTTTTTTCAAATTGAAAAACTTGATCGTTTTGAGTTTTCCATCTTAGTTCTTTATTGCACTCTTGGTATGAGTATTATGGTATCTGCTAATACTCTACTGGCACTATATATTGGTATAGAAATGCAGTCATTAGCACTATACATTATGGCTGCTTTTAATCGTGATAGCCTAAGGGCGTCCGAAGCTGGTTTGAAATATTTTGTTTTAGGAGCTCTTTCTTCAGGACTTCTCCTATATGGCGCTTCATTAATATACGGTTTTACTGGTTCTATTGAATTTACGCAAATTTCTGAGGCCATTTCTTATGGAGCATCTCCAGGAATTATAGCAGGTATGGTTTTCTTACTTTGTGGCCTTGCATTCAAAATTTCGGCTGCGCCTTTTCATATGTGGACACCTGATGTTTATGAGGGTGCTCCAACACCAGTTACAGCTTTTTTTGCGTCAGTGCCAAAATTTGCTGCAATGGCATTAATCGCTCGCCTTTTAGTTGGCCCATTTGAAACTATAGTTAGCCAATGGCAGCAAGTTATTGTAATATTTGCTATTTTATCAATGTTTATTGGTGCTATTGGAGCGTTAGTTCAGGTAAACATTAAACGACTTATGGCCTATTCATCTATAGCTAATATGGGATTTGCTCTTGTTGCTCTATCGGCTGGAAATGAGTCTGGTGTAAAAGGTATGCTGATATTTATGAGTATATATGTTATATCTATTATTGGAATATTCGCGTGTATACTGCAAATGCGAATTCGCGATGGTATGGTTGAAAATATAAATGATCTAGCCGGTCTATCTAAGTCAAATAGAAGCTTAGCTTTGGTTCTTACAGTCTTTATGTTTTCTATTATGGGTATACCGCCATTATTAGGCTTTTTTGGTAAGTTTTTTGCTTTTGTACCAGCGATAGAGGCAGGAATGGTTTGGTTGGTTGTTTTGGCCCTTATAGCTTCGGTAATTGGTGCGTTTTATTATTTGCGTTTAGTGAAAATAATATGGGGAGATGAGAGTTCACATGAGTTTGTGGAGGCTCCTAAAACTTTACGTACTATAGCGTTAATGTCTTCTTTATTAGTCTTCCCAATTTTGATACTTCCATTAATCTCAATACCAACACAAAGTTTAATATCGAGGGCTGCAAGCAGTTTATTTTAATGTGAAAGTTATCCTACTAGAAAGCGTTGATTCAACTAACGCTCATGCAAAAATTCTTTTAGCGAGTGAGCAGCTACCTTTTTGGATTTTAGCTGAAAGACAGTCTAAGGGTAGAGGTCGTTATCAAAGAAAGTGGATCAGTAATTCTGGTAATTTATTTTGCTCTGGCGTTTATCCGATAGTTCATGATTTAACACATGCATCAAATTTGAGTTTTGTAGCAGCTATAGCAGTGGCTGAAACTTTAGCAGAATTTGTATCTCCAGAGTTAATTAAGATTAAATGGCCTAATGATATTCTGTTAAACGGGAAAAAAGTTTCCGGAATATTATTAGAAACATTTAGTCATAAAAATAATAATTTTGTAATCATTGGTATAGGGATAAACTTGTTACATCATCCTAAAGACAGCCTATATCCGGCAACGAATTTATTAGAACATGCTAATAATAATTCTCTTGACCAATCTCCCTCAATAATTCTTGATGTCTTAATTGATAAATTTGAAGCTTTAAATGAAACCTATACTACAAAAGGCTTTGCGCCGATAAGAGAACGCTGGCATCGATTATGTTATAATATACCTGGAGAAGTAGATGTTAATCTATTAACCGAGAAATTCTCTGGAATGGCCACAGGAATTGATTTAAATGGGTCATTGCTTGTTAGATTATCAAATGGCACCATGCGCAATATAAGCGCTGGGGATGTTTTTTTTGGTAGTGATAATGTTTAAGGACAAATTGATATGTTACTTGTAATTGACGTTGGAAATACAAACACTCTTTTTGCAATACATGATGGTGACAAGTGGCTGGTTGAGTGGCGTATTGCTACTGATGCGTCACGCACTGCTGATGAATATGCAGTATGGTTTTATCAATTAATGAGCATGCAAAAAATTAAAATTAATGATATTGATGCTTGCGTTATCTCAACAGTCGTTCCTCAGTCACTTTTCAATATGCGAAATCTTGCCAGACGCCACTTAAATGTTGAGCCTATTGTTGTCGGAGATGATGGAGTTGATGTTGGTGTTGGTATTGAAATTGATAATCCAAAAGAGGTTGGTTCTGATAGATTGGTTACAGCTTTAGGAGCTTTACAAAAATATGAAGGTAATCTTTTAATAGTTGATAGTGGGACAGCAACTACTTTTGACATTGTTTCAAAAGATAATTTTTTCGAAGGAGGAATTATTGCTCCCGGAATTAACCTATCAGTCCGCGCGTTGCATGAAGCATCAGCGCAATTACCCAGAATTGCTATATTAAAACCTAATCGTGTAGTTGGAAAAAATACAGTTGAAGCCATGCAGTCGGGTATTTTTTTTGGATATATTAGCTTGATTGATGGATTGATAAATAAAATTTTAAGTGAGGATGGGCGTAAATTTACTGTTATAGGCACGGGTGGCGTAGCCTCTTTATTTCAAGGTGAATCACAATTGATTCAACATTATGACTCAAATTTGACTATCGATGGCCTGTTGAAAATATGGCGTTTAAATAAGTAATTTAGTTATGGTGAATAGTGCAAAAAATGAATTAATATTTTTACCCCTTGGTGGCTGTGGTGAAATCGGAATGAATCTAAATCTTTATGGATTTGGGCCTAAGAGTAACCGGAAATGGATAATAGTTGATATAGGAGTTACTTTTGGTTCTATTGATACACCCGGTGTAGAAATTATTATGCCGAATATTGACTTTATTTTATCAATTAAAAGTAATTTATTGGGTATTATATTAACACATGCACATGAAGATCATATGGGCGCTCTTGCGCGCTTGTGGCCTCAATTGCAATGTCCAGTCTATGCAACACCATTTACTATGTATCTTGTTAGAGATAGGTTATCTGAATTTAATTTGTTAGATTTGGTTGAACTAAATACAATTGAATTAAAAAGTAAATTCAACTTGGGTCCATTCGACTTTGAATTCATAAATATGACACACTCAATAGCTGAGCCAAATGCATTATCCATAAAAACAGAATTAGGAACGATATTGCATACTGGTGATTGGAAAATAGATGAATCCCCACAAATAGGCGAAGCTATAGATTCAGAATCTTTAAGACACTTAGGTGACTCAGGTGTTCTTGCTATGGTTTGCGACAGCACGAATGTATTTAATGAAGGTTACTCTGGGAGTGAACAGAATGTACGTGATGAATTGATAAAATTAGTAGGTGAGTATCCAGATGTTGGGATTTCAATTGCATCTTTTGCTTCAAATATTGCCAGACTAGAATCTGTAATGTTAGCTGCTAAAGTAAATGGCCGGTCAGTATGTTTGGTTGGCCGTTCTATGAAAAGAATGGCAGGCGCAGCAAAAAGCATTGGTTTGCTATCTAATGTTGATCAGTTCATCACAGAGGAAGAGGCTAATGCTATTCCTGCATCACATGTTTTATATTTGTGCACAGGTAGTCAGGGTGAACCTCGTGCTGCGCTTTCTAGAATTGCCACCAATGAGCATAGGAATGTAAAGTTTAATAAAGGTGATGTCGTTATATTCTCTTCAAAAGTTATTCCTGGAAATGAAATGGGTATTTATGCCTTACAAAATAACTTAGCTGACCAAGGTGTGGAAATTATAACTGAAAAAATGAGGAATATTCATGTTTCTGGACATCCTTGCCGTGAAGAACTAAAAAAAATGTATGAGTGGGTAAGACCGATGATTTCAATTCCTGTACATGGTGAAAGAAGGCATTTAATTGAGCACTCTAAATTATCTAAGCTTTTGGGAGTAAATCACTCCGTGGCGCCAAAAAATGGTGAAATGTATAAAATCACTCAAAATGGAGTTGAAGTGATAGATGTTGTTACTTCTGGACGGCTTCATCAGGATGGTTCATTTATAGTATCTGACGGTGATGCGGGCTTACGTCTAAGAAAGAAAATCGCATATTCAGGCCATATAAGTGTTGGTATAGTTTATAACAAAAATGGGGAAATTTTATCCGGACCTGAGCCACGTGCAATAGGAATAGCTACAGGGCATAATGGATGTTTAGTAGAGACTTTAATGGATGGAATTTCTGAATTAGCTGAATTAACTTTTAATAATTTAAGCCCCAAAACTATAAATGATGAGGATTTAGTGGAAGAGAGATTGGTTTCTAAAATAAAAAAATATGTTAAAGAGCAAACTGGCAAGCGTACTCAAGTCGAAGTTATTGTGCATAAGGTAGGGTGATTATGTCAAAGAGTTTTCTAGGTCCCTTAAACCATGTTGGTGTAGCTGTTCCTGATATTCACATAGCTATAGGTTTCTATAAAAAAGTGTTAGAGGTTAAGGATATTACAGATCCAGTTGATTTGCCATCGCAAGGTGTAACATACTCGTTTGTAAATTTGCCTTCTGGCCAAGTTGAATTAATTCAACCATATGGTAAAAACTCACCAATTTTAAAATTCTTGAATAAAAACCCTAAGGGAGGACAGCATCATATATGTTTCGAAGTAGTGGATATATTTAAGGCCAGTGAAGAAATGAAAAAAAAGGGGATGAGAGTTCTGAATGAGCCCCGTATTGGTGCACATGGTACTTTAGTTGTTTTCTTGCATCCCGGAGATTCAGGCGGTGTTCTCATAGAGTTAATGGAAACTCCTTTAAAGACTTTTTAGGTCGTAATTATGTCTATATTTGGATTATTTGTTGTTTATATTCTTATTTGGTGGGTAACACTTTTTGCTGTTCTGCCTTTTGGTGTGGTTGGGCAAAACGAGAAAGGTGAATTTGTAAAAGGATCAGATCCTGGCGCCCCCACTGAAAGTAAGATTAAAAAGAAAGTTATCATTACAACGGTAATTGCCACAGTTATATGGATTGCGGTAAGCCTTATTATAGCCAATGATTTGTTAAGTTGGGATATTATAGCTGATTTTTTAAATATTGATAAATTAACTGAAAGTTAGAAACTATCTAATTTGCCTGTTATTTAAATGAATTCAATATTTGGTTCTTACCTAAAAAATAATTTTAATAATATTTCGAATTCAATGGTTTTATTGATTTACGCTAGTATAACTACTTTTTAACTGATTAATAATTATGGATTTTTATTATGCGACTATCTCGCTATTTTTTACCACTATTGAAGGAAACCCCTTCAGAAGCAACTATAGCATCACATAGATATATGCTAAGAGCTGGAATGGTGAAGCAAGATAGTGCTGGGATATATATTTGGCTACCCCTTGGATTCAAAGTTCTAAAAAAAATTGAAAATATCGTGCGTGAAGAACAGAATAAATCTGGGGCAGTAGAAATTTTGATGCCTACCATACAGTCTGCGGGCCATTGGAAGGAAACTGGTCGGTATGATGCTTACGGACCGGAAATGCTCAGAATTAAAGATAGGAGTAATAGGGAGTTACTTTACGGTCCTACTAATGAAGATATGATAACGGATATGTTTCGTACATATGTAAAGTCCTACAAAGACTTACCTCAATCTCTTTACCATATTCAATGGAAATTTCGTGATGAAAGAAGACCAAGATTTGGGGTTATGCGTGGGCGTGAATTTTTAATGAAAGATGCTTACAGCTTTGATGTTGACCTAGAGAGTGCGCGCCTGTCTTATAACAAACAATTCGTAGCCTATCTAAATACATTTGATAGACTAGGGCTACAAGCAGTTCCATTGCGAGCTGATGCTGGTCCAATTGGTGGTGATCTTTCGCATGAGTTTCTTATTTTAGCGGAAACTGGTGAGAGTAAAGTTTACTGTCATTCAGACTTGCTTGATATGAAAGCTCCAGGCTATGTTTCGGAAAAAGATTTGCAAAAAGTGGTTGATAGTAGAACATCCTTTTATGCACGTTCAGATGAAATGCATGATCAAACTAAATTTGAAAAAATACCTGAAAACAAACGATTAGTAGCAAGGGGAATTGAAGTCGGGCATATTTTTCAATTTGGTGATAAATATTCAAAGCCTATGAATGCGAATGTACAGGGAGCCGATGGTAAAGTTAATCCTGTAATGATGGGCTCATATGGCGTTGGAGTATCTAGGTTGGTTGGTGGTATTATTGAAGCTAGCCACGATGAAGTTGGAATTATATGGCCTAAGTCAGTAACTCCATTTGGAGTTGGAATTATCAATCTAAAAGTGGGTAATGATGAAGTTGATAAAGTTTGTGAAGATCTCTATGAAAAACTTAAAAACTCTAATATTGATCCGCTTTATGATGATAAAAATGATAGGGGGGGGCAAAAATTTGCCCGGATGGACTTGATAGGTCTACCGTATCAGATAATTGTGGGCCCCAGAGGATTAGGAGAGGGTGTAGTTGAGGTTAAGGTAAGACTTTCTGGAAAGAAAATGAATTTAACTTTGGAAGAGGCTGTTAATTTTATTGTAAATGAATACACCAGCGAAACCTAAATGAATATTACTGAGGAAATAAATACCCCAATAATTCAATCTAATAGTCCTTTTGGTGCTATCGAACGAAAAATCGCATTTAGGTACCTTCGATCAAAAAAAAACCAAGGCGGTGTAGGCCTCATATCTTTAATTTCCTTTATTTGTATCATGTTAGCAATTGCAGCTATGATAATAATAATGTCAATTATGAATGGTTTCCGTGATGAAATGATTAACCTTACAATAGGATCAGAGGGGCATATGTTTGTTGCCTCATCAAATCTTGAACCAGATAAGCAGTATATCGAATTGTTAGAAAAAAATTTATCAGCTTTGCCTGGTGTTGAAGAAGCTTTTCAGTTCACTCAAAATTTTACGGGAATTCAGGCTAATAATCAGTTTGGTCTAGCAAAGGTTATAGGTATTGCGCCAAATAATTTAAAAGATTTTGAGCTTGTTATGTCAAATATTATTGATGGTTCAATCGACAAGACTACCGACGGTTTTAAACAAGAGAATATTATAACAGTTGGTTCAGGGTTGGCAAATTCATTTGGCCTTGAGGTTGGTGATAGCATAGTAATATTTTCTCCGAACTCGCGACAAACTATAACTGGACCGATGCCAATTAAAAAATCCTATACTATAGGAGCAATTTTTAAATTAGGTCTATATCAGGCTGATTTATCTAATATTTATATGGATATTGACCAGGCTAGTTTGCTTTTTAATAAAGGACTTCACTCTGGAGAGATTCAGGTTCGTTTAGCGAATCCTGATATGTTAGAACAAATTCGAAGTGATATTATGAATATCGTTAATGAACCAATTTTCATTCAATCATGGAAAGATCGCAATGCTTCTACAGCTACTGCTCTGAGAACTGAACAAATAGCAATGCGTTTTATCTTTATGGTTGTTGTAGTAATTGCTGTTTTTCCAATATTAGCTTCTATGATTATGTTAGTTAAAAATAAATCAAAAGATATAGCAGTTCTGCGAACATTAGGAGTTTCAAGGGGTGCTGTCTTGAGAATATTTTTCATAACTGGCATTACAATTGGTTCTGTAGGTACTTTTTCCGGCGTTTTGTTAGGTATAGTATTTTGTTCTAATGTTGATCACATTCAATCAGTCATAGAATTTATTGCAGGAGTGGAGTTGTTTCCTGAAGACGTTTATCAGTTGTCAGGTGGAATTCCTTCCAAAGTTATTTGGGTTGAAGTTTTCGGAGTGGCATTCTGGGGATTTTTAATTTCAGCGGTTGCTACATTTTTTCCTGCGTTGACTGCGTCACGAATAGATCCAGTGGATGCGTTGCGTTATGACTAAAATGAAACCAATTTTATCAGTTCGAAACCTAAAGAAATACTATTCAATGGGCTCAAAGGTTACAAAGGTCCTGGATGGAGTTGAGATTGATATATATCCCGGTGAAGTTGTTGGGTTAGTTGGGCCTTCAGGATCAGGAAAGTCGACTCTATTGCACTCTTTAGGGCTACTTGAAAAGCCAACTTCGGGCGAAATAATCATTGATGGTATTAATTGTAAGCAACTTGGTAGTAAGAAACGAACATTAGTCCGCAGGAATAGTATTGGTGTAGTCTATCAATTTCATCACTTACTTAAGGAATTTTCGGCGCTTGATAATGTAATAATACCACAAATGATTTCTGGAAAAAGTATTGAGGAATCGAGTGTAGAAGCTATGAGATTGCTAGAAATTTTAGGTTTAAAAAATCGATTTTATCATATGCCAGGAGAGCTTTCAGGTGGAGAGCAACAACGAGTTGCCATTGCTCGTGCTATGTCAAATAAGCCCAAAATTTTACTTACTGATGAGCCTACGGGTAATCTGGATCCAGAAACTTCTCTTATTGTATTTGATAGGTTATTGGCTTTGAGTCGTAATGAAAAAATAGCTGTATTAGTTGCAACTCATAATATGAATTTAATAAATCAAATGAACAGGGTTTTAACTGTTCATCAGGGAAAGGTTATTCCATTTGTGAGTATTTAAATTTATTAAATAACTATAACTTAGCTGATGTTATTTTGAGTTTTCAAAATGTCTATAAAATATTACTCCTACAATAATAATTGTTATGCTACCTAATGCATTTAAAGGCGCGTTAGCGGCTGCCATTGCAATCATAATAAATGTTATAATTAAATAAAAAGCAGGAACAAATGGATAGCCAAAGGTTTTGTATGGACGAATTAAGTCCGGTTCTTTCCTGCGTAAAACAAATACACCAAGAATTGCTAAAAAACTATTTAATGCAAGTATCATTCCCGCAAAAATAATGATTTTTTCAAAGCTTGATGTAAAAATATATATTAATGAAATTATGGATTGGAAGTAAATTGCATTTTCTGGAATATCTGATTTATTTACTTTGGACAAAAAACTAAGAGAATTGAAGTCTTCTCCTATTGCTTGAAGAGCTCTTGGTCCAGCTATTATCATAGCGCTTACAGTTGAAATCAATAGCAAGGATAGCATCAATCCTACAATTGCAGCTCCATTTGAACCAAATATATTTACAGCAGCAATGTAACCAATTTCTGTTTTGCCTTCAAGGTCTGCTATTGGTGATGAGTATAAGAAGGCAATATTAAGTAATAAATAAAGAACCATAACAGTGGCAGTTCCGATCAAAAGAATTTTAGGTAGTTCTTTTTGAGGTCTTTCAAGCTCACTTGTTATGTAAACAGCGGCATTCCATCCTGTGTAAGCATAAGAAACATAAATTAAAGAAATTCCAAAAGCGGTACTTGTAAGTATTTTGAAATCATCTTTTTGAGGTAAAAATGAAATAGGTTGAGGTTCTGGT
The DNA here is from genome assembly GCA_905477785.1 of uncultured Hellea sp. GTDB lineage: Bacteria > Pseudomonadota > Alphaproteobacteria > Caulobacterales > Maricaulaceae > Hellea. The sequence goes on from CAJQGR010000039.1 coordinate 17,704, forward strand.
GTAATAGTAAAAGCACAAAGGCAGAAGCCAATTATTAGAAAAACTTTTATAGATGTAAATCCAATTTGAAATTTACCACTAATATTTTTATTTTTAACGTGAATGAGCGTTATGATAAGAACTAAAAGACATGCAATTATTTTTTTTATCCAAATGGGCTGTGAGCCAAATATAATTGCAGTACTATAATCACTAAATGCAAGTGCTACGGCAGCAATAGGTGCTGCGAAACCGATAACAGTTGATATCCAGCCTGATATAAAACCAGCGAGAGGGTGGTATATTCTACCAAGGAAGTTATATTCTCCTCCTGAGCGAGGTAACGCTGAACCAAGCTCAGCATATGTTGCAGCGCCGCATAAAGCTGCAATTCCACCAACTGTCCATAGCAAAACTAAAAGAAATGTGGATTGGATGTCCATTAGTTGGAAGCCGATAGAGGTGAAAACACCTGTTCCTATCATATTTGCAATTATTACAGAGGTAGCAGCCTTTTTACTGTAGTATGTTCTCATGAGGGCACAATGCTTTGCAGATTAGCCGCTGTCTATAATTATTTATAATTGACATATCAAACAAATTTATGTAGAACAAAAGGTGAACATATAAGCTTTTTAGGATTTTACTAACACATAAATGGAGATTTTATATGAAACAATTACTATTAGATGTTACTAACGGAATAGTTATGGCTGGTTTTGTAGTTATAACTACATTATGGTTTATTGTTATTGGAGGATAGCCTCTAATAAAGAGGGAGTACTGAGTGGCAAGATCGCCGGTTTTTGTTCATCTTAGATCACGCTCTCCTTATTCGCTATTAGAAGGTGCGCTAAAGATTGAAGAGACAGCACAACTGTCTCGAAGAATGGGCATGCCTGCTCTAGCGCTTACTGATACTAATAATATGTGCGGTGCTCTTGAGTTTTCAGAAATTCTTACAAAAGAGGGAATACAACCTATTATAGGTTTAACTCTTAGTATTGAGACTGAAAAAACAAAAAATACTGTTCATAATAATAAAGTATTGGATGGAACTTTAGTTCTCTTAGCCAAGAATGAAATTGGCTACTGTAATCTTATGAAATTGAGTAGTTCAGCTTTTCTTGATGTTGAGCCCTATGATTTACCTCATTTTAGATCATCTCAACTATCCGCTTTCTCTGATGGACTTATTGCTCTTACTGGAGGCCCAGAAGGCGTTTTAAATAAGCTTATTTGTCAAGGACAGTTAGATAAAGCTGAAGAATGGTTAGACTATTTATTGGATATATATTCTGATAACTTATACATTGAGTTGCAAAGGCACGGGTTGCATGATGAAGTAATTGCAGAAAAGCATTTGATTAATTGGGCTTACGCTAAAGGAATAAGATTAGTAGCTACAAATGAGCCTTACTTTTTGAATCCTGATATTTTTGAGTCCCATGATGCTCTCTTAGCAATGCAGGAGGGTTCATATATCCTTGAGAAGGATAGAAGAAGACTGACTCGCCAGCATTACTTTAAATCTACAGAAGAAATGGTAGATTTATTTAAAGATCTACCAGAAGCAATTGAAAATACTATTAATATTTCTAAAATGTGTTTGGTTAAATCAGTTAAGCGCGATCCCATTCTTCCAAGCTTTAGTGATGGCTCTTTAAGTGAAGGTGATATCCTTGATCAACAAGCACATGAAGGTTTAAAGAGACGTTTATCTAAGATTAAATTATCAGCCCCTAAAAGGGATTACGTTAAAAGATTAGAATTTGAAATTAAAATAATTCGCCAAATGGGGTTTCCTGGTTATTTTTTAATAGTTTCTGATTTTATAAAATGGGCAAAATCTCAAGGTATACCAGTTGGACCAGGCCGTGGGTCTGGAGCTGGGTCGGTTGTTGCATGGGCTTTAACTATAACCGATTTAGATCCTCTTAAGTACGGTTTGCTTTTTGAAAGGTTTCTAAATCCTGAAAGAGTTTCTATGCCTGACTTTGATATAGATTTCTGTCAAGAACGGCGTGGGGAAGTTATCAAATACGTTCAAGAAAAGTATGGTGAAGATCAGGTGGCTCATATTATTACATTTGGAACGCTTCAGGCAAGGGCAGTTGTAAGAGATGTTGGTAGAGTTATGCAAATGCCTCTACCTCAAGTTGATCGTTTAGCTAAACTTGTGCCTTCGAACCCAGCAAATCCTGTTTCATTGAGCGAAGCGGTTAAGATGGAAAAAGGTTTACGTGATGCTAAAGCTGAAGACCCTGCAGTAAGAAAGTTACTCGATACAGCTCTGAAACTTGAGGGCTTATATCGAAACGCATCAACACATGCTGCCGGTGTTGTTATAGGTGACAGACCCCTAACTGAATTGATTCCACTTTACCGTGACCCGAGATCTGATGTTCCTGCTACCCAATTTACAATGAAGTGGGCAGAAAAAGCTGGATTAGTGAAATTTGATTTTCTGGGGTTAAAAACTCTTACTGTTATTGATAGGTGCATAAAGTACTTATCTAAACAGGGCATTCACGTTGATTTAGAAAATATAGATACATCAAATCCCTTAGCTTATATTCCTTTATCAGAGGGCCTTTCAGCGGGTGTATTTCAGCTTGAAAGCTCTGGAATGCGCGATGTTTTAAGAAAAATGGCACCTGATAGTATAGAGGAACTGACTGCTTTAATTTCTTTATATCGGCCCGGTCCAATGAAAAATATACCTATGTATATTGATCGTAAGTATGGCAGATCTAAAATTGAATATCCACATGAAAGCTTAACAAATATTCTTGAGGAGACATATGGTGTTATAATATATCAAGAACAAGTCATGCAAATAGCTCAAGTGCTTTCTGGTTATTCTCTTGGTGAGGCAGATCTTTTAAGACGCGCAATGGGCAAAAAAGATCAAGCTGAAATGAATAGGCAAAGGTCACGTTTTGTCGAAGGAGCTGCTATTAATGGTGTTGACAAGCAACTATCGAATTCAATTTTTGATTTAGTTAACGAGTTTGCTGGTTATGGATTTAATAAGTCTCATGCTGCAGCATATGCCATGATTTCCTTTCAAACAGCTTACCTTAAAGCGCTTTATCCTACTGAATTTATTGCATCTATTATGTCATTGGACATAACTAATTTAGATAAATTAGCACAGTTTTTTCAAGAAGCTAAAAGAATGGGTATAGAAGTAGAGTTACCATGTGTGAATAGATCTAAAGCTGATTTCGATGTGAATAATGGTAAAGTATTGTATGCTTTAGGTGCATTGAAAAATGTAGGGGTTGAAGCAATGCGTCATGTGGTCGAAGTTAGAAGCGAAGGTGGAGATTTTATTGATTTATTTGATTTTGCGAGAAGAGTTGACACACGAATTGTTAATAAAAGAGCTTTTGAAAATTTAGCGCGTGGAGGAGCTTTTGACTGTTTAGAACCTAACCGCGCAAAAGCTTTTTCATCTTCAGCAATTTTACAACAAATTGGATCAAGGTCCGCCCAGGAAAAAGCTAGTGAGCAAACTAATTTATTTTCTAGTGAAGTTGATTTTATGGTTGAACCGGACTTACCAAATACAACTGCCTGGACCAGTTTAGAGCAGTTAGATAATGAGCTAAGCGCAATCGGATTTTACCTTGGAGGACATCCGTTAGATGCATTTTTACCGATTTTACAAAGAAAAAAAACTATTATGGCTATTGATTTAGAAAGTTTTTGTAGTTCTGGCGGAAGAGCAGTGCGTTTGGCTGGCGTGGTCAGGAAACGTCAAGAGCGTGTTAGTAAAAGAGGGAAAAGATTTGCATTCATAAGTATATCAGACCCTACGGGTGATTTTGAAATTTTAGTTGGTGAAGATCTTTTAGTATCGAATAGACAAATAATGGAAACTGGATCACTTTTAGAGATAACAGCCAAAGCTGAAGTAAGGGATGGAGAAGTTAGGCTTTTTGCAAATACTATAAGTCTACTTGAACTCAAAGAAGAGAAAAATTTTGCTAAAGGTTTAGAAATAAGACTTAGGTCAGCAGACTCAGATGTTCTTGATGAATTTGAAAAAGTTCTTTTATCGCTAAAAGATGCTCCATCTAAGGTTAAGGGATTCATAGATGTATTTATTCCTATTAGTAGCTCTAGAGAAGGACACTGGAGGCTCAGTGATAACTTTGGAATTGACATTGCTTTTCAGAAAGCAATTAAGGCTAATAGTTTTGTTGAACTCGTAACCGAAGTGGATTGATATTTTCAGCATGTTATAAGCTTATATTTATTTATATACTTGAAAGTTTTAAATAAATAGTGTTTGCAAGTTATAAGTAATAAAAAAGAATGGTTAAAAATTCAAAACTTTATTAAAAGATTAGCTGTAAGGCCTTTGGTATTTTGGCCTCCATTAATAATATTTTTAGCCTTAGTATTCTTAAGTATTTCCGATGAAGTTAGATTTTTAAAAATCACTACTTTTATCAATAATAAAATTTTAGACGTCTTTTCGAGTATGTTCAGTTTGGCGGCTTTCTTCTTCTTAGTTACATGCATATGGGCTGCTTTATCGCCATTAGGTAGAGTGGTTATAGGTGGTAAGGGATCAAAGCCAATATTGTCTTTTTGGAGTTGGGTTTCTATAACATTAACAACGACACTTGCTGTTGGGATTTTATTCTGGGGAACTGCAGAACCTCTATTTCATTTATATGATACAGGAATAGCTAGTGTTGTTCCTGCTTCAGACGAAGCCCTCAGGTTTTCAATGTCTTCACTTTATATGCATTGGTCATTTACACCTTATGCAATTTATACTTTGCCTGGACTAACTTTTGCTCTTGTTTATTATAACCTTAGATTACCATTTTCACTCTCAGCACCCTTGAGTGTTTTAACTGGTAAGCAAGTTCCTTCTGTAATATCGCAAATTGTTGATGGTATAGCTCTATTGGCATTATTATTCGGACTTTCGGCCAGTTTAGGTTCTGGTATTCTTTCAATCTCTGGAGGTATTTCAAGATTATTACCTTTAGAAACCAATAGTACTTTACTTGGTGTTATAACCATTGTGATTGTTTTTACTTTTTTTATATCCTCAGCAAGTGGCCTCCATAAAGGAATAAAGTTACTCGCAGATCTAAATATTAAGATATTTTTGATACTTATAATTTTTATATTTACTGCTGGTCCAACATATGAAATTTTAAATATTTCTTTCACCTCAATAATAAATTTTTCTTCTGAATTTTTACCTAGATCATTGTTGATGAAACCTTTTGATAATAAGATTTGGCTTAACGATTGGACTGTTTTTTATTTTGCAAATTGGATGGCTTGGGCACCTCTTGCTGCTTTATTTTTAGGAAAAATATCACTTGGATATACAGTAAGACAATATATTCTTGTTAACTTATTTATACCTGCACTATTTTCAATTATATGGATGAGTGTATTCGGAGGTTTAACTTTAATTTTAGAGAAAAATAACCCTAACTTACTCAATGATGTTTTAAATTTTATGGGCCCAGAATATGTTCTTTATAAGGTTTTAGAATTTTTACCTTTTACAATAATTTTAGTGGCAATAATTTGCTTAGTTTCATTTTTATCTTATGTGACTGCTGCTGACTCAAATATGGATGTTATTTCAGACCTGTGTTTAAAGCCTAATCAAATTAAGTCTGATCGTCAAAAAATAATGCTTAAGTTTATTTGGTCTTTACTAATTGGATTTACAGCATGGATGATGATATCATTATCAGGTATTGATGGTATTAAAATGTTATCAAATTTAGGTGGCTTTCCTTCGCTTTTTATTATTACTATTTTTAATTTAGTACTGATTATTTTAGGAACAATAAAAATTAAGCACCTATAGCTATTGTTTAAGTTTATTTATTTCAAATAATGCCTTGCATATAGTAAAATTAGTATTATACGGCATTCAAAATCGCGTGTAGGTGAGGGTTTAGTACATATAGTATTTAATCCATTCCGGTGGGACAAATAATTCTATTTATCTCCACACCCTACACAGGCCAACCGGAACAAGGAGATATCCATGGCTTTACCTGAATTTTCAATGCGTCAGCTATTAGAAGCTGGAGTCCATTTTGGACATCAAACTCATCGATGGAACCCTAAAATGGCGCCATACATTTTTGGTGCCCGTTCTGGTATACACATCATGGACCTCTCGCAAACAGTCCCATTGTTGCACCAAGCACTAGTTCATGTACGTGAAGTTGCTTCAAAGGGTGGTCGAGTTTTGTTCGTTGGAACTAAACGTGCAGCATCAGAGCCAGTAGCGACTGCTGCTAAAAGGTGTGCTCAGTATTACGTGAATCACAGATGGCTTGGTGGAATGTTAACTAATTGGCAAACTATATCCGGCTCAATTTCACGTTTACGTGAATTAGAGGCCCTAATGGGTGAGGGTGGTGAGGATACGGGACTCACTAAAAAAGAAAACTTAAAACTGACCCGAGAACTTGAAAAACTTGATAAAGCACTTGGCGGTATTAAAGATATGGGCGGTAAGCCTGATCTCATGTTTGTTATTGATACTAATAAAGAAGGTATTGCTATTAAAGAAGCTCGTCGCTTAGGTATTCCAGTCATAGCTATTCTAGATACAAACTCAAATCCTGCATCGGCTGATATGCCTATTCCTGGCAATGATGATGCTGCTCGTGCAATTCAGCTATATTGCGAGCTTGTTGCTGACGCTGTTCTTGATGGCATGACTGAAGCTCAGCAGAAAATGGGGGCAGACATTGGTGAATCTGAGAACCCGATTGAAATGGCTATAAATGATGAGACAGCTGCTTTGGCTATAGAAGAACCTGATGCTGTAGAACCAACATCATCGCCTGAAATCATTACGGCTGATGTTGCTGATGAAACTGTATCTAGTGAGTTAGTGTCAGATACTATTTCTACTGAGGCAGAAGATAAAAAATAAATAAAATTCAGATGTCCTAGTTAATCTATTATTTAGTCTGGTTAAATTAGGATCTATATAAATTCATACCTATAGGAGATATGTATTATGGCTCAAATTACAGCTGCACTTGTAAAAGAACTTCGTGAAAAAACGTCTGCAGGCATGATGGATTGTAAAAAAGCGCTTAATGAGACAAACGGCGATCTTAATGCTGCGGCAGATTGGTTGCGTACTAAAGGAATAGCTAAAGCTGATAAGAAAGCATCAAGAATAGCCGCTGAAGGGCTAGTTGCTATTGCTATTAATGGAACTACAGGAGCGCTTGTTGAAGTTAACTCTGAAACAGACTTTGTGGCTCGAAATGATGGATTTCAAGCAGCTGTATCTGAAGTTGCTCGATTAGGATTAACAGCGAATAGTGGAGAAGAGCTTGCTTCAGCAATTACTACTAATGGTGTTAATGTAACTGAGATGTTTAAGAAACTTGTTGGTAAAATAGGTGAAAATATGTCCTTTAGGCGTATGAGTAGGCTTTCTGTTAGTCAAGGTGTTGTCGCTGGATACATACATAACGCAGTTACTGATTGTATGGGAAAAATTGGAGTTTTGGTTGCTTTAGAAAGTTCTGGCGATAAGGAAAAGCTCGAGGTACTTGCAAAAAAAATAGCAATGCATGTTGCAGCAACCAATCCTTTAGCACTTTCTGAAAATGACTTAGACTCGGAAGTTATTGATAAGGAAAGGGCTATGCTAAAGGCGGAAGCTCTAGAATCTGGAAAACCAGAGGCTATCGTTGATAAAATGGTTGATGGTAGAATGAAAAAATTCTTTAAAGAATCTGTTCTTTTAACTCAAACTTTTGTAATGGATGGTGAACGTTCAGTTTCCAAAGTTATTGAAGATGAAGCATTATCAATTAATGCTGATATTAAAATGGTAGCTTTCTCACGGATGAGTTTAGGTGAGGGTATCCAAAAGAAAGAAGAAAACTTTGCCGCTGAAGTGGCAGCAGCTGTAGCTAGCTCATAGAATTTCAACTATTTTCATAAAATAGTGTCAAACTACTAGCACTATTGATTTGAATCCTTATTATCCTCTGTAGACACACGTATTTATAGGGGATTTTTTATGGCTACAGTTTACGGTTATAACCGTGTGCTACTCAAGCTTTCGGGCGAGGCTTTAATGGGTGATAGGCCATACGGTATAGATATTGCTATGACTTCTCGAATAGCCGCAGAAGTAAAAGAAGCACACGCTAAAGGTTTACAAATCGCTTTAGTTATTGGTGCTGGAAATATATTCAGAGGTTTGTCCGCATCTGCTGGTGGTATTGAACGCTCAACCGCTGATTATATGGGTATGTTGGCTACAGTAATGAATGCTCTTGCGATGCAGAGTGCGCTTGAGCAAATTGGTGTCGATACACGAGTTCAATCAGCAATACCTATGCAAACAGTTTGCGAGAGTTATATTCGACGAAGAGCTGTTCGTCATATGGAGAAAGGCCGGGTGGTAATTTTTGCTGCGGGTACTGGAAATCCTTACTTCACAACTGATACAGCTGCCGCATTACGCGCGGCAGAGATGGATTGCGATGTTTTAGTTAAGGGAACACAGGTTGATGGCGTCTATGATAGTGACCCAAATGTAAATAAAAATGCTTCTAGGTATAAAGAATTGAGTTATCAAAAAGTTTTAACTGATAACTTGCAGGTAATGGATGCTGCAGCAATAACATTAATGAGAGACAATGATATCCCAATTGTAGTATTTTCGCTTAAAGACAAGGGTTCTTTTGATCTAGTAATGCAGGGATTAGGAACTTGTACTACAATTAAATCTTGATATTGGTTTGAATAATAATTTATTAATTTAATCTTATATCTGATGGAGAGTTCATGATGGATGATTTTGACCTTAAAGTGTTTCGAAAAAGAATGGATGGAGCTTTATTATCTTTAAAGTCTGAGTTTGGCAGCCTTAGAACTGGAAGAGCTAGCGTAGGCATACTTGATGGTGTTAAAGTTAATGCATACGGTTCAGAGATGATGCTAAATCAAGTTGGTTCAGTTTCTGTACCTGAGCCACGTATGCTTTTAGTTAGCGTTTGGGATAAAACTCTAGTCCAAGCTGCCGATAAGGCAATTCGTCAGTCGAACCTAGGTTTAAATCCGATTGTTGATGGCCAAAACTTGCGTATTCCTATGCCCCCTTTAACAGAAGAAAGACGTAAAGAACTTGTCAAGATCGCTGGATCTTATTCAGAAAATTCGAAAGTAGCTGTAAGAAATGTTCGTCGTGATGCTATGGAAACAGTTAAGAGATTAGAGCGCACGAAAATAATAAGTGAAGACGAACTTAAAGCTCATGAAACTGATATACAGTCAGCAACAAACTCTGTTATTTCTGAAATTGATATTGCATTAAATGTTAAATCAGAAGAAATTATGCAGGTATAATTGAAAAATAAAAGTCTATATCTTTCATCTATTCCAAATCATATAGCTATTATCATGGATGGTAATGGACGTTGGGCAGAAGCACGAAAGAGACCACGCCTCTATGGTCATCAAGCTGGAGTAGAAGCCGTAAGAAGAACAGTGAAAGCTGCATCTGAAATGGGGATTAAATGTTTAACGCTCTATAGCTTTTCAACTGAAAACTGGGCCCGACCTAAATCGGAAATATCTGGATTGTTTAATCTTTTACGTAAATATGTTGCAGATGACTTAGATGTCCTTAATAGCAATGGGGTTTGTATTCGTATTTTGGGTTCCAAAAGTGGACTTAATTCAGAGATGTTAGAACTAATTGCACGTGTTGAAGCAAAAACAGCAAAGAATAAAGACCTTCAGCTTAATATTGCTTTTAATTACGGGGGAAGAGATGAAATAATCAGGGCGGTATCTAAGGCCATAAATGCTGGTGAAAACTTTAGTGATATGAATGAAGGTGGGTTGAGTCCATACTTAGACACTGCAGGTCTTTCAGAGCCAGATTTAGTAATTCGTACAAGTGGAGAAAAACGTATCAGTAATTTTTTAATTTGGCAAACTGTATACTCAGAATTTGTTTTCACTGATGTTCTTTGGCCAGATTTTAGTGATTTGGATTTATCTGAAGCAGTTTTAGAATACCAGAGTCGTGAACGTAGATATGGTTCGCTTGAAGACAATGATGTGGCTTAGTTTATATGAAAAAAAATATTAATACAAAACCTGTATGGAAAAATATTGGAATTAGAGGCATAACAGCTCTTGTTTTAGCCGGCATTGTTTTTTTACCTATTTATTTTGGAGGATTGTACTGGGCCATTTTGGTCTCAATCTTTAGTGCTAGAATGATTTGGGAGTGGGTTAGAATGTCAAATTCTAATCCTGAATTAAAAGGATGCTTTATTCCAATTATGGGAGTTGTTCTTTCTTGTTTATTTATGGCATTTGAGAGCTATAATTTTGTAATAATAAGTGTTCTATTGAGTACCTTATTAATAGGTTTGGAGCGTTTTAATCGAAATCAAATTTTGTGGGCGTGTTTCGGATTTCTATATGTATGTTTGCCGTCAATAGCACTCATCGGATTAAGAGGCTCTGAGGTTGGCTTCTTTTCGGAAGGCTTTATAAAAATATGTTATATCATATTAATAGTCGTAGGAGCTGATGTGGGTGCATACTTAGGAGGATCTTATTTTAAAGGACCTAAAATGTCTCCCGTTATAAGCCCTAACAAAACCTGGTCTGGTTTTATTAGTGGATTAAGTTTAGGAATAGTAATGGGGGGGGTAACAGGCTATTTTGCTAATATGGATTTATTATTTAGCCTTACTTTTGCAATTCCAGTTGTATTATTTTCAATAGTTGGAGACCTTTTTGAAAGTGGTGTAAAACGTATTCAAAAAGTGAAAGATACTGGCGAATTATTACCAGGCCATGGAGGTTTGCTGGACCGTTTGGATAGCTTAATGTTTGCTGTGCTGGGTAGTGTAATAATTCTGTACTTTGCACCTGATAGTTGGCCAATATAGAATAAAATGACGAAACGTATTACCATATTAGGATCAACTGGATCTATTGGGCAAAGTACTTTAGATATAGTTCGTAAATCAGATCGCAGTAGGTTTGATGTAGTTGCTTTAACAGCCAATAAAAACGCGAAACTATTAGCGGAGCAGGCTATTGAATTTAACGTAAAATATGTTGCCTTGGCAGATAATCGCAATGCTAATACTCTTAAAGAAATGCTGAACGGTTTTGACGTTGAAATTGGTATAGGCCCTGAGGCTTTAATTGAGGCTGCTTCATATAAAACTGAATTTTGCATGGCAGCAATTATAGGTGCAGCTGGTTTGGAACCAACTTTAGCTGCTGTGAATCAAGGGATAAATATTGGTTTAGCTAACAAAGAGTGCATAGTTACTGCTGGTGACTTGTTTACTAAGTGCGTGATAGAGAAAGGATCCAAGTTATTACCGGTTGATTCAGAGCATAATGCGATATTTCAAGTTCTCGATACTGAAAAACCTAATGGAGTAAGGCGATTAATTTTAACTGCAAGTGGGGGGCCTTTTCTAAACACTTCGCTTGATAATTTGAGTATGGTCACTAAAAATTCGGCTTTAAAACACCCGGTTTGGAATATGGGGGCGAAAATATCGATCGATTCGGCTACACTTATGAATAAGGGTTTAGAGCTAATTGAAGCGAGTTATTTATTCAGCAGACCTTCTAAAGAAATTGATATAATTATTCATCCGCAATCTATAGTTCACTCGATGGTTGAATATATCGATGGTTCGATACTAGCTCAATTAGGTTCACCTGACATGCGTACTCCAATTTCTTATTCAATGGCATGGCCAAACCGTATCGATGCTCACGTAGAACGGTTAGACTTAACAACTATGAATGATCTAACATTTTTTAAGCCAGATTTGGAAAAGTTTCCTGCTTTGAATTTAGCCCGATATGCACTTGAGACTGGGGGCGCAGCACCATGTGTAATAAATGCAGCAAATGAAGTTGCAGTGGATGCATTTTTGCAAGATAAAATAAGGTATTTAGATATTGTACGCATAATCGATAGAGTTCTAAATCAGTACTCCTCTCGTAATGATTTAAAAGCAAAAATGTTAACAATTGAAGAAATTATTTCTAAGGATAATGAAGTCAGGACTATGACTAATGAACATATTAATAAAATTATATGATTAACCTAATAAATATATTGGTCTTTCTATCAAGCTTTTTAATTCTTATTACATTTTTAGTATATTTCCATGAGCTTGGCCATTATTTGATAGCTAGGTTATTTAAAGTTAGTGTTGAGAAGTTTTCAATTGGCTTTGGGAAGCCTTTGCACCAATGGAAAACTAAAAATGGTACTATTTGGTCTTTAGGAAGAATACCCTTAGGAGGATATGTAAAGTTTTCTGAAATTGATAATGAAAAAAATATCACTAATTCCTATATAACTAATGGTAATAAATATTTTAATACAATACCTGTTTTTCAAAGAATATTAGTTGTTTTAGCGGGGCCTTTATTCAACTTTATTCTCGCTATTTTTATTTTTGCAAGTCTTAGTTTTACTTTAGGTACTTACAGAGTGGATTCAATTGTTGGTGAAGTTATCGATGGTAGTCCAGCAGATAAGGCAGGCTTTTTAATTGGTGATAGAATACTCACAATGGACAATAAAGATGTAAGTGATTTCAATGATTTAAGAAGGTATATTGCATTAAGAAGCGGAAGTAACATTATTACCAAAATCGAAAGGAATGAATCTAATTTTGAGTTAATCATTAAACCAGAGCGTAAGTTTGAGAAAGATTTGATTGGAGGAGTATCGTCATCAGGAAAAATAGGAATAGGTCTTTCTGACCCGATAGCTATCACCAAATTAGAGTATAATTTTTTTGAAGCAATTGCTTATGGTTACAAAGAACTGATAAGTTCTATCTCTATGACTGGATATTACATCGGAAGAGTAATTAAGGGTGAAGAAGACGGTAAAGAATTAGGCTCTATTATTAAGATAGCCACTGTTTCAGGTAAAGTAGCTGTAGACGCCGTAAATGGAAATACTACAATCCCTGATCAACTAAAAGAACTTAGTTTAAGGCTTTTAACAATAGGAGCTTCTCTATCAGTAGCGCTAGGTGTAGCAAATTTAATGCCAATTCCGATGTTAGACGGTGGACATTTGGTGTACTATGGCTATGAAGCGATAGTGGGTCGTCCGCTTAGTCAAAAAAAACAGGAGATAGGGTTTCAACTAGGATTAGCAATACTGTTTACTCTATTCGTTGTTTTAACTCTAAATGATATAAGTTATGTTTCTAGCATTTTCTCTTAAGTAGGCTTTTTATGGTATTGGTTAATAAATTTAAGCTATCAATAACTCGCTATTTATGTCTTGGGTTTGCAGCGGTTCTTACTTTGGGAATTTTTTCCAATGGGTTTGCTCAAAATATAGCTCCTACAGGCACTGAAATGCCATCAATTATTAGAGGTATAGAGGTTCAGGGAAATCAGAGAGTTGAAGCTAATACAGTTGCTTCTTATTTGCTCATTTCTCCTGGTGACCCGTATAGTGAAGAACGCATTGATCTATCGGTAAAAACTTTGTTTGCAACCGGATTATTTGCTGATGTAGCTATTTTACCCAGTGCTGAAGGTATATTGTTAATACGTGTAATAGAAAATCCGATTATAAACAGAGTTATATTGGAAGGTAACAAATCCTTAAAAGAAGAAAAAATTACTGATGAATTAGAGGCGGAGCCTCGGTCAATTTTTACAAGAGCAAGCGTTCAGGAAGATGTTCAAAGGATAATAGAGCTATACCGTCAAGCTGGCAGATTTGCAGCTAATGTTGTACCTAAGGTTGTCCAGCAACCTCAAAACCGTGTTGATTTAATATTTGAAATATCGGAGGGACCTGTAACAGGAGTTAAGAGGATTAATATCATAGGTAACAGTGAGTTCCCAGATCGTAGACTTAGAAAAGAGATTGTTACGGCAGAGTCCATTTGGTATAAATTTTTCTCTTCTGATGACAATTATGACCCAGGTCGTTTAGAATATGATAGAGAACAGCTTAGAACTTTCTATACTGATAGAGGATTTGCTGATTTTCGCGTAGTCTCAGCTGTAGCTGAATTAACGCCTGACCAAGAAGACTTTTATATAACATTTACAGTTGATGAAGGTTTAGAATACACTTGGGGTGATATATCTGTTGAAACTGAATTGGATGATTTAAATTCAGAATTTTTAGAAAGATTAATCTCCATAAAACCAGGAACTATATATAACGCTAGTAGGGTTGAGGATGTAATTGATACTTTGAATTTTGCTGCGGGTACTTCTGGGTATGCTTTTGTTGATATTCAACCAGATATTAAACGCAACAGAGATACAAAAACTGTTGATTTAGTTTTTAATGTTGTTGAGGGCCCGCGTGTATATATTGAACGAATAGACATTGTTGGAAACACAACAACGCTTGATTATGTTATTCGTCGTGAGCTTGAATTAGTTGAAGGCGATGCCTTTAATCGAATATTGTTGGATAGATCTCGTAATAGAGTGAGGGCCCTTAGATTTTTTGAAGAAGTTGAAATAACTGAAAGACAAGGAAGTTCTCCAGATAGGGCAATTGTGGAAGTTGATGTTAAAGAACAGCCCACAGGGGAACTTTCATTTTCTGCTGGTTTTTCTTCAGCCGATGCTTTCTTAGTGGACTTATCGATTACTCAAAGAAATTTACGTGGTAGAGGGCAGTTATTAAGGTTTGTTATTCGAGCAAGTTCAAATAGACGTGAAGTTGATCTTAGATTTACTGAACCAAGATTTTTAGGACGTAACCTAGCAGCTGGTGTTGAGGTCTTCGATGTAGAGATTGACTTCCTCAAAGAGGCTAATTTTAGACAATCAAGAACTGGCGGTCAACTTTCATTGGCCTTTCCTTTGACTGACTACACATCCCTTTCAACTAGATATTCTTTACGTACTGAATCAATAGAGTCCCCCGGTGTTAATGCTACAAGTTGTGCTGCAACTAATGGGTCTTCATCAGGGGTTTCGCAGCAACAGCTAAGCTTCTGTGATCAAATAAATGGTAGAATGTCTTCTATAGTTGGTTATACATTTAGCTGGGATAGAAGAAATGATCCTATAACACCGACAAGAGGGTTTGATTTCCGTTTTTCACAGGACGTTGCTGGTGTTGGCGGTGATGTTCAGTACCTCAGAAGTGATTTTAGAGCTAATGCTTATAGAGGTTTATTTAAAAATGTAATTTCGAGTGCGTCAATATCTGGTGGATATATTAGAGGTTGGGGTGGCGATCCTGTTTCTATTAACGATAGATACTTTAAAGGTAATTATGAGTTTAGAGGATATGATAATGCTGGTATTGGTCCCAGGGTTGTACAGTATGATGCCAATACAGGAGCGATAGTACGACGATTGAACTCTTTAGGGGGCAATGCATTCGGTATAGCTTCTGCTGAAGTTAGCTTTCCGGTTGGTATACCAAACTTATTAGGAAGTGTTTTTGTTGAGGCAGGTACGGTTGGTTTACTTGATGCAAATGAAACATTTGATACAGGTATTGACCCTACTACAGGCAATCAATTAACATCTGAAGGGTTTTATACAAAGACGATTGACAGTCTGTCAGTACGCGCTATGTCAGGTTTGTCGATATTTTGGGAGAGTCCTTTTGGACCAATACGCTTTGACTTTACTAAACCATTAATACAGTATGACTACGATGACCGTAAGTCATTTCAATTTACCACCCGAACAAGGTTTTGATTATGTTTATATTTAAAATTATATTCCGCTCATTAGCAATTATTTGTTTGAGTTTTGTTTTTTCAATAACAGCATTTGCTCAAAGTACAATATTGGTTGTTGACACAAGTAGAGTCCTGAGGGATTCAGACGTTGGAAAGCATATAGCTACCCAACTTGCTAGTATTGGAAGTTCCATGCAGTCTGAAACTCAAGCTAAGACCTCAGCTATGGAAGCTAAAGGAAAGTCTCTGAATGAAGAATTAAAGGGTAAGACACAAGAAGATTTGCAGAATGATCCGGCATTATTATCTAAAGTACAAAATTTTCAAAAAGAGCAGCAAGAAATTTCTGTTGATGTACAGTACAAACAGCAAGAAATGAAAATTACTGAAAATAAAGCAATTCAAAAAGTTCAAGATAGGCTGCGAGTTATTTTAGAACTTATAGTCAAAGAACGTGAAGCCGATGTTGTTTTAGAGAGATCTTTAGTTATATATGGCGATCCTGTTGATGTAACAGATATAGTTATTACACGCTTAAATTCTCAGCTGAAAACTGTTCCTGTGAAACGAGAGAGATTAGCTAGGCAATAAACCGTTATTATATTAATTTGCTAATAATGTTGCCTCATTACAAATTTTTAACCACCTTTTAGGATATATAGGGTAATGCTCGATGAACGATTTTATATATCCTCAGGCCCTTTAAAAATATCTGATATTATTGAAGGAACTGACTCGTTTCTTTTGAATGATATTTATAGAGATGAAAAAATATACTCTGCTGCTGAATTAGACTTAAGCATTAAGGGTCAATTATCTTTTTTTTATAGTAAGAAATATTTAAGTTTACTATCAACAGCCTCAGCAACTGCTTGTTTTGTAACTGCCGATTTATCTGGACTTATTAAGTCGCAAAAAATTATTCCTATAATATCGTCAACACCAAGAGCACATTTTGCTCGCGCCATAAGTAAACTTGTGAAATTGAGAAAAGACAAAAAATTATACCCCAAAGCTTTCATATCAGAAAATTCTGTTGTTCATGCGACTGCAATTATTAGTGATGGAGCTGTAATTGAAGATGGTGTTGAAATCTCACCTTATTGTGTAATTGGACCGGGTGTGCATATCAAATCAAATTCATATATAGGCCCACACTCTTCTATAAAATGCTCTTTAATTGGAAGTGGGTGTCATATTAAGTCGTCTTCTGTTATAGGTGGATCAGGATTTGGTATCGATAGTGATGAGGTTGGTATTATAAATATGCCACATATAGGACGAACTATAATAGGAAATGATGTTTTTATTGGGTCAAACACATGTATTGACCGTGGTTTTATTGGGGATACAATAATAGGAAATAATACGAAAATTGATAATTTTGTACAAATTGCCCACAATTGTAACATTGGAAATGGTTCTATCATTGCCGCTCAAGTAGGAATATCTGGAAGCTGCACAATTGGTAATGGTGTAAAAATAGGTGGTAAGGTAGGCGTAGCTGATCATATTAATATAGGTGAATTTGCATCGATAGCGGCTGGTTCAGGAGTTATGCATCATATACCACCAAGAGAAGTTTGGAGTGGGGTCCCTGCAATGCCTATAAGAGATCATATGAGGTCTGTTAGTGCTAGACGTAAACTAAGTAAAAAATTTGAGTAGTCGGTGTGGCAATTAATACTTATAAATTACCTTTAAATAGAAATTTTATTAAGGATTATCTTCCACATCGAGATCCAATGTTATTCATTGATAATGTTATATTGATTGAAAAAAATAAAATAACTGTAGAGTCATTTGTAGACCCTAACGCAAATTTCTTTAAAGGTCATTTCCCAGATATTCCAATTATGCCAGGTGTATTAATAATCGAAACCGTTGCTCAGGCTGGTGCTCTTCTGGTGTCTTTAACACGTGGTTTGACGGATGGAAAATTTATTGCATTTTCATCAGTTGAGAAAGCTAAGTTTCGTCGCTCAGTTTTGCCAGGAGAGAAAATAACTATACAAGTGGAAATAGAAAAAATACGTCTTCCATTTTATAAATTTAAAGGAATTGCTAAAGTGAACAATAAAGTATGTGCTACTTTAAATTTTTCCGCAGCTGAAATGAGTGTTAAATGACCGTAAATGTACATCCTTCATCATATGTTGATGAAAAGGCAGTTATTTCAGATGGTGTTCATATTGGCCCTTTTTGTGTAGTTGGTCCGGGAGTAAAACTTGGGAGTAATGTGAAATTGGTTGCTCAGGTAAATTTATCTGGAACAACAATTATCGGTAATGATTGTAAATTATATCCATTCGTATCAATGGGTCATCCACCTCAAGATATGAAGCATAAAGGAGGTGAGGTTAGTATTGAAATTGGTGAGCGTTGTACCTTTAGAGAAAATGTAAATATTCACCCTGGAGTTGACTATGGGAAACCCGTAACTCGAATTGGTAATGACTGTTACTTTATGGTTGGCACCCACCTGGCACATGAGGGACAAATGGGTAATAATGTTATTATATCAAATGGTGCCCAAATTGGAGGAAATGTAACGATAGGTAATCATGTAGTTTTAGGAGGACTTTCTGCAATACATCAGCATACTAGGATTGGCGATCATGCATTTATTGGTGGTATGGCAACTGTTACAAAAGATGTAATACCATATGGTTCTGTAATAGGGAATAAAGCTCACTTAACTGGTCTAAATATAATAGGACTAAAAAGGAGGGGCTTTTCCAGAGATAGAATCCGTGATTTAAGGTCGGCTTACAGAATGCTTTTTGCGCAAGAGGGAACCTTCAGTGAAAGACTTAATGATGCAGAAAGCGTATTTTCCGATAATAATGAAGTAATGGAAATTGTTAAATTTATAAACAATCGAAAAAATAGGCGTATATGTATGCCAAATTCTTGGAAATAATCTTGAATATAGGGCTTATAGCAGGTGCAGGTAAATTACCCAAATATATTATTTCTGGGGTTAATGAAAGCGGCTACAATATATCTGTGATAGGCATAAAGAATTTCGCTAAAAAGTCTGATTATCCTGGTGCTAAATTTTACTATGCCTCTGAGCTAGGAAAAATTTTAAAAACTTTAAGAAATAATAATGTCACAGATGTTTGCTTTGCTGGAGTAATAAAGAGACCGGACTTTAATAGTTTTAAACCAGACCTAAAAGGACTCAAGCACTTAAAAGGACTGATTGATGCCGCGAGAAAGGGTGATGATGCTTTAATGCGTTATATTCTGGGTATGTTTGAAAAAGAGGGCTTTAGTATAGTTTCTCCACAAATTTTGTGTAAAGATTTACTATTACCTGAAGGAAAATTAGGGTCTATTCCCATGTATAACTCTCATAGATTAGATGCTGATAAGGGAGTGTCAGTTGCTAGGCTTATGGGTAGGGCAGATATTGGGCAATCTGTCGTAGTGGCAAATGGACTTGTTTTAGCCGTAGAAGCGCAAGAAGGAACTGATCTTATGTTAGATCGATTAAATGAACTACCAAAAGAAATTAGAGGAAATACACAAAATCCCAGAGGTGTATTGGTGAAAGCTGTAAAGCCATCACAGGATACTCGTATTGACCTCCCAACTATAGGACCTGAAACAATCGAAAGAGTATCAAAAGCAGGGTTAGCCGGAATTGTAGCTATTAGCGAGAAAACCCTTATTCTAGACCGTGCTAATGTTATAAAACTAGCTGACAGACTTGGAGTTTTTATTGTCGGCATTACTTCAAGTGAAAAATGACAAAATCAGTTTATATTGTTGCGGTTGAAAGTTCTGCAGATCAAGTTGGTGCAGGTTTAATAAAAAGTATTAGAAAAAAATCTTTAGCCATTAAGATGCATGGTGTTGGTGGTTCATTTATGGAGTCTGAAGGTGTAACAAGTAAAATTGATATATCTGGCCTAGCAATTCTTGGATTTGTAGAGGCGATAAAGTCTTACCCTAGGATTATAAAATCAATTAAAAATACAGTAAATGATATTTTATCAATAAACCCTGATGTAGTTATATTGATAGATAGTTGGGGCTTTATGATAAGAGTTGCAAAAAAACTTAAACAATCTGGCTATAAGGGTAAGGTAGTAAAATACATAGCTCCTCAAGTTTGGGCTATGCGTAAAAATAGATCTAAGGTTTTAGCAAAATATATAGATCATTTGTTAACAATTCATGATTTTGAATCACATTATTTCGAACCTTATGGTTTAAGCGTTTCATATGTAGGCAATCCGGTTTTTGACTCAAAATATATTATTCCAGAAAAAGATAAAGTTTATAGAAATTTTGGTTTTAGTTCTTCCGATAAGGTACTCGCTGTCTTTTTTGGAAGTAGAAGCTCTGAAATTAATAACCTTGTAAAGCCTTTTATTGAGACAATTCTTAAATTAAAAGATAGTTTTCCTGATCTTAAGGTTGTCAGTCCAGTTTCTGGAGCAGTTATAAAGGATATTAAACAAGCAAAGGATTTGGATAAAAGATTGGAGAATATAATTTTCGTTGAAGAAAAACTTAAAGCTTCAGTATTTTCAATTAGTACCGCCGCACTTGCTTGTTCAGGTACGGTTACTACACAATTAGCTTTAGCTGGTGTTCCCACTGTAGTTGCGTATAGATTAAATCCTATTACTTTCATAATAGCAAAAATTTTATACAAACCTAAATATATATCTTTGGTGAATATCTCAGCTAACGAGGAACTAATGCCTGAGTTTTTACAAAAGGAAGTAAATTCAAATAACTTGAGTAAAGAACTAAAGTCATATATCCAAAATAATCAACTTCGCAGTGAGGCAAGTAATAAAATATCTCAACATATTATAAAAATAAAACCGAAAGGTAAATCAGTAAACAATCAAGCATCTGAAATTATTTTAAACCTTATGAATATTTAGCTTATCTGTTGCTAATAGGTATGTAATTTCTTTCCAATTCCCCAGAGTATAGTTGTCTAGGCCGTCCAATTTTTTGACTTGGGTCCTCTAACATTTCATTCCATTGAGATATCCAGCCCACTGTTCGTGCTAATGCAAATAGTACGGTGAACATTGATGTTGGAAAACCTAGTGCAGATAAAACAATGCCAGAGTAGAAATCCACATTTGGATATAATTTCTTGGCAGCAAAGTATTCATCTTCTAGAGCTATTTTTTCTAATTCTTTAGCTACAGCTAAAATTGGGTTATCTAAATCAAGTTCTTCCAATACTTCATGAGCAACCTTTTGTAAGACACGAGATCTTGGATCAAAATTTTTATAAACTCTATGGCCAAATCCCATTAGTCGAAAAGGGTCTTGTTTGTCTTTTGCTTTTTCAATGTATTCAGGTATTCTATCAACACTTCCTATTTCTCTTAACATATTTAAACAGGCTTCATTTGCACCGCCATGGCTAGGACCCCAAAGGCATGCAATTCCTGCAGCTATGCAGGCATAAGGGTTGGCACCTGATGACCCAGCTAATCTTACAGTGGACGTTGAAGCATTTTGTTCATGATCAGCATGTAATATAAATATTTTATCCATAGCACTTGCTATGGTTTTACTTACTTTGTATTTTTCAGCTGGTACAGAAAAGCACATATGCAGAAAATTCTCAGCATATGATAATTCATTATTTGGATAGACATGAGGTTGACCAATAGAATATTTGTAACAACGCGCTGCAATTGTAGGCATTTTGGCTATTAAACGATGCATAGCAATGTCTCTGGCTTCATCCACAGTAGTATGCGCTTCATCATGATAAAATCCTGATAATGCTCCAACTGTTCCACACATCATTGCCATAGGATGGCTATCACGTCGATAACCATGAAAAAATTGTTCTACTTGATCATGAAGCATTGTGTGTTCGGTTATTGTACGTGTAAATTTTTCATTTTGAGTAATGTTTGGAAGTTCTCCATTTATCATAAGGTATGCAACTTCTAAAAAAGTAGAATTGTTAGCTAGTTGTTCTATGGGGTAACCTCTGTGTAAAAGTTTGCCTTTTTGACCATCTATAAAAGTAATTTGAGATTCAGTTGAACATGTAGAAGTAAAACCTGGGTCGAAAGTAAAGTGCCCAGTATGTTTATGTAAAGCGCGCACATCAATCCCTGGTGCTCCTAGGGTGCCTCGCATCACAGGTAAGTCAAAAGTCTTATCATCAATAATTATCTTCGCTGAGCCGACATTTTTTATATTATTATCCATTTATTCCTCAATTAAGTCTTTATATTCATCAATAATATTCTGAAGTCTAAGTAATGATTCAGTTTTACCAAGATAATTTAATACAAGTGATAAATCAGGTGAGGGGTTACCTCCAGTAAGTGCCATTCTAACTGGTTGACCTACTTTACCAAAACCAATATTTTTTAACTCGAGATAATTTTTAATTACTTGCTGTATATTATCATTGTTCCATTCTAGTTCTTCTAAGCATTTCAGTTCGGAAGTCAAAGCCGAGAGGTATTTTATAGCATCATTTTTTTGAAAAATTTTTTTATTTTTCTCTGTAAACTGTAGAGGTACTGTTATAATCAAGTATTCAGCTTGATTGGTTAGATCAATTATATTTTTTGAACGAGATTTTAATGATGGCATTGCATTAAGTAGTCTTTTTTCTAAAATATCATTTAATTGATATTTATTCTGTTTATCAATTGTTGAAATGAGTAAACTTAAAAGAGTTTCATCATTTTCCTTCATTATATGTTGTCCATTGATAAAATCCATTTTATCAAAATCTAGTCGAGCAGGTGCGGAGTTTACACCATCCATAGAAAAAATTTTTGTTATAGTGCTTTCATTAAAAAAGAGTTCTTCATCTCCATGTGCCCAACCTAACTTTAAGAGATAGTTTTTTAATCCTTTAGGCAAATACCCCATATTTTTATATTCTTGTACACTAAGTGCACCATGACGCTTGGATAATTTTTTTCCATCCGGACCATGTATTAAAGATAGGTGTGCCCATATTGGAATTGTCCAACCTAGAGCATTATAAATCATTGCTTGTCGACCTGCGTTAATTAAGTGGTCGTCACCTCTGATAACATGGGTTATATTCATGTTATGATCGTCAACCACAACAGCAAGCATATAAGTCGGAGTGCCATCTGCGCGAAGAAGGACAAAGTCATCAAAGTTTGCATTATTCCAATTTATATTTCCTTGCACTAGGTCTTCTATATTTGTATTTCCATCTGGTACACGAAACCGAACGGTATAGGGTTTTTTTAGTGTTGATTTAGTATCTCTATATGGGCTTCTGAATGATTTTCCAGTTTTTAAAGCTTCTTTACGAAGTGCTTCCAATTCATCGCTTGATGCGTAACATTTGTATGCAAATTCTGTTTCTAAAAGTTTGTGCGCTGCTTTAACATGAAGTTTTTCATTGGCTGATTGATAAATTATTTCTCCATCATGTGGAATGCCCAACCAATTTAATCCCTCAATTATTGCATCCGTTGCTTCTTTTGTTGATCTTATTTTGTCTGTATCTTCAATGCGAAGGTGAAACTCTCCATCCAGACTCTTGGCAAAATAATAATTAAAGAGAGCTGTTCTGGCTCCGCCTATGTGGAGAAAACCGGTAGGAGATGGCGCAAAACGGGTTATGACTTTTTTTACTGACATTATTTAATATTTTTTTGTTATATGAAGTTACGCGTATCTCATAGATGTGAAATAATTAACAGAAATAAATTATCATATTAAGATATACTTAAGTTAAAGTATAACTCTTTTAATTAAACTGAAGTAAAAGTTTATTAGCTACTTAAATATTTAATTATAATTCCTGACAAGTCCTACTAAAATACCTTGGACATTAACTCTATCTGGACCAAAAACTTTAGTTTTGTGATGTTTGTTTTCCGGTATTAGTTCAATTGAATTTTCCGAAGTATAAATTCGTTTTAGTGTGGCTTCTTCCTGATCTACTAATGCAACAACTATCTGATTATTACGTGCAGTAGATGATTTTTTTATAACAACAATATCTCCATCAAGAATACCAGCTTCAATCATTGAGTCACCTTCTACCTCAAGTGCAAAATGATTTATGCCCATCATCGTTGCAGGAACTGAGATTTTGTTATAGCTGTCTTCTATTGCTGCTATTGGGTTACCAGCCGCTATTTTCCCTACAAACGGTATTTCAAACTCATCGTTAGCTGGTTGCGGAGTATAAGTATCTTCAAAATACTTAGGGGTGCTTTTTAAAACTTCTATTGCTCTTGCTTTATTAGGTAGACGACGAATGAATCCTCTATCCTCTAAAGCAGTAATTAATCTGTGTATCCCTGACTTAGAAGCTAATCCTAGGCTATCTTTCATTTCATCATAAGAGGGAGGTATACCTGTATCTTTTATTTTTTTATCGATGAGAAGAAGTAGTGTTTTTTGTTTTTTTGTTAACATGATAAACCCCGAACAAAACGGCAACATTATGTTTTGTTCTACAGATGTTCTCATTAAAGTCAAGCGTTTGCTTTATTTTGTAATGAGTATTTAAAATTTCGCTTTTCGTTTTTCTAAAAAGGCGTTGTACCCTTCTTGAAAGTCTATGCTTTCGAATGCATTATTTATTTTTTTATTCATTGCATTGTTAGCTTCTATTTTGCTATTTTCTATTTCTCCTACAATTTCTTTTATTACCAATAGTGAATTAGGTGAGTTATTTGCAAGCAATTCAGAGTACTCTAAAGTTTTTGTTTCAAGTTCTCTGGTTGAGAATATATAATTTACTAAACGTAGCTTTTCAGCTTCTTCTGCCTTAATTAATCGTGCTGAAAAAAGAATATCTTTAGCCGTAGAAATTCCAACCGTTGCAACTAGCCTTTTTATTTCAGAATATGGATATACAATACCTAATTTTGCAGGAGTAACTGCTAAGAAAGAATTTTCTGATGCCATACGTATATCGCAAGCAAGTGCCAAACCGCAGCCACCGCCTATAGCCCCTCCCTTTATCATGGCAATGGTTGGCTTAGGGAAATTAACAAGGGCATTAAATGCTTTATTTATAGTCGTATTAAAATTACGGGATGAATTCGGTGTAGAAAAAATAGTTTTAAACTCAGAAATATCTCCTCCGGAGCTAAAATTTTCACCATCACCTTTTACAATAAGAACTCTGAGAGATTTATCTTTTTTTAGGTTTTGAATAACTTGTGGTAAATCTTTCCACATGCTTAATGAAAGAGCGTTCCTTTTTTTAGGGTTGGAAAGCTGAATCCAAGCTATATGTTTGGTATAATAACCAGATTTAATAACACCCGTCATTTTATAAAGTTATTTAAAGTCATACTTATATTATTCCCTCTCATTAGACTTTCTCCTATGAGATACCCGTGTGCTCCTTGCTTTTCTAATATTTCTATATCAAGTTTAGTATTAATTCCGCTTTCAGCAATTAAAGTTATATTTTTTGGAGTTTTATCCGATAATTTTTCAAAGGTATCTAATGAAGTATGAAAGGTACTTAAATCGCGATTATTTATTCCTATTAAATTTGCTCCCAATTTAATAGCGCGTTCGAGCTCACTACTATTATGAATTTCCACTAGTGCGTCCATTCCCATTTTTTTGCTCTCATTAAATAATAGATTAGCTGTTAAATCATTAACCATAGCCATGATTATTAATATGCAATCCGCTCCCATTACACGACTTTCTGTTATTTGAATCGGGTCAATCATAAAGTCTTTTCTTAAAAGAGGCAGCGTAGTGTTTTCTCTTACTTTTTTAAAAATTTCATTTGAACCTTGAAACCCCGGTTTGTCTGTTAATACTGATATGCAAGTCGCACCAGCATTTTCAAATTCTCTAGCTATTTTTATAGGGTTGAAGTCTTTACAAATAACTCCCTTTGAAGGGCTTGCTTTTTTTATTTCTGCTATTACAGCGCGATGCTTAGTTTTTTTTATAGCATTTAGAAAACCTTTGGGGGCGGCAATTTTTTTTGCTGTGTCTCGCAGTAATTCAATTGATGTAGTGGACTTCAATAACTGAACTTCATTTTCTTTATAGGCTGCAATTTTTTTTAGCACATCAGGTGCATCCATTAGGGTATTACTCATTGCTGATTGTTACCAATTGTTGAAGTGTATTTTTTGCTGCTCCACTATCAATACTTTCCGTAGCCATCATAATTCCATTTTCTATAGTATCAGTCATGCCTGAAATCATAAGACTAACTCCTGAATTCAAACGAACTATATCTCTATATGGACCTTTACTGCCATTAAGTAAATTCATCAACGCGGCAGCATTTTGATCTGGCTTGCCACCTTTAAGTTTATCAATTTCTACGGTTTTGATACCAAATTCTCTTGGATCTAAAGTAAAGTTACTTATTTTTCCATTTTTAACTTCTGAAATATTACTGAGTCCTGTTGTTGTAATTTCATCTAATCCATCATGGCCGTGGACTACCCAAACATGTTCAACATTGAGTCTGTTAAATGCTTCAGACATTAACCTTCTCCAATTATCATCACATACGCCAACCAACATTCTTTTTGTTTGCGCAGGATTACTCATTGGCCCTAGTAGATTAAATATGGTTCTTTTTCCTATTAGTTTGCGTGCTGATGCAACAAAGCGCATTGCTGGGTGATGATTGGGTGCGAAAAGAAAGCCAACTCCACACCTCTCAACACATTCAATTATTTTATCTGATTTGATGTTTAAATTAACCCCTAGATATGAAAGTGTATCTGCAGTTCCAGTTAAAGAGCTAGCTGCTCGGTTTCCATGTTTAGCTATTTTAGCCCCTGCACCTGCAGAAACTATAGAAACAGCAGTTGATATTGATAAAGTTTTAAGGCCTGTTCCACCGGTTCCTACGATATCGATGGCATTTGGTATATTGATGCCAGTCATGTTTTCTCTCATTATGTCAACGCCTAATTTGACCTGATTAGCAGTTAAACCTGAGTGATTTATGTCTTCCAAAAAAGCTACTATTTCGGATTCACTTTTTTTACCTAATAAAATAGAACGCATATTTTGTTCAAAATTATTCAAAGTATACCTGAAATTTTCAAAAATTGATTAATTAATTTATGGCCATTTTCTGATGCTATGGATTCAGGGTGGAATTGAAGTCCATATATAGGTCTGGTTTTATGATTAATGGACATTATTTCTAGATCATCAACCCAAGCATTTACCTCTAAGCAATCAGGAAGTGTCTCGCGATCTATTGACAAACTGTGATATCGGGTAGCTTTAAATGAACCTTGTATATCTGTAAATAAGCCAGAATTATCATGGTGGATGGTTGATGTTTTGCCATGCATGATTTGTTTTGCTTGAATAACTTTGCCCCCGAAAGCTTGTCCTATAGATTGATGCCCCAAGCAAATTCCTAATATTGCTAAATCATCGGGAGCTTGAGTTATCAAATCAAGACATATTCCTGCTTCATTTGGAGTACAAGGTCCCGGGGAAAGCAAAATTCCATTGACCCCTATAGATATAGCATCAGAGACGCTAATTTCATCATTACGAACTACCTTTGTTTTCGCACCAAGTTCTTGAGCGTAATGAACTAAATTATACGTAAAACTATCATAATTATCTATAACAAGAAGCACATTTAATCCTAATCAAATTTTATACTTTGTTCGGCTGCTTTAAATAAAGCTGCTGATTTATGTAGAGTTTCTTCAAATTCTAATTCTGGTTTAGAGTCCATAACTATTCCTGCTCCGGCTCGAACATGAAGTATTTTATCTTTAATAATTCCTGTTCTCAAAGCAATTGCAGTATCCATATCTCCATTAGATCCAATATATCCTATTGCGCCTGCATAAATACCACGTTTTTCTTCTTCTAACTCATTTATTATTTCCATTGCCCGTACTTTGGGTGCTCCTGATACCGTTCCAGCTGGAAAACCAGCAAATAAAGCAGTAAGTGCATCGCAGTCATCCAGAATTTCTCCTTCAACATTTGATACTATATGCATAACGTGGCTATATCTTTCTATTACAAATTTTTCGGTAACTTTCACAGTACCTGGTTTTGTCACTCGCCCAACATCGTTTCTACCCAAATCTAAAAGCATAAGATGTTCTGAACATTCCTTTGGGTCGTTAATTAGTTCTTGTTCATTTAAAAGATCATCACTTTCAGTCTTTCCGCGAGGACGAGTTCCAGCTATTGGCCTTATAGTAATTTTCTTATCTCTAAGCCGTACTAATATTTCTGGGCTAGAACCAACAACACTATGATCATTGAAATTTAAAAAATACATGAATGGAGACGGATTAAGTCTTCTCAAAGAACGGTATAGAGAAAAATCTTTATGTATAAAAGGTGCAGAAAACCTTTGTCCAATTACAACCTGAAATATATCACCTGATAAAATATAATTTTTTGCTTTATTCACCCTATCTGTAAACTTTTCCAGAGATGTCCCTAGCTTTGGAATTATATCATGAATATCTTTGTTTTGGTTAATGTTATTATTTATAGGTGTATTTAACTCTCTTATTACTTCGTGTATTTTGTTCACAGCATTATCATAATTTCCTGTAGTATAAACTGGTGAAGCGATAATAATTTCCTGTGCTATAGAATCAAAAATTGCGACTATTGTTGGTCTTACCATAATAGCATCCGGTGTATTAATAGGGTCTTCTGAGCTAGTAGGTAAATTCTCTACCTGACGTATCATGTCATAGCCTAGATATCCAAACAAACCAGCTGCCATTGGAGGTATTCCCTTTGGTAGGGCAAAAGAGCTTTCTTTTTGTAAAGACCTTAATGTTTCTAAAGGTGTTTCTTTGGATTTTTCAAATATTTTTCCATCTCTTGATACTTCACTTTTATCTCCAGTAGATTTCCATATTATATCAGGTGAAAAACCTAAAAAAGAATATCGGCCTCGAATTTCACCGCCTTGAACTGACTCAAATAGAAATGCATATGGCTTATTTTCTGCAATTTTTAAGTAAGCAGATACTGGCGTGTCTAAATCATTGATAATTCTTGCATATACAAGCTGAGGTTTTTTAGGATTGAAATCTTCAGGGGATGGAGTAATTTGATATGTCATCTTTACTCTTCTGCTATGCCTAAAACCACTTTAATTTTCTCTGGATATTCATTTAATACCTTATCCTTCAGAATAGCTGTTTGGTAAGCGCTTTGTAGATCATTACTAATTTCTTGGGATGACCGTTCTTGGATTATTTTAAGTATTTCACCAGTTGGAAACTCTTCACTTGATATAACTTCATCTAAAATAGCAATTTGTCTGGCATTCACAATAGGTGCTTCTCCCTGAACTATAGAGCCTACATTGGAATCAAAAATATCTGCAACAATGTTTCGACCTACAGTTCGTGGAGGTTGCCCTCGAACAATTATAACTTCCTCAATTGCTTTATTATCAAGATTAAATGCAATTTCTTTCATACTTGCACCTTCATTGATTTCTTTAATGATTTTAGTAGCGAGTTCATTCAGAAGGTTGTTTTTTTGTGTTTGTAACCATGCTTGAGTTGCTGAATACTTAACTTCTTCATAAGGTTTTCTTTGACTATCTTTAATTTCATCAACTCGAACAATTGCATATCCACCATTCTTAGTTTCAAAGAGATCTGTTTCAAAGCCTAAATCAGAATTAAAAATTTCTTCTAGAATGTTTTCATCTGAAGCAATCCCAGGAATTGCATCAAAACCATTCATTATTAATCCTGTTTGATCTGCTCCGGATCTATCAATGTAGTCATAATATGAAAGAGGCCATTCAATAGCAGTAGATATTTCCTCTAGTGTCAATCCATCTGTCATCAAATCTTCGATTGTTCCAGTTATATCGTATATCTCCTCTTGTGCTTTTTCAATTAGGAGGGTTTGACGAAGGGAATCTTTTTGTAATTTGTAGTTAGGTACTTCAGCTGGCGATATCGATGAAACATTAATAGCGTACCAATTTCCTAAACTACCGAGTATTGATTTAGATTCCATTTTTTTCATTGCAAAAGATTCTTCGGCTGTAATTGGATCTAAAATATCATCCTTAACAACGTTTGTGTAGATTTCAGGTTGAATTAAACCGAGACTACTGGCTACAAAATTTGGATCTTGTCCAGAAGATAGTAAATCAGCAGCTTTTTTTGCTGAATTTTCATCAAGAGCAGTTATTTGAACAACAGTTCTTTTTTCTGGCGCACCCAATTCGCCCAGATCTATTTTATATTGAAATGCTGCTAATATTTCATCTTCGGACACTTTCATATCTGGAGTGATATCAAAAGGTTCAAGGCGAAGTAATGTTATTTTTCTATATTCAGGAGCCGTATAGGCATTGCTGAATTCATCAATAAAGTTTTTAAGTTCTGTCTCTGTGGGCGAAACTACATTTAATATATCGTTATGCGTAATTGTAATTAATTTAATTTTACGTTGTTCAGTGACATATCGATACAGTTGAGTTGAATACATTTCTGGAACGGAAATACCTCCAGTAATAGCAGGAATAGTTTGCTGTCTACGAAGCGTGCTGTAAATGTCATTCTCAAATTGATTTCTAGTTATACGGTTTTGGATTAATAAGCTCTCCATTTTCTCTTCACTAAATTCACCAGTTAAGTCATTTTGAAAGTTAGCTATTTCTTTTACTACATTTCTTGCAGTACGCCTATTAACGCCAACACCCAACTCATCTGCATCTATTTCGATGATTTCATTTGTGACTAATTCCTGTAATACTTGGTTGTGTAAGCCACTTCTATATGCTTCTAGATTAGTAATTGAGGTTCCATTATCTCTATTTTGTGTTTGCAATTGACGCTCAAATGCTTCCGCAAACTCTTGCGAGGTTATATCCGAATCTCCAATTGTGACTATTGAGTCACCGGCACGGGCAGTAAATACGTCATTTACACCCCAGACCGCAAATGCGACAACCAGTAAGCCTACTAAAATGGCTACCATGAAGTTGCGAATTTTTTCGCCTATAGTCTTCGTCATTTTTAGGTCCTATTTTTTAAGTAATTACTTAACCGCGGGGACAACTTGTTTCAAGGGCGATTAACCTTGTTTTATTATCTTTATATAGGCATTAATATAAAAAGTGCGAAGGATTAATTATGCGAAAACTGATTGTGGGTAATTGGAAAATGAATGGCAAGCCTAGTTGCTTAGCCAAACCTCAGAACTTTGATGAAATATATCCGTCACAAGATCGTGGTCATCTTGATATTGTTATATGTCCTCCTTCATTATTAATTTCTGGAATGGAAGATATATGCACTAATGCAAATATTCAAATAGGAGCTCAGAATTGCCATTACCTTGATAAAGGAGCTTACACTGGTGAAATAAGTGTCACTATGTTGAAAGATTTTGGTGTAAAATTTGTTATTTTAGGACACTCTGAAAGACGTGCCATGGGTGAAACTGATAAAGAAGTTTCTTTGAAGGCAATTAAAGTAGTTAAAGAAAATTTAACTCCAATAGTTTGTGTGGGTGAGAATTTAGAAGTTAGAAAATCTGGCCACGCACTTAAATTTGTTTCAGAGCAAATTAAAAGCTCAATTGCTGGTTTAAGTAAGGGCTATGTTTTGGCCTATGAGCCAATTTGGGCAATTGGAACAGGTGTAACTGCCTCCATAGATGATATAAGGAAAATGCATATTAATATTAGAGAAATTATAGGACCTGATGTAAAGGTTCTTTATGGGGGCTCGGTAAACAAAAAAAATGCGACTGAAATTCTACAAGTAGAAAATGTTAACGGCGTACTTGTAGGCGGAGCTAGTTTAGATATGATAGACTTTGCTTTAATTGCGAAGGCCGCTGGATAATTTATTTATGTTAAAAGGGTATAGCTAATGCAAATTTTTGATAATCTAAGACTGACACCTTACCATCTTTTCTTTTTGTTTGTTTCTTTATTATATTCATTCAATGTAAAAGCAAAAGACTTACCTTCTCCAGTGAATAAAGTTCCTATTTATTCACAACAGCTTGTAATTGAAGAATGGACTGCTGGCTTAGACGAGCCTTGGGGACTTAGTTTTATTTCTGACGGGGTAGCACTTGTTACAGAGAAAAAAGGTAACTTACTTGTAATTACACGTGATTCAAAAAAGAAAGTAATTGGAGTTCCGTCTGTAACTAACAAGGGGCAGGGTGGATTGCTTGATGTAGCCTTAGATCCAAATTATAGTTTAAACGGTTGGGTTTATTTAAGTTTTTCTGATATGGATAAAAATAATCCAGAAAAATCAATGACTAAAATTGTAAGAGGTAAGTTATCTTATAGTTCAAAAAGTATAACTTGGGAAAACGAAGAGGTTTTATTTCAAGCTAACCCTAAAGATTACATGAATACCGGATTTCATTTCGGATCTCGCATTGCTTTCGATAATAATGATCATTTGTATTTTGGTATAGGTGATCGTGGCGTTATGGATATGGCTCAATCTATTAATGTGCCGAATGGAAAGATTCATAGAATTAAAACTGATGGTAGTATTCCGGAGGGCAACCCATTTGTTAATACATTTAATGTATATCCCTCTATTTTTACCTATGGAAACAGAAACCCTCAAGGAATTATAGTGCATCCAGATTCAAATGTTATATGGCAAACTGAGCACGGTCCAAAGGGAGGGGATGAGTTAAATGTAATTAAATCTGGTTTGAATTATGGCTGGCCAAAAATTTCATATGGAATTAATTATAATGGTTCTGTGCTTACAGAATTTGTTGATTTGCCAGGTATGGAACAACCCGAGAGTTATTGGACTCCTTCAATAGCAGTAAGTTCTTTAGATGTTTATGTAGGAAAAATGTTTCCAGAGTGGAATGGTCATCTTCTAGTAAGCGCTTTGGCGGATCAATCGGTTAGGGTAGTGAGTGTAAGTGATGAAAATTATCTATCAGAAATAGTTTTAATTAAAGATTTGGGAAGAGTTCGAGACGTGACTTCAGGTCCTGACGGTGCAATTTATGCTTTATTACCAACTAAAATGATAAGGATATCTCGTTAATATGAAAAATTGGAAAGAAAGATTATTATTGGGTTATAGGACTTTCACTTCAGGTAAGGCTAACGTGCAACAATCCCTTTACAAGGACTTGATTGTTAACGGTCAAAAACCTAAAATTATGGTAATTTGCTGCTCTGATAGTCGAGTCAACCCTTCAGATATTTTTCATACTAACCCGGGTGATATTTTTGAACACCAAAACGTTGCAAATATTGTGCCTGGTGTTGATAGTTTAGGTAGTTCTTACGGTACTTTGGCCGCTATAGAATACGCAGTTACGGTTCTTAAGGTAGAGGTGGTTGTAGTTATTGGGCATGAGGCTTGCGGAGGCATTAAGGGTTGTATCGATGGTATGGGTTACAATAGCTCGGGGTATGTTGGAAAATGGATTTCCATTTTTAACGAAGTCCATGAAAGATTACTGAAATTAAATATTCCTAAGGAAAAATTACAACTGGAAATGGAATTGGAAGGAGTTAGGCAGTCTTTAAAAAATCTAATGACTTTTAACTTTGTTGAAGAGGCTGTAAATTCTGGTCAACTTGAATTATTGGGAACTCATTTTTCAATATCTACTAGGACACTAAGTATTATGGATAACAAGGGTGAATTCAGTAGTTTTTGATTGACTATCATTATTTTTCAAATACTTGGGATATATTTTTAAAGCTTTTAAACTCTATAGAATTTCCTGATGGGTCATTAAAAAACATGGTTGCTTGTTCGCCTTTTTGATCTTTAAATCTTATATAAGGATCAATTATGAAATCTAATTTATGTTTTATTAAACGATCTTTAAGTACGTGCCATGTTTTCCATTCTAAAACCGCACCAAAGTGACGAATTGGTACATCTTTACCATCGACAAGATTTGTTGGCTCTTTTACTAAGTAACTTTTTTCACATAGATGAAAACTTAATTGATTTCCAAAAAAATTAAAATCGATCCATGTTTCATCTTCACGTCCTGCGGGGCACCCCAAAATATTAGTGTAAAATAATCTTGTTTCTTCTTTGTTTTTCATTGGATAGGCTAAATGAAATATAGCTTTTTTTGTTTTATCTTTAAACATATAAACCTTATCTGGGGCTTAAAATTATCTTTATTAAACTAATTGTTAATCGGTCCAAATGAATAAGTCCCACCTCTTTTCAAAGCAGCTTTGTAGGCTACTCTGTTGTGAATTTTTTCGACATAATCATTACAAGCTTCATAATCTGATAGCAATCCCTTAGACCTTGCTGCTTCCAGTGGGAATATCATTAGGATGTCGGCACCTGTAATTTTGTTACGGGCAAAATATTCATATTTTGTCAATTGCTGCTCGCAGTAGTTTAGTATGTTTCTTATTTCTTTGGATATAAGTGGTTCAAGTGGAGCACCTGCTTTGCCCAGGAACCCGTTAAAAAGTGAGAGGAGCAGTGGTAGCATTGCAGACCCTTCAGCAAAATGCAGGAAGTGTAAATAATCATTATACTCTTCATCCTTTTTGTTAGGTAGTAACTGGTTTTTATCATATTTATTCAATAAATATTCTATTATTGCTCCAGTTTCTGCTATTATTAAATTGCCATCTTCAATAACTGGAGATTTACCTAAAGGGTGTATGACTTTGAGTTCATCAGGAGCTCTATTAGTGATAACGTCTCTTTGATAATGTCTGATTTCATATTTTACGTTTAATTCTTCAAGCAGCCAAAGTATTCTCTGCGAACGTGAATTATTTAAGTGGTGAACTGTTATCATAAGCTTATTTCCAATATTCTGTAATCCAGGTTGCTGGCTTAATGTATTTGTAGGTTTTTTTAAACCAAGGTGCGGGCCAAATTCCTAGTAACGCTTCATCTTGATCTGGTTTTCCAGTAAAAGCAACAATTCGAGCATTCTTGGGTAAATTCGGATTTTTAAAGAAATTCATCGGCCATTTTGGAATTATATTGTGTTTAAAACTTAGACACCATTCACTTGGCCAGAATACCATATCAGGTATGTTTTTAGAAATATATACCTGTTCTATTCTGTAATTTTTTAAGACTTCATCTGGATTCAGTTGTATGTTGTTGTAAATATATGAATATTTATCAGTTGGAAATCTGAAACATGATGTATTTCCTATATTCTTACCTATCTGTGTCCAATTTTCAATTACACAATATTTTCCTGGCTTATAATCAAAAAAACTATCGATATTACCTGTTATAACAAGATCTAAATCTAGGAAGAGAATGTCCCCGCTCAAGTCTAGAAGTGGAGACTTCCACATGGTAAGTTTGCGCCATGGGGTTTTGATATAGTCTCTAGGTAGTTTTATATCAGGTATTTTTTCTGTGATAACATCGGACACAATACCTTTCGGATTGTCTGTGAAGCAAATTAGCCTAGTTTTTCTTTTAGTATTCCGTGAAATGCTGTAGTAAAGGCGATTAACAAATTCAGCACCATATCTATTCCCCCATTTCATGCAAATAACTGTTTGCATGAGCTACTCTAAGGTTGATCGCATTTCTGATCGAATTGCTTTAAATTCAGTTCCATCATACCAGTTAGGCCACTCGGTTGAATTTGTTAAATTGTAGCCAAGTTCATATAATATTTCTGAAGTTTGCTTTATACCAGATAAGTCCCAAGTTTCATTGTATTCATCGGTTGGTTTGTGATATCGGTTTTTTGTGTACTCATTAGAAAATTCTTCACCAAAAATAAGACCAAAATCTTCATGCTCATTTCCAGGATCAGCATATAGCATTGGCACTCCTTTTTTTGCGAGGCTTATATGGTCTGAACGATAGTAGTAACCTGCTTCTGGTTTGTCGTCTGGAACAATGTACATACCTTTGGGTTCTATAATATTCTTTAGTAAGTCTTCTAATTCAGATGCTCCATAACCTATTACTTTCATGTCTTTTGTTCTACCCAATGGAAGAATAGCATCTATATTAATACCTGCTATTGTGTTTTTTAGCGGAACAAGAGGTTTCTCTGCGTAGTATGCCGATCCTAAAAGTCCAGATTCCTCTGCAGTAACTGCTAAAAATAAAGCAGATCTTTTTGGACGAGTGCTACCTGTAAATGCTTCTGCAATTTCAATAATGGCTGCTGTTCCCGTTGCATTGTCAACGGCGCCATTATAAATTTTATCAGGTCCGTCAATTTCTAAATTCATACCAAGGTGATCCCAGTGTGCCATGTAAAGAACAAAATCTTCTGGATTTTCAGATCCTATTATACCACCGGCCACATTTCTTGAGACTGTTGTTTCAACATTTTGTTTCAGGGAAGCTGTTAATGTTAGCTTTGGAATTGAAAATGCTTCAAAGTTCTTTTTAACTGAGTTAATTTTTAAGTCTTTGAGATTATGTCCTGCTTTTCGCAGTATTTCTTCAGCTTTATTATAGCTTATCCACCCTTCTAATGCACTTCTTGAGGCACCTTTATCTGCCCTTACTAAGTCATATTGTTCTCCAGACCATGAACCAGATACAACGTCCCACCCATAAGAAGCTGGAGCGGTCTCATGAATGATAATAGCTGCTGCTGCTCCCTGTTTAGCGGCTTCTTCATATTTGTAAGTCCATCTACCATAATATGTCATGGAATTACCTTTGAATAGCGTTTCATCTTTGGTGGCAAAACCAGGATCATTTATAAGAATTAAGACTGTTTTGCCCTTAACATCAATTCCGGAGTAATCATTCCAATTATACTCAGGTGCATTAATTCCGTAGCCAACAAAGGCAATTTCACTTGCATTAATATTTATATTTTCATTAAGTCTTTTGGTCCAATAAACAGAATTTTTAAGGTCATTACCATTAAATACGATATCTTTGTCGAATTTTATGTTCATTTGAGAATCAGGAAGTATTGTTTGTGCCGTTAACTCGACCGATTGAAAGTATGATCCATCAGGCCCCATAGGCATTAGTCCCACCGCTTTCATTTCGTTGGCTATATATTGTGAGGCGGCTTTGCCGCCAGGTGTGCCTGGGGCTCTTCCTTGAAAGCTGTCAGATGATAGGTTTTTGATCCTTAAGCCTAAGTCTTTTTCTGTTATTTCACTTGAGAACACAGCTACATCATTTTTAGAAGAATTGGAGCAGCCAATAATAAATGAAATAATTAAACAATGAGCTAAAGTAATTAAATGGGTTTTTATCATGGAAAAGCCTTTTTCATTGAAAATATTTATTAATTAGCTAATCATATTATAGTAAAACACAATGCCTAACAATAATAATCAACTCAGGTGCCTGCTATGAAAATTTTTAAATTATTTGTTATTGGATGTTTTTGTTTGAGCCAATCTGCCCAGGCATATGACCTTATGGATGTTTATAAACACCTACACACTAACCCTGAATTATCGAATATGGAAAATGAAACTGCCGAATACCTTGCAGATAAAATGGAAGATTTAGGTTTTGATGTTCACAGAAGCTTTGGCGGAACTGGTGTTGTTTCTATACTCAGGAATGGGCCGGGAAAAACTATAATGGTAAGAGCTGATATGGATGGATTGCCTGTTTTGGAAACAACTGGTCTGAGCTTTGCAAGTAAGGTAGTTAAAAAAGACCGTTTTGGGGATTTATATCCCGTTATGCATGCATGTGGGCATGATGTGCATATGACAACTTTTCTAGGTACAGCTATTGAAATGACCGATAATCTAGAGGATTGGTCTGGAACATTACTCATGATTTTACAGCCTGCTGAGGAAATTAGTCATGGTGCTAAAGACATGTTAAAATATGGTCTGTTTGATAAGTTTCCTATACCTGATTATAACCTAGCTTTACATGTTAATTCAGCAATGCCTGCTGGAACAGTCGGTATCACTTCAGGTTATGCGTTAGCTAATGTTGATTCAGTAGATATCACAGTTAAAGGAATAGGGGGCCACGGTGCTTACCCGCAAACAACAAAAGACCCTATAGTTTTAGCATCTCAAATAGTTTTAGCTTTACAAACAATTGTATCGCGTGAAGTGGATGCTCAAGACTCTGCTGTAGTGACTGTAGGTTCAATTCACGGTGGGGCTAAACACAATATTATCGGTGAAGAGGTTAAGCTCCAGCTAACTGTAAGATCGTATTCAGATGAAACACGGAATAAATTACTTAAGTCTATAAAAAGAATTGCTAAAAATATGGGCCGTGTTGCTGGTTTGCCGGATAACAAGTTACCTGTTGTTGAGTTACAAAATGAATACACACCTTCAACTTTTAATGACCCAAAATTATCATCTAAAGCAATGATTTATATGGGAAATGCAATTGGTAAAGAAAATGTTGTGTCAACTCCTCCGGTCATGGGAGGAGAAGACTTTGGGCGCTACGGAAGAACTATTGAAAAAGTCCCAGGTTTGATTTATTGGCTGGGTGCAGCTGATCCTGATGAATTTGAAAATTCTAGGAAAGAAGGTCGGCAAATGCCTTCATTGCATTCACCATTTTTTAAACCAAATGCCAGTATAGCCATTCCAATAGGGGTAAAAACTATGACTAAAACTGTAACAAGTTTATTTAACGAGTAATTTTTTCTGGACTTCTGCTCATATGCATATAATTGCATATTAAAATTTGTTTAAGGATTCATTATGTCATTACCGCCGGTTCTACAAAACTTAGAAATGCCTATCGTAGCTGCGCCCATGTTTATTGTTTCGGGTCCCGAACTAGTAATTGCTCAGTGCAAGGCTGGTATAGTTGGATCTTTCCCTGCTTTGAATGCAAGGCCAGCGGATGAGCTAGAAAAATGGATAGTCAGAATAAAGTTAGAGTTAGAGCAATATCAAAAAGATAATCCCGATAAAAAGGTTGCTCCTTTTGCTGTAAATCAGATTTGTCACCCTTCTAATAACCGTTTAGCGCATGATAATGAAGTATGTCGAAAACACGAGGTTCCAATTATTATAACTAGTTTGCAAGCCAATCAGGATGTATATGACTCAACACATAGTTATGGTGGAATTATACTTCATGATGTTGTTAATATTCGTCATTCTAAAAAAGCCCTATCGATGGGGGCTGATGGTCTAATAGCAGTTTGTTCTGGTGCAGGGGGGCACGCAGGTCGTTTGTCACCTTTTGCTTTGATACCTGAAATCCGTCAATTTCACGATGGACCACTGCTACTATCAGGTTCCATAGCAACAGGTGGCTCAGTTGCAGGTGCTTTAGCTATAGGGGCTGATTTAGCATATATAGGAACTCGCTTCATAGCCTCTAAAGAGGCAAATGCAGTCGATGGTTACAAGCAAGAGATAATTGATAGCTCAGGGGAGGATATTGTTTATTCTAGCTTATTTACTGGAGTACATGGTAATTACTTAAAGGGCTCTATTGAAAAAGCTGGATTAGATCCTGCTAATTTACCGACAGCAGATAAGTCATCAATGAATTTTGGTTCAAGTGGAAATACGGATGCTAAGGCTTGGAAAGACATTTGGGGTGCCGGGCAGGGTGTTGGGTCAGTTCATAATGCTCCATCAATGCAAGAAATTATTGAGAGCTTTAAAGTTGAATATGCAGATGCGCAGACTAGGGTAAATGATTAGTAAGGTATTTATTATAATACCTCTTGGATAGTTCTTAAATTTACTTTATTGAAAACTTTTAGTATATTTAAAGTATTAAAAAGCTGATAGAATTAAATTGGAGATTGAAATGTTAGAAACATACGCACCTATGGCTATTATGGCTGTTTTAGGTTTAATTTTAGGAAAAATATTATTCTCAGCAAAGCCGGATAATCAAGATAAAACTGTTGCTTCAAAAAGTGATAGTAAAGAGGATTCTGACACCGATGAAACCTATGCGTTAGAATGGCGAAACAGATATTTAGCAGCTCGTGTAAAGTACCTTGAGGAGCGCTTGTCTGAAAAAACTTCGTCTAAAGCAAAGGCTAAAGCAAAACCTAAAGCAAAGGCTCCAGCAAAATCCAAGACAAAAGCTGCCGCTAAACCTAAAAAGTAA
>CAJQGR010000040.1 GCA_905477785.1 uncultured Hellea sp.
ATTCTGATTTATTTGCTATTAAACAGGCGAAATCTTTAATGGGTGGGTTCGCAGGCCCAACCATTATATTGTCTTTTGTTCTAATGATATTTTTTTCTTTGACCTATATAGGTATGATATCAAAAATTATTTCACTTTGGACAGGGTTTCTTTTAGCATCCTTGATTACATATGGAATTTACACAGTAATGCATGATGCTGTACACGGCAGTATAACTGGTAAGCACAAATCTTGGAAGTGGCTTAACGACTTACTTGGTTATTTAGCAGGTCAAATACTATTTACTTCTTTTAAAGCTCATCAAAAAGAGCATTTAGCCCACCACCAGCATACGAATATAGCAGATCAAGATCCTGATTTATATATTACGTCTGACACTCTATGGGGTGTTATTAAAGGATCGTTTATGGCACTTCCACAGCAATATAAATATTATTTCAAGCAATGCTGGGGCAAAGCCAATAGAAGTGATAAAACCATAGTGATTATCGAGCTACTATTAATGTTCAGCTGGAGAGGCGCTCTATTTATTTTTGGTTATTGGAAAGTCGGGTTAATTTCTTTAGCAGCAACACAAATGGGTGCTTTTATGCTTGTAATTTTATTTGCTTGGCTTGTACATCGTCCTTACAATAAAACAAAGCGGTATGAGAATACGTCAACATTCGTATTTCCCGGAATTTCAGACAGCATCATAACCTGGATGTGGTTATTTCAAAATTACCATAGCGTGCATCATCTTTTCCCAAAAGTACCCTTTTACAAATACCGTGAACTCTATTTAAAAATCGAAAATGTAATGATTAAAAAAAATGCTCCCATTATTCGTATAATGGGTGCAAAATAATTGAATTCATGATTTCAAAATGATTCAAAGAAATAATGGTGCGGCCGAGAAGACTCGAACTTCCACGGGTTTTACCCCACAGCGACCTCAACGCTGCGCGTCTACCAATTCCGCCACGGCCGCACGTTAAGAAGGCGGCTATAGCAGGATATAAAAATTTGTGAAACAAGAATTTGTATTTTAGAGTTCTTGATTTTTATTCTTTTTACGGTCAGTTATCGACCATGGGAAATAATAATTTAAAAAATATAAATGATGCGGTTGAATGGGTAAGAAGTCATAACATAATACCTTATGAAGATGCAGTTGTTTATATGGAAAATCAGGCAAGACTTATTGCTAACCATTCAAAAAAAGAAAAAGTCTGGCTGTTGGAACATCCTTCACTCTATTCTGCAGGCACTAGTGCAAATAAGACAGATTTGATTGATCCTGATAAGTTTCCAGTTTTTCATAGCGGTCGCGGGGGCCAATACACATATCATGGGCCTGGTCAAAGAGTTGCATATGTAATGCTAGACTTGCGTAAACGAGGAAGAGACGTCTCAGCTTTTGTTCGTAACTTAGAGCAATGGATAATAAACACTCTTCTAGTATTTGATATTAAAACAGAAAGGCGAAGCGGACGTGTCGGTGTATGGGCTGTACAAGAAAATGGAACAGAAGAAAAAATAGCAGCTATTGGTGTAAGATTAAAAAAATGGATAAGCTTTCATGGTATTAGCATTAACTTAAACCCTGATCTATCACATTTTGAGGGAATTGTACCTTGTGGCATCCAAGAATTTGGAGTTACCAGCTTGCACAGGCTTGGAAAGAAAATAACTATGGACGAATTAGACGATTCATTAAAATCCAATTTTGAAATAATTTTTGGACCCACTACCTCATCTAAAAATTTTATATAATTAAGCTATAGGTCCGTATTGGTTTTCATGGTCATCATTGCTTATGAGATACGCATTAAACCCTAATGCAACAACAGCGCTTAAAGCTGTATTAGCTAAAAGAATCATCATCTCTTTGCCCTCTACCATTTCTTCAGCCATTTTTTCTGTATCAGCTTGAGAGGCACCCGTCGATGAAGCTTCAATAATAGCCATAAAACCGTCACCAAGCATAGTCATCATGAGAATTATAGTAGCCATCAAATACACTATGATAGGCAATAAACTCATCCAACCAGACTTCCCACCATCATGATAACGTTTAATCCAAATTACTATCCAAGGATATAAAAGTGCAAAAGAAACTATTCCTGCCAAAGCTGCAAGACTATCCATTCCTAATAATTCAGGAATACTAAAAACTACACCTATAACAATGAGTGTTAAAGCTGATTTTTTAAAATCACTTGGATTCAACCTGCCCTTAGGTGATAGATAAGTATTTAACATTATTAGCTCCCATTATGAATGCCTATATAGTGCCAAATTTTAAATCGAAGACAAGTATTTTTTTTAAATAACTAAAATCAGTTTATTATTTCGGTTGACCATAGCAATTATTAGTCGTGTCAGATTTGGCAGTACCGACCCAAATAGTGAAAATAAATATGATAGAAGCCATAATATTATAAACAGTTGCGTTTCCATTAGATAAGTTTTTTTGATATTCTTTTTTAATTCTTTCTATTTCTTCAGGATCTATGTCTTCTTTGCGATCATATTGAGCAAATTCGCTAAAATATTCAGTACCTCCAAATGCCAACATTACAACAATAGCAACAAATATCAGAAGTACTATCATACCTGTCAACGGCCAAAAACTTCGGCCCATATCATGCAAACGCTTTCCATAAACACAATAGGTCATATGAAGGACCAAAAATGGGAATGGAATAGAAATAAGAAAAGCAAGCTGACTATTTCCTAATCTTTGCAATGCGAAGTTAAAAAGAGAAGAAAGCAAGGTTAATATAATTAATCCTACCCAGAAATCTTTACGGCCCATTCGACCTGAGGGTGATAATAACATTGATCTAGGTGTAATCATAAGTCGAACTAGCTCGTTAGCAATCTATGAACAATAGTCACAAAGGCCGCACCTTATATTTTATTATTCATACAAATTTTAATATTTTACACAAATTATTTACATCGGAGCGTAAATTAGCTACAATTTCAGCGTCTTCTTCATCAGCGCCCCAATATTTTTGTTGCCATGTTTGATCTAACCGCGAAAGATTAAAAGCCTCATCACCGTTTAATCTTGCTTCCATAACAGCCATAGATAAAACAACCGACCCATAAACAGAAACCAAATGAAGAAATAAGGTTAACTTTAAGTTACAGAGTTCAGCGGCATATTGTTCTATCATCATTAAAGATGCTTCTTCTTGCTTTATAGCAACTATACCTGTTGTCTTCTTTAAAAAAACATTTCTTGTTTCCGCCCATTCAAGAATTGGGGTCCATTTTCTTTCTTGCTCTTCACTATGAAGTCTTACCTTATCTTCACGATAACACAGTGTATCAGTCTCCCCATATTTCCGAGCTTCCGCTATTAATATTGCTCT
>CAJQGR010000041.1 GCA_905477785.1 uncultured Hellea sp.
TTTTAATAATTCTTTCGATAGCAATGTACTTATCTGAAAGTTTGTTTGGTATCGATGGTCTCCATGATGCTGGAACGGTATTTTTCTTAATAGCAATTATTTCTCTTTCTATGAAAAAATTTATGAACAAAAATTAGGGAAGTAAAATAAGTGTCAGAAAACGAGAAGATACCATTCTTTAAGCGGAGGTGGGTTAAAATGTTTTTTGGATGCTGGATGCTACTTATCATAATTTCTCATCTTCTAGTTTATATGGGATACGATTTGTAAGTCATCTGCAACAACAGATTTCTAGCAAGTTTGTAAAGATAAAAAAAGAAAATATGACGTGAAAAAACTAAAAAATTCTATTAATTCTGGAGCCTTTATTGGTATTGGGACAGCAATAGGCGTTACAGTTTTTGCCGCAACAAATGAACCCGTATGGATCGCGCTAGGCGTTGCAATCGGTGCAGCTCTTAGTTACAGAAAATAAGGAAAAATGGTTTATTTGGTTTATCCTGAGTGTCTGACTACAAATACTTTAAAAAAGTCAATAATAGTTTTAGAAAAACAAACACAATTTAGGTGACTAATGAAAAATATATTAATTCATATTGGGCGAGTATTGTTAGCATTATACTTTCTTGCGCCCGGAATAGCAAAATTTACATCTTGGGATTATCATGTGGCACTTATGGAAACCCATAATATGATTATGGTTCCAATTTTATTAGCAATCGCAGGTATGGCCCAAATTATTGGAAGCTTAAGTCTTCTTATAAATAAACAAGTTGTTTTTTGTGCTCTAGGTTTTGCTGCGATGACTCTATTAATTAACATAAATTTACACGACTTTTGGAACGCTTATGAGGGTGTTGATGCAAAGCATGAGACTCAAAATTTCGTTAAAAATTTAGGGATATTCGCAGGTCTAATACTCCTCGCAGCAGTTAATATAGACGAAAGGGAAAAAAGTTAACGTATTTAAAATAAAATTTGAGTCTGTTAATGAAACAGTTTATAATTTAATTATGCGTTATTTGCTCTTAACCATTGTGAGTATTATTTTATCTTCTGATATTTATGCACAAACAAAATGCACCACCGATTATTTCGGGGATAAACACTGCACTAGTGAAGATGGCAACACATTACACGGGACCACCGATTATTTCGGTGATGAAATATGGACCGATAACGAAGGGAAAGTAACAAAATGCACCATCGATTATTTCGGGGATAAACACTGCAGCTGACACAAAGGTATAAAAAATGGATGATAGCGAACAAATTAGAAATGTGATTCAACTTTATATTGATAGCATGAATGAGTCTAACCCCGATAAAGTAAAACAAGTATTTCATAGCAATGCAAAGGTGGTTGGGTATCTTCATGGGGATTTTATGGAAATGTCAGTAGATGATTTTGCTGGTTTTGTAGAATCTCAACAGCCCTCACCAAAAGAAAAAGGTGAGGATGTAGTTTTTGAAATACTCTCATTAGAAAAAGAGGGTACAACAGCATTAGTAAAAATTAGAGATAAATATTTAGGTATAACCTTTTTAGATACCTTATCTTTTATTAAGTTTGAGGGCGAATGGAGGCTTTATAATAAATTATTTAATGTTGAAAATTAACAAACTTTATTCATAAAAGAATTCAGGCTTATGATAATTAGAGAAAGAAAATAAATGAATGATAAATATATACAAGCAATAATTATAGGGGCCTTAATTGGTGGTTCAATTATCGTTGCAGAGCTTATTTCACAACCAAAAAGAAATAATATGGAATTGCATACTATTGAACTTCAAAAAGATATAAAAGACATAGAAACTTTTGAT
The DNA here is from genome assembly GCA_905477785.1 of uncultured Hellea sp. Lineage (GTDB taxonomy): Bacteria > Pseudomonadota > Alphaproteobacteria > Caulobacterales > Maricaulaceae > Hellea. The sequence continues at coordinate 1,828 of CAJQGR010000041.1, forward strand.
GTAAAAGATGAAAATTTTCCTCTTTTTACATTAATAAAAGATTTTATTGATGTAAAAGATGAAAAGATTATCGTAAAAGTTAATGCCAAAAATAAGAATTCAAATAAAGAATTAGAGATAAATGTTGAAGAAATTGTAGACGAAGTTCTGTCTGAGTTATCTGAGAATAAAAATATTCCTACGGATGATATTGAAAAGATTATCGCAAAAGCCCTTGAGGGTACTGATGGAAAGGTACGAATTGAAGTGTCAAGGAAGTTTGAAGATTAGAGTTAGCTATTATTTGATTAGAAAGGATACCAAATGGCAGAATTAGTCATTTTAAATTTCAAAGCTGCGAAAGGTAAGTTTGAAGATCTAGGTAATATCTTTAAAGCAGTGTTAGATGATACACGGGCGTTTGAGGGTTGCCTGAAAGTAGAGGTATTCGCAGATAGATCTACCTCTACATACACTCTTATTGAAGAGTGGGAATCTTTATGTCACCAGCAAAAATATCTTCAATGGAGAATTGAAACTGGCATTCGTGAGGCAACAAAAGATATAATTGAGGGTGGTTTTGACAAGGGGGTCACGGTCCATACTTGGGGTAAAAAAACAGATATTTAATATCTTTTAATTTTTAAAACGTCTTGCAGAAAGAAAAAATGAAATTTCTATATTGTGTATTATTAGTTTTTGTCTCGTTTAAATCGCATGCAGCAAATTTAGAAATCGAACTCCATGGTATTTCAAAGCCAGGAATACTTAATTTAGCAATTTTTGACTCTAAAAAAGTCTTCGAAACATACAATGTTGATAAATCAGATCCACAGCCCGGTGTTATAAAGAAAGTAAGAGTGCAAGTCTCTAGTGGTTCATATGAAGATACCTACGAAATACCGAATGGAGCATATGCAATTAGCTTGTTTATAGATGTTAATGGAAATCAAGAATTTGATACTAATTTCCTAGGACTTCCCAAAGAGCAATATGGATTCTCGAATAATGCAATGGGTACATTTGGCCCTCCCAAGTTTGAGCCTGCTTCATTCATTTTAGATGGATATAAAAAAATAAAAATAAACCTATAAGGCAAGAGTTCAATAGATATGCTTTGTATCAAAACCAAAGTTCCAAAAAATATTTGTGAAATTGATGACGAACTTAAAGCAATCTACCATTCAACTAACTCGTTCTGCATATGGGTTTTTAAATGTAGAGAAGATAGAAATAGTTTTATGGACCAAACTATTGGAATGAAAAAACAACAAAGAGACAATTTTTACAATGCAAATTATCAGCTTTAGGGGCTGGCTGTAGCTATCCATTTTTTCTTAAACTAATCCAGTAAAGTAATCTATTGCCTGTTTTTCATTTATTACCTCAGCATATTTAGCCTGCATGTCAAATAGGTTGGCTTTGTGTGGGTCAGAGTGACGATCACCGCACGCATCCGAGACTACAAATGTAGTAAATCCATTAGAGCAAGAGTCTACACAGCTCGCCCTAACACATCCACTCGTTGTTAATCCCGTTAAAAATACACTGTCCACACCTAACGTACGCAGGGTAGATGCTAGGCTAGTTCCAAAAAAAGCGCTGGGGTATTGTTTAGTAATGATCAATTCATTTGCCTCTGGTGAAAGGCATTTCATCCACTTCCCTAAATTAGAGCCTTCCTTGAAAACCTCCAATGCTTGAATTTTTTCATAAAATTTACCAGCATCAGCCATGCTTGATTGGTAAACAACACGCGTATATATTACAGGCACCAAAGCTTTACGCGCAGCTTCTCTGACTTTAACAGCGCTCTTCAGAGTATTATCAACATTTGCATATAGTGGGCTCTTTTCATTGAAATAAGCCTCGACAAAATCAATAAGTATAAGGGCAGGTGATTTACCAAACTTGAGATTAGTATTAAATACCTTTTTATAGTTTTCTATTGCCGATTCTTCCATAAGATCACTTTATTTTTCATAAATATGTATACAAAAATACATTTTTTGGACTAATATGCAAACATTGCTTTTAAAAAGGGTAGCCTATGTCTGGTGCATCGGAGCGCGCATACGAAAAAATTCGTACTCTACTCATACAGGAACAGTATGCTCCTGGTTCACGTCTGAGCGAAAGTGAATTATCTCAAAAGTGTGGCGTCAGTAGGACTCCTGTTCGTGAAGCATTGCGTCGACTGGCATTAGAATATTTTGTTCGTATTGAACCAAATAGAGGGGCTTTCGTAATAGACTGGAGCCGCGAGGATATCATTGATATGTTTGAAATGCGTTCGATGATGGAAGGTTTAGCTGCCCGCAAAGCTGCGGAGCGCGCAACACCTAAACAAATACTAGGTTTATCTAAAATTGTAATAGATATTGAAGAAATTGCCAATAAAGCAGGCAATGATATGATGAGTTCATTTCTATCTTTAAACCGTGAGTTTCATGAAATAATATTTGCAGCCTCAGGCAGCCCCCGTTTAAAGGAGACTATCTCTCGTTTTGTTGAGCAAGCCGTAGTAGTTAGAACTGCTGCTCAATTTACACCTGAGGATGTGATGCGAAGTAATCAGCATCATAAAGAATTAGTGAACGCAATTAAAATAAAAAATGGTGTCTTAGCTGAAAGCATAATGCGCGTTCACATACTAGCAGCTAGCAGTCGATACTATGATGGTTATATGCCGGGAGGTTTAAAAGGTGAAATCAAAACTGGGTAATAATGAACTAGACTTTTACTCATAAATTGTATACAATAATATAATTAAATCACTACTAGCAAACATGGATACTTCTTAATCTATCCAAATTATTTAAAAATTCATCCGTAAAGAGATGAAATTGGGAGAAAAATATGGCTGGGCATAAATTAGCAAACAAACAAACAAAATCATTCAAAATTATAGCGATGTCTACTGCCGCCTTGTCGATGGTCTTATCTACAGCCCCCGCGAATGCTCAATCGAATGAAGCAAGCTTTGAGGATGAAATAATAGTTACGGCTCGTCGTAAAGCTGAAAATATTCTTGACGTACCGGGATCTGTGACCGCTTTAACAGGGGCAACCCTTGAAAAAGCTGGCGTAGAAAGAGTTGAAGATTTTATCGGCCTAACTCCCGGAGTTACATTAGTAAACGCGGCAGAAGCAGGAGATACTCAGGTTAACATACGTGGAATTAATGGAGCAAGAGACGCTGAAAACAGCTTCGCTTTCATTATTGATGGCGTTTTATATACCAACCCTGCAGCATTTAATCGTGAATATACAGATCTACAGCAAATTGAAGTTTTTAAAGGCCCTCAGGGTGCTATTTATGGAAGAAATGCCGCTGCTGGCGCAATCATTGTAACAACAGAAACACCGGGAAATGAAAATTCTGGAAGTTTTACTGCAAGTTATGCAGAAGATGATACAACGCTAATCAAAGGAAGCATTTCAGGTCCTTTATCGGATAACATGTCCTACAGAATCTCAGGTGATTATCGTACATCGGACGGATATTACCGCAATAGCTATTTAGGAGACTCTCCTACTATTGATGCGTCTGAAAGTTATAATCTCAATGGTCGACTTGTATACAGTCCTAACGATCAACTTACTGTAGACGTTAAGGGAAGATACGGTGAAATAGACGCTAACTCAATCGTTTTTAATGCGAACTTTCATCTACCGACCTTTGCAGACATCACGACCGTCACAGCCGCAAACCTTGACGTAAACGAGCATCCTTTTGTTTTCCAACCTAACGTCACATCTGATAACGACCAAACTGCAGTAGAGCTTTCGGCAAAGTTTGATTATGAAATGGATGGCTCCACGCTTACAGGTTGGGCACTGTATAGTGATATAGAAAACAACCTTGTCGCAGACGGAACATCAGCCGCATTCGGATTTTTCAATGCAGACTCGGTATGCCAGCAAAGTGTAACTGATCTTGCGGGTTTCCCACTTCCATCACCAACTTTTTTTGGTGAGATACCAGTTGGTGTAATTTTTGCGCCAAACGGTTCTTTTCTAGGGGCATACACTCCTTCCACATGTGATGGAATACAAGAGCAGCTTCGCAATCAATCTGACATTAGTGCTGAATTGCGCCTAGCATCAAATACTAACGGTCCATTAAGTTGGATGGTTGGTGGCTATTTGTTAGATATTGATAGACAGGTGGGCGTTTCAACAAATCGAGATGGCGGCGGTGCTGTAAATAGAGGTCTTTACCAATTAAATGGTGATAACCGGACTGTTGCACTCGCATATGATGACTTTGATAGTTCTGTCTATGCAGTGTTTGGTTCAGCTGATTACGCAATGTCAGATACACTTGAGGCATCTGTAGCCTTAAGATATGATGTTGAGAAACGCGAGGTTTCCAGTCTTGTGCCTACAGGGGCGCGGCAGAGTTTTATTGATCTTGACTTTAACCCCGCAACAGCTGATCCACTCAATGCTGGACTTTCTCCATTGGTGAACCCCGCTGGTATTATTCCAGACAAAGAGGAAACCTTTAAACAATTACAGCCGAAATTTTCACTTACATGGGATGCTGCTGACAATACTACAGTTTATAGTAGTTGGGGGGTTGGCTTTAAAGCAGGAGGTTTTAATAACTCTGGGAGTGCCGCGACTGTTAATATATTTAACAACGGTTTGATTTCTTCCGTATCTGGCACTAACTTCGCTGCCCAAGTTGGAAGTGCACTACCTGTTATTTCAGATAACTATAAAAAAGAAAAATCAAGCTCTTTCGAAGCAGGGTTTAAAACCTCGGCTCTAGATGGTCGACTTAAAATGACAGCTGCAGGTTATTATACTGATGTCACAGACATGCAATTCTTTGAATTCTTTGTTGGTGGATTTGGACTTTTACGAGTAGTGTCTAATATAGACGAAGTTGAGATTATGGGTGCTGAGTTTGGAGCGGAGTTATCTGCAACAGATAATTTAAACCTATATTTTGGAGCTAATGTAACTGATAGTGAAATAAAAGCTAATAGCTCTCGTACAGACACAGTAGGAAATAAGTCTCCCTACACACCCGACTACACTCTCAATTTCGGTGGGGATTTTAGTTACCCGATTACGGATGGAATAAATTTCTTAGTGAGAGCTGATGCACAAATCATCGGGCCAACATGGTTTCATACTGTACAAGGTGGTGACAGAGCAACTATATTTAATCCGTTATTTGAAATAGGAAATCCAGCTGCAGGTTTTGGTCCTGGTGCAGGTTTTCTGGGTACAGGTAACTTCGTTAATTCTCAGAGAGATAGTTATCTGACACTTGACATGCGAGCAGGTTTGAAAACCGATACTTGGTCAATAACAGCTTTCGCACAAAATTTAACAAATGAAAATATTCTTGAAGAAGTTATTCCTGCTCCAGAGTTTGGGGGGTCTTTTCTAGCACCAGGAGCACAACAACGCTTTGGTGTCGAAGTAGCATATAATTTTTAAATTGAATTATTGTATTGGGTGTTGAGAGCTATCGCTCTCAACAAACTTCTTTGATGATTAAAACACAGAATATTGAAATTGTTGATGTAACAGCCCGCGATGGCCTGCAAAATGAATCTGTAATTTTTACGACTGAGGACAAAATAGATCTCATTAATAGATCGATAGAAACAGGCGTAAAACGCTTAGAGGTTGCAAGTTTTGTACACCCGAAATATGTTCCCCAGATGGCAGACGCTGAAGCTGTTATCAATAATCTTCCAGAAAAAGATAATTTGACATATATAGGTCTTGCAATGAATGAACGGGGCGTAGATCGGGCGCTCAATACAAAAATAGATGAAATAGGCTTAGTGGTTGTTGCAACAGATACATTCGCAAAAAAAAATCAAAACCAAACTCGGGATAGTTCTATTAAGATGGCCTCCTCAATGGTAAAGAAAATTAAGTCTGAAGGACGTAAGGTAAATGTAACGATAGCCGCTTCTTTTGGCTGCCCATTTGAAGGAGAGGTTGAGATAGGTACTGTTGTTGAGATGGCTCAACAAATTGCTTTTTCTAACCCTGATGAAATTTCAATTGCTGATACTATAGGTGTTGGAGATCCTTGGAAGGTTAAAGAACTTTTTTCACAGCTAAAAAGTGAATTGCCAACTATGCCGCTTCGTGCACACTTTCATAATACTAGAAATACTGGGTTAGCTAATGTATATACTGCAATTGAATGCGGGGTTAACAGTATAGATGTTTCCATTGGTGGCATTGGAGGATGTCCTTTTGCTCCATCTGCAACAGGCAATGTACCTTCAGAGGATGTTGTATATATGCTCGGCCGTAATGGAATTGACACTGGTTTGTCTTTAAACAAGTTAATTAGCACCTCTCAATGGTTGAGTAAAAAAATGGGTAAAACATTACCAGGCATGGTAAGCCGTGCAGGCAGTTTTCCTGAAAATTTAAGTCGAGCAATATAATAATATAGGATAGGTTTATGAGTTACAGATTAGGTGTTGATGTTGGAGGAACATTCACGGACCTCCTATTGTTTGATGATAAAACAGGAGCCTCTCATAAAACTAAAGTGCCTTCTACTCCTGACGACCCTTCGCGCGCAGTTGTTGGTGGCACAAAAGATATTTGTAACATCGCTGGAATAGAGCCCAATAAAATTGATTATTTTTTACATGGAACAACTGTCGCAACCAATGCCATGCTTGAAGGTAAAGGAGCCCGTGTTGGATTGATTGTAACCAAAGGGTATCGTCAAATAATGCAAATTGCGAGATCTCTTGTTCCTGGCGGTCTTGCAGCATGGATTATCTGGCCTAAGCCAGAGCCACTAGCAGCATTAGAGGATACAATTGAAGTTTCAGGTCGAATGAGTGCTCACGGAAAAGAAATCCGCAAGGTTGATAAAGATCAAGTTGAAAAAGCACTTAAAAAATTAAAAAAACAAAACCCAGAAGCCATAACAATATGTCTTATGAATTCTTACACAAATGGAAAACACGAAAAACAGGTTGCCCGAATTGCAAAAAAAATATTCCCTGATTTATCAATTTCTATAAGTCATGAAATACTACCCGAAATGTTTGAATACGAGAGAACGCTAACCACCGTTGCAAACTCCGCAGTAAGACCAGTTGTTGGAAATTATGTTAGGAATCTTGAAACTGAACTACGTAAAATGGGCATGAGTGGTCAATTGAGCCTTTTGCGTTCAGATGGGGGTTTAATGAGTGCCGCAAAGTCGCAGGTCTCTCCTGTTAATTTACTTATGTCTGGACCGGCCGGTGGAGTTACAGGGGCTTTATGGGTAGCAAAGTCAGCTGGGTACAAAAACATATTAACTCTTGATGTTGGAGGAACTTCAACTGATGTTGCACTAATTGAAAATTTTGAGCCACGTCTAGTGCGTAATACTTCTGTTGGCGATCTGGCTGTTAGAGCTTCCTCTTTGGATGTTAAGACAGTAGGTGCTGGTGGAGGCTCAATTGCTCATGTTCCAGAACTAACAGGGGCTCTCAGGGTAGGACCTGAAAGTGCGGGTGCAGTGCCTGGTCCAGCTTGTTATTCAAAAGGAGGGGATTTACCAACAGTAACTGATGCTAATGTTGTCTTGGGTTACCTTCCAGAAGAACTTCTAGGCGGAGCATTTGAACTAGACCGTAAAGCAGCAAAAAAAGCAGTTAAAAAGGTAGCAGATGCGTTAGGGTTAGATGTATACACTGCTGCTGCGGGGATCATAGATATTGTTAACGAAAACATGTTTGGCGCTTTAAGAATGATATCTGTGCAACAAGGCTACGACCCCAGAGATTTTGCCTTAATGGGCTTCGGAGGGGCTGGATCACTGCACTCAAACGCAGTTGCTAAGCTTATGGGGTCTTGGCCGGTCATAGTACCACGGTCGCCAGGCGTATTATGCGCCGTTGGCGACGCCACCACGCGTTCAAGAGCCGAGCTTTCTCGATCTCACTCTAAAAAAAGGTCTCAGACTAACTCAGATGAGATAAACAATATACTTAAAGAAATGGGCGAACAGGTATCAGCTGAGCTTTTAGCTGAAGGTACAAAAAAGAAAGATATTAGCATCTCATTCCAAGCAGATGTTCGTTATCATGGACAGGCATTTGAAATACCTATGACAGTAAATATAAAAGGTTTTTCAAATTTAGGGCTTGGAAAACTTTGTGATGCTTTTGATGCTGAACATAAAAGAATGTTTACATTTAATATGGACGCAGAACATGAAATTGTAAATCTTCGAGCCGTAGCACTTGGTAAGTCATTGGAATTACCCGCTCAAAAAGTTAAACGGGGGGACGGAAATCCAAAAGCAGCCAAGATGCGCACAACAGAAATATATATAAATGGTAAAATGAAAAAAGCAGGTGTTTATGACCGCGATAAATTACGTGCAGGTGACAAAATAAAAGGCCCCGCAATAATTATCGAGATGGACTCAACGGCCTTAGTTCACGCTGATTGTTCAGCAAAAATTGACAAATTCGGTAATATTATCATCAACCCAAGCAAGAAATAGGAGAGTAAAATGGCGGCTAATCTCATTGAAACCAATAAAAAGAAACTTCGCTCAGCTAACGTTGATCCTATTACTTTAGACCTAATAGAGAATGCAATTCGAAACGCTCGCGTTGAAATGGATGCTACTCTTTTTCGTACAGCCTTGTCCCCAGGGATTCGTGAACAAGGAGATGCATTTCCTTTAATTGCAAACCGAGATGGAAAAATGGTTGTTGGGCAATTTGGATCATTTATTGACGGGTTTTTGAAAACGCATGAAGGAGATATAGAGGAAGGTGATGTAATATTACTTAACGACCCTTACTCATGCGAAGGAGCTATAAGCCACAACAATGATCAGCTCGTTATTATGCCAATATACCGAAAGGGAAGAATTATCTCATGGGCTGCCATGTTTGGTCATATGACTGACATCGGAGGAAAAGTTCCCGGATCTCTCCCCAATGATGCACAATCAATATTTGAGGAAGGCTTAAGAATGCCTCCTGTTAAATTATATCGAAAAGGGGAGTTTCAAGAAGATATCCTTAAAATTGCTATGCACCAAAGTCGCATGCCAGAATGGTATAAAGCTGATCTCCATGCAATTGTAGCCGCTTGCAAAGTAGCAGCCTTAAGGGTTGAAGAAATTTGCGAGCGCTTCGGTGATGATATTTACAATTCGGCACTTGATGAATTATTAGCTCGCAATCATCGTGCGATGAAACATCTTATAATGACGTCAATAGGAGAGAAGCCGGTTAGCTTTGAGGATTACATTTGTGATGATGGTAATGGCAATGGGCCATTCAAAATCAAATGCACTATGCACAGAAAAGGTGAAAAGGTCTACCTGGATTTTGATGGTACAGACCCCCAATCAGAATACTCTATTAATTTCTTTCTAAATGAAAATATGTTTAAAATGTTCTTTGGTATTTACATGATCATGGTTTTTGACCCACAAGTACTTTTTAATGACGGTTTTTATGATCTTGTAGAAGTTAAAATTCCTCAGGGTTCATTATTAAAACCTAACTACCCAGCTGCATTATCCTGTAGAACTCATGCCTTGGGTCGTATTTTTGATATTCTCGGTGCTCTTTTAGGCCAAAAAACTCCTGATTTCATGTGTGCAGCGGGATTTTCTTCTAGTCCGCATTTAATGTTCTCTGGTTTTGATGAAAACGATGATTGGTTTCAACTTTTTCAAATCGGATTTGGGGGAATACCAGGTAAACCTTTTGGAGATGGTCCTGATGGTCACTCTTTATGGCCTGGTTTTACCAATGTTCCGAATGAGTTCTTAGAGCGTTATTTTCCAATGGTAATTGAAACATATGAGTCTCAAATAGACTCTGGAGGAGCAGGTCATTTCCGAGGGGGTAATGGCATTAATATGGTTTATAGATTTACCCAAGATGGTCAGATTTCTATTCACGATGACCGTTGGTTCATTCCTCCATGGGGAGTTAATGGGGGCTTACCAGCAGAAAGGTCATTCAAGAAACTTGAAAAAGCTAATGGGAAAAAAGTGGTATTAGGCGCAAAGGTAGATCGTATTGATGTGGAAGCAGGAGATCTCTTGCATTATGTAACATGGGGCGGAGGAGGTTGGGGCGACCCCTTAACCCGCGATCCTGTTCTATTGTCAAAAGAGCTTAAACAAGGCTTAATTTCTAGGAAAGGGGCTAGAGACTATGGCGTAGTTCTGTCTAGTAGTGGAAAGGTCAATGTCAAAGAGACCAAATCGCTTCGTAAAGAAATGTCAAAAGCACGAGGGAAGATTAAAATCTTCGATTATGGTCCAGATATAGAAACATTACGTAAAAATTGTCTCAAAGAAACTGGCCTCCCAGCACCTTTACAACCCGTATGGAAAAAGAAAGGTCACAAAAAGGGCTCTAGTAGAACTAGAGGTGCAGTGACCTAATATGTCTAGACAAACATCTGAACGACAAGGTCCATTAACCGACATTAGGGTAATTGAAATGGGGCAACTTATAGCTGGTCCATTTTGCGGTCAGTTATTTGCAGATATGGGCGCAGACGTTATTAAAGTTGAACCCCCCGGAAAGGGAGACCCCATGAGAACCTGGGGACGAGAAGGGTATCCTCTTTGGTGGAAAGTATGCGCACGTAATAAACGCTGTATAACTGCAAATTTACGTGAAAAAGACGGTCAAGATATTATCAAGAAACTTGTAAAAGAAGCTGATTTTATATTAGAAAACTTTAGACCCGGCACCATGGAAAAATGGGGCTTAAGTTATGAAGACCTTAAAGTTATAAACCCCAGAATCATAATGATCCGGGTTTCGGGCTATGGTCAAACGGGTCCATATTCAAAACGTCCCGGCTATGCCTCAGTCGGAGAGGCAATGGGTGGTGTACGCTATCTTATGGGTGACCCTGATCGTAAACCTAGTCGTGCGGGTATATCCTTAGGTGATACGCTTGCTGCTACTTACGCCACAGTTGGTGCTTTGGCTGCTTTGCACCATAGAGAGAAAACCGGAGAAGGACAGGTTATTGACGCGAGCATATACGAATCCGTGCTTACAGTTATGGAAAGTCTAGTGCCAGAGCATACTATTGAGGGCTTCACGCGTGAACGGTCAGGTTCGTATCTGCCTGCAATTGCGCCTTCAAATATTTATGATGGCAAAGATGGCATGGTCATTATAGCGGCAAACCAGGACACTATCTTTGCTCGTTTGTCAAAAGCCATGGATATGCCATCTCTTGCAGACAATCCCCGATACGCCACTCACACCGCGCGTGGTACCCATCAATTAGAGTTGGACGATATTATTCAAAAATGGGCTAATGATAAAACAATAAGCGAAATAGAAGAAATAATGATTAGAAATGCAGTTCCTGTTGGTAAAGTTTATAGAGCTAAAGAGATGATTGAAGACCCTCATTTTAAAGCACGCCAATCCTTAATCGATTTACCAAGTGAAAGGTTTGGGTCTATAAAGATGCAAAATGTTTTCCCAAAAATGTCAAAAACCCAAGGAGAAGTCCGTTGGACTGGCCCAGAAAAACTTGGTTCTCACACAGAAGAGGTTTTAACGGAACTTCTTGACCTGACCTCCGAACAAATAGAAAAACTTAGAAAGAGTAATATAGTTTAAATTATTTACTCCAGACTATAACTGACAAATTAAAAATAAAAGTAATGGTTCAACTAAGTATCTTGACAAAGTATTTTTGTAGGCCAAGTTTATTATCAGAGTTTTAACTCTTATTTCTAAAAGAATGCTAAGTTAGGTCTGAAAGGAACTTCCAGTCAAATCTCGTTGAACCCTTAATATTCTGCGATATGTTATAAATATGGAGAATAAATCATGTATGAACTACTTGAGGATATGATTGGAAATGCAGTCAATATATTTTTTGATCTTGATTATAATTTTTATAATTTTTTAAACGATATATTTCTTTATATTATATTTGCGGTAATTCTCATTGAGGGGAAAAACTACATAGTCAAAAAAAATATTGCTTCTGAAATAGACACTGTATTAGACGATATAGAAGAAAAGCAAATAAAGGCTCGTCTTAAAAAAATAATAAAAGAAAATTCAAACTTTAGTGACAAGCAATCATTATTCCATCTATTCTTTTCCATATTGATAATTTTAGTTTTTTCATACTTTATATGGACATTTCTAGAGAGCGGTGCACTATTTTTCCAATCTTGAAAACATCTCAATAATTTTTGGCAAAAAACACTTGAAAATATAATAACTTTAGAGAAAGTATTTATTAAAGGAGAAAAATCATGAAAAAGTATATATTTGCATTATCATTACTTACTGCATCAAGCGTAGCAATAGCAGGACATCATGAAAATGATGCACCTAAAAATGGTAATACTGCTGAATGGCAAATAAAGGCTTATACATCTGCAGCACCAACATTTATTGGTGATAATGCTTCTGTTATTGGTTCATCAGGCGACGTTTTAAGAAAAGGAACGAATGGTTGGACTTGTCAAAGTGGGAATCCACGACCTATCCCAACGGGGGGATGGAAAAGCGCTCACCAAGCTATGGCTGTTTGTCATGATGATGAAGGCATGAAGTGGATGATGGCTTACATGACAGGCAAGAAGCCAGTAATGACAAGAGACAGCTTTATGTGGATGCTAAATGGCGATATGGGAGAAGATAATACAACTCCTGGGGTGTTCAATAAAGAGGATTCAACACCCGGAGAATGGATTGAGTCTGGTCCGCACCTTATGTTAATGCCTAAAGACCCGGCAAACCTTAAGAATTTTTCAACTGATTTTTCAACGGGCGCGCCATACGTTATGTTTGCAGGAACTGATTATGCGCATTTAATGATTCCGGTTGAAGGTTATTATAAATATCAACCAAATTCTGGTCCAAAATAAAACTAACTTTTAGAGGAAATTAAAATGAAAAAGATTTTGTTGGCTATTGCCCTATTTATATTTTCAACTCCCGCATTTGCAGGAGACCATGAAGTATCGGATAGTTTAAACTTGAAAAAGCGGCAGGCAGATGCCCTTATGACAGTTACAAATGTTGATCTCGGAGATGACATTACAACCATAAGCGCAACAGGTAAAATGGGCGTCTACGGAACTGTGTATGCTACTTACAATTTAAGTTACGTTACGAGTACAAGTGGTTTTGTTACGGGAGTTGGGCGCGGTGCTTTAGATGGGGATAACGTAGTTGGAGGAGCGTTCAGAGGGATATGGACCCGTGATGGCTCCATGGTAAAAATTCGTCAAATAGTACAAATAAGTGATGGCACCCAGAATTTAGACGTTATTGATATTGATATGCTCAAAGATACATTCGTTATAAAAGCGTACTCCTTAAAATAAAACTTTTATGGGTTAAAATTGAATAAAAAAAATTCATTTTTAACCCATACAGTTTCAATATAAAAGGAATGCAGTGGCTATAGATTTTAAAAATAAAAGTTTTTTCAAATTAAAGCAAAATGAGGAGTATTCAGAAAAAGTTTCACATATTTTAATAGATGGTGAGAGTATTCTAGATTCCTATAAGTCCATGCGTGATGGCGTTATATTCACTAGTAAAAGAATAATCTCAGTAAATGTGCAAGGAATAACTGGTAGTAAAAAAGATTTTACCTCATTACCTTATAAAAACATCATTGCATTTTCCATAGAAACAGCTGGAACATTTGACTTAGACGCAGAACTCGAAGTCTGGTTCTCTCAACTTGGAAAATGCAGATTTGAATTCAAAGGAAAAACGGACCTTGCCACTATATCAAAACATATAGCTGAAAATTCTCTTTAAATACATTGCCATGATTGCTGAATAGTTTCATTTACTTTGTTCGCTATCACCATCCTTTAAGCTTCCTTCATGTGAATGGTCATCTCTTAAGGAGTGAGAATTTAAATCTTCTCCCTTATTTTTTGAAAATCTATCAATGTATTTTGTTTGAAAGAAATAACCAAGCAATAAACTTAAGCCTGCCCAAGTAAGTAATATAAAGCCTAGGTTAGTAGAAATACTAAACAGTTCGATTTTATAAAAAACACCTATTATAAATGCACCGAGGCCAGTAGCCAGAAAATACCCAAACCCAGTCCCCGCGACCGTAATAAGTGTTATCTCACATATTAATAATAAGACCCCTATAGTTACCCACCCCGTTGAGCCTAAGTTTGAGATAAAATCAGATATCATTTGCTTTTACTACCCTTTACGGTTTCAGCTAATAATTCAATGCCTCCTAAAACTTTAGTTATTTCCGAAGGCATTATTAAAGTCTTTGTTGTATTAGATGAAGCAAGCTCTGTGAGACCATCAACTTGTCTTTTCATTATTTCAAAGTTAATGGCGGCTTGCCCGTGTTTCTTTATAGCATCACCAACAACTTTAGTTTGCTCTGCCTCAGCATCTGCTAGAAGTTTTACTTTATAAGCTTCAGCATCAGCTTTTACCTTAATTGCATCAGCTTCTTTTTCTGCTTTGTAGAGGTTAGCATCGGCATTTAGTTCAATGGTTTCTTTCTGACCTTCTGCTTCTGCTACAGTAGCTCTTCTTTTTCTTTCAGCATTTAGCTGCTGTCTCTGGGCTTCTTTAGTTTCTTCGTCGAGCTGTACATCTAATATCTCAGCTCTTGTAACCTCAATTCCCCATATTTCAGCAGCTTTTTTTAACTGCTCATACACTTGAATATTCATTGAGTCCCTCGAAGATTGCAGTGCATCTAAATCTAATTTTCCGCCCTCTGATCTTATAATGGATTTAGAAGTTTGCTCAATTGCATTAGCCACATTGTCAATTCTATAAACTGACTTTTCTGCATTTGTAACGCGATAGAAAACAGCAGAAATTAAATCAACTTCCACATTATCCTTTGTTACAACTGATATGCGTAATTCTTCTAATTGTGTTTCTAGAATATCAACTTTACTTGATACCTTATCTATAACCGGTACAATAAAATTAAGTCCCGTTTTAAGTGTTTTGGTATATTTACCAAATCTTTCAACTACATATTCTTGAGTTTGAGGTACAATTTTAATACCACTTTTAATGAAAAAACCAATTAAAATTGCTAAAGCAATAAATGTAAACGAAGGCATAGTAATTCCCTTAACTTTGAATTTTTTTTGTTACTTTATGTACTTTAAGCTCAAAAAAAACAAATGATTTGTTGAGTTTACTTAAAAGTATCATTGATATCGCCGAAGGCTTTTTCCATTTCTTTCAAGCCTTCTTCCATCTCTTTTATTCCCTGAAGCATCTTATTCACACAACCAACGTAGTCATTTTCAATAGCAAAGGCTTCCATATCAGCTGCTGTCATTCCATTAAAAGGCTCTCGTACTAAAGCAGCAATTTCTTCCTTTGTTTTATCAAAATTAGCGAAGCCTACTTTCATACCATTACAAAGAAGCGCATCAATTGCTGGTGGAATATCATCTCCCTCTGGTAAGTTATCATCATCAAAAGAAATATCGGGAAACATCGCTTGAAGTGAAGCTTCAGCCGTTTCTTCAGAAGTACTATCAAACCTGGGCTCATTAACTGAGCAGCCACCGATTAACATTATCATTAAAACACTACTTGTAATTTCTTTAAGCATGAACTTCTTCCTATATTTATGGGCTATAGTACAACTAAATTATTATTACACTTATTGCCATAACTAAATTGACAGAGTGTTAAATATCTTTTACATATGTTAAAAATAATTAACAGGTTTTTACTATGAATTTTTCGTACAAAGAGAAAACTTTAATAGCTTCGATAATAACAACAGTCATTTTTTTTGGTTCTTATCTTTATATTGGTTTCAAAAATTTAAATAGCTGGCCAACTCAGTTTGGAGAATTATTAGCTTTAGTAGTCTTATTTATAGTTTTTGAAATTATCATTAAATCTGTATTAAAATTAGGAAGCAAATCAAGTATTGAGGACGAAAGAGACAAATTAATAGAAATAACTTCATATAAGTATAGCTATTGGGCTCTTTCAGCTACTATATGGTTTGTAATCTTTCAGCTTTTATTCAATACCCCATTCTCCAAATCCTTTAATACTCCTCAAGGGCTTTTTTATTCGTTGCTTTTATTTGTTATTTTAGCTGAGCTCATTAGTTATATCGCCCAGCTTTATCATTCACTTAAAGGAAAATAATGTGAAAAAAGTAATATCTAACAACGTTAAAGTTCTTAGGGAAAATAA
>CAJQGR010000042.1 GCA_905477785.1 uncultured Hellea sp.
AGCAATGCTAGAGCACTCATTTTAGGGTAAACACCAAAGTCTTGCGGAAGGTAGCCGAGAGCCGACCTAATAATATCAGGATCACTAATAATATTAACACCATTATAAGTAATCGTACCTGAGTCAGGTTTTTGTAGTGTTGCAAGGGTTCGCATCAAGGTTGATTTACCTGCTCCGTTTGGGCCCAAAAGCCCAAACAATCCAGGTTTAAGATCAAGACTAATATTATTCATGGCATGAACAGTGCCAAATCGTTTGTGAATATTTTTAATGGAGAGCATTATATTTTATTCCTAGGAGTATTAGATTACATAATGTAATCATTCGCGATGCTATTAGTTGAGTTTGTTTTGAAAAGCAAATTTAAGCTCTAGTACTAACTTTTATATAGTTGCAGATGGTAAGAACCAACGTGACACGTTAATTTTTATTCGTTATGATTAATCATGAGTAAAACTAACTTATCCGAGAAGCCGGTATTAGACTATTCGTTCGCGCGTGCCAATGGTGTCCTAGTGACTACCATAAAAAATAAAGTTATTATTATTCACCGTGCCTCTACTAGTTTTGAAGCAATCCTTGAGGCACGTCGAACTCAGGCTCATCCAGCGATTTTGAAAGAGGTTAGTAATAGTGAGTTTGAAACTATAGCAGCCCAAGTCTATGCCTCTGCTGATCTATCGGTTTCAGCGGAGGATGCTATAGGAACTTCGTCTGATTTAAGTGCGCTAGCCCATGGTATACCAAAGATTTCAGACCTTTTAGACAGCTCTGATGATGCTCCAGTTATTCGTCTTATCAATGGCGTTCTTCAGGAGGCTATAAATAACCGCGCGTCTGATATTCACATAGAACCTTTTGAGGCGCGGCTGTCTATTCGCTTTCGTATTGATGGTTCGCTTCAAGAAATGTTGAGTTTGCCTTCACATTTATCATCCGTTTTAGTCTCGCGAGTCAAAGTCATGGCCCAATTAGATATTGCTAAAAAGCGAATTCCTCAAGATGGAAGATTTTCATTAAACTTAGGGCAAAGAGCTATTGATATTAGGGTCTCTACATTGCCATCTCGTCATGGTGAAAGATTAGTAATGAGAATTTTAGAACAAGGCTCTTCTCGTCTTGAACTTTCGGATCTAGGAATGACCCCTGAATCACTTAAACCATTTGAAGCAGCTCTAAAAAGGCCTAATGGGATTATATTAGTCACAGGGCCAACAGGCTCAGGTAAAACAACAACATTGTATGCTGGTCTCTCATGTTTGAATGATGGTTCTCGAAATATACTTACAGTCGAAGACCCAATTGAGTATGCATTGGATGGTATTGGCCAATCACAGGTTAATAACCAGATTGGTATGACATTTGCTGCAGGGTTGCGTGCAATATTAAGACAGGATCCTGATGTGGTTATGATAGGTGAAATTCGTGACCCTGAAACAGCAGAAATTGCTGTTCAGGCATCTTTAACTGGACACCTCGTTTTATCAACTGTCCATACAAATTCTGCAGTTGCAGCGATTGCACGTTTGAGAGATATGGGAGTGGAGTCATTTTTGCTTTCATCAACTGTGAATGCTCTCGTTGCTCAACGTCTTGTGCGCCGTCTTTGCGAAAAATGTAAATGCGAATATGAGCCCAGCCCAAATGAAAAAGAAGAGCTAGGCATATCAAAATTAAAAACTATTTTTTACAAAGCAAAAGGTTGCGGTCATTGTAATAATACCGGATATATTGGTAGGTTAGGCATATATGAGATTGTAATATTAGACGAGACCCTTCGTTCACTCATTCATGATGGCGCGAGCGAGTTAGAGATAAGCAATTATGCTTTTAAAAACCGTCAATCTCTTTTGGGGTCTGGGGCTAATAGAGTATTAACTGGAGAGACATCTGCACAAGAGGTTTTAAGAGTTTGCAAATCAAATATTGCTGATGAGATTTAAATTTGAATGCTTTTGATTACATAGCCCTAGACTTAAAAGGGAAACGTCAAAAAGGTACAATCATGTCATCTTCACCTAGAGATGCTCGTGATGTTCTGAGGTCACGCCAACTTGTAATTCTTAAAATTGTACAAGCTAAGTCTAAAGACCAGTCAAATAGTAATTTTATAAAGCTTCGAGTTAAACATAAAAACCTTACTCAAGTTACACGTCAGCTTTCAATTTTAATTGATGCGTCTACCCCAGTCGAAGAAGCTTTAAAAATTACAGCACTCCAATTTAAAAATAATATTGTTAAAACTATTTTATTATCCGTACGCTCTCAAGTTATGGAAGGCTTAAAGTTGTCTGATGCACTGAAAAGCCACCCCACAACCTTTTCCCGATTATATATTGCAATGGTTGCGTCAGGCGAAACTTCTGGTCGCCTTGCTTCCGTTCTTGGGCGACTAGCTGATGATTTAGAAAAGGCACAAAAAATCAAACAAAAAATACGGGGAGCTACTGCTTATCCTACCGTACTGTCCGTAGTAGCATTGATTATTGTTGTTATTCTTATGGTTGCAGTTGTTCCTAAAGTTGTTCAACAATTTGATAGTTTTGGACAGGACTTACCGACACTAACTAAAGTGGTTATAGGACTTTCTGAATGGATGCAGCGTTGGGGTTTGTTTTTATTAATTATAACATTTACCTTTTTTCTAATTTTATTACGCCTTTTCAAAAAAATATCATTTCGACTTCGTTGGGATAAAATGTTATTGAGTTTACCGGTTATTAGTAAGATGACTAAAGATATGAATGCGGCAAGATTTGCTAGGACAATGTCGGGTTTGGTAGATAGCGGAACTCCAATATTAACTGCTTTAGAGGTATCTTCGCATACGTTGCAAAATAGTGTTATGCAGAAAGCAGTAATTGACGCTTCTTTGAAGGTTCGTGAAGGTTTAACAATTAATAATGCACTTCGTGATGCAAATGTTTTCCCTCAAATTGTTGTACAGATGATTTCAGGAGGAGAAGTAAGCGGGGATTTGTCAGGAATGCTTGCAAAATCTGCAGAGTATTTAGAAGAAGAATTCTCTTCATCTATTGATATATTTTTATCTTTATTAGAACCTTTAATTATTATTCTTTTAGCTGGGGTTATTTTATTAATTATAGGTGCTATATTTATGCCAATACTACAACTTAATACACTTATCGTTTGAGGAAATTGAAATGAGCATTTTAAGATTTAAGAGCCAAATTAAGCTTGCAGCACAAGACAAAGGTTTCACATTGATTGAGGTGCTAGTTACTATGGCAATCATATCTATAATGGTCGTGGGTGTAGCGCTTACTATCATTCCCGAAACGGGTAAGGCGCAAATTATAAGAGCTAAATCTGATATACGAATATTAGAACAAGGATTGGAGATGTATCGTTTAGATATGCTTGATTATCCAGACCAGCAAATGGGCTTAGAGGCGTTAAAGTCTTTACCAAGCGGTGCTGATGAAGAACGTTATCGTAAGGGAGGTTATTTGAAATCATTACCAGATGACCCTTGGGGTAATCCTTATGTCTATATATATCCGGGTGAAAATAATGTTTATGATATTATATCTTATGGAGCTGATGGCGAGATTGGAGGAGAAAAAGCAGATGAAGATATAGTTAGTTGGGATAAATAAGGATGAGAAATGGATCCAAAACGGATGGATTTTCACTTATAGAAATTTTAATTGTTTTATTTATCATTGGACTTATGTCATCGAGTGTAATTCTGTTTATGCCTAAATCTTCATCAGATCTTGATGCTCAAGCAAAAAAACTCACATTCGAATTTAATGCTTTAATCCATGATAGCTTAGTAACTGGTAAAGTCGCATCAGTAGGTTTTTCAGATAATGGATATGCATTTTATTCTTTCGATAATAACCAATGGGAAAAAAGAAACTTTACGGAATGGCCTGAGAACATTAGTCTTGAAATGTACCAATCGTCGAAAAAGCTAAATATACCCGAAAATACAATGCCAATTTTCTTTTTTCAGCCTAACGGTTTAATAACTCCGTTTAAAATAAAAATTTCTGATTCTGATAGTATCTATACGTTTTCATCTAATATTAATGGTGGTGTTGAGGTCGTGAAACTTATAAAATGAATAACGATGGTTTCACATTAATTGAAGTTTTAGCTGCTCTACTCATTTTCAGCCTTGCAATAATTGGATTAACTCGAAGTAGTATAGAGTCCATCCGTACGGCCAGTGTACTGCAAGATAAATCTTACGCGGGGATTGTAGCTGATAATCAGATTGTAAAATTTAAAATATTACCATTAAAGTCTGGAGTAATTATTGGTGAAGACACTGTTATGGGAAAAAACTACGACTGGCGCGCTGAGGTTTCAAAAACACAAAGCAAAGATTTTTATGAAATTAAGGTGGAAGTAATTGATAAAGCAACTGAGCAGCTCATTATAAAACGAACTGCTTTTCGATTAGCAAAATTATGACAAATACTCGTAATATCAATCAAAGAGGTTTTACTCTTGTAGAAGTCTTAGTATCGCTTTTTATTTTTTCTATTATATCAATAGGTGCAACGACGGCATTATCTCAAAGTTTAAAAACTAAAGAACAACTTGATATAGCTATGGATGAGTTGAGCGAGCTCAATATCGCTCGCACTATAATTAGAAATGATATGTCGGCTCTAACTTTGCGAGTTAGTAGAGATGAATTAGGGGATATAAGGCCATATTCATTATTCTCTGATAACTCAATTCTCTTAAGTTTTACGCGCCGCGGGTTAGAAAACCCAAGCGGACTAGAAAAACGAGGTGACTTAGAGAGAGTAAATTATGTTTTTGAGGAAGGTTCCTTGATTAGAATTTCGTATGAACATGAAAACCCAAGTCAAGTGCCCGGTACTTATAGTTTGGTATTGCTTAGTGATATCAAAGATATAAAAATAAAAGGGATTAAATACGAAAATAACTCTATTGTAAAAGTTAACAATACAGATATTCGATTAAATAATTTTGAAATACCAATGGTCAAAGCAATTTCTTTAGAGATAACAGATAAAAATAATGACCTAACTGAGCACCTTTTTGAGTTGAATTTATGATTGGTAAATCTAAAGAAGAGGGGACCGTACTACTTACAACTTTACTTATTATGTCCATAATGGCTGTGATATCGATTGCTATAATTGAAGATATAAAGTTTGCAGTTAAAAAAACGATCAATATTAATGATTATGCTCAGACACATTGGTATGTAAGGGGCGCGGAAGATTACATAGAAAATTTTATTAATAACCAATATAATAAACTCGATATATCAATAAGAAATGATACATTTAAAAAGTCTCAATCATTGATCTACCCTTATGAAGGTGGAATGATAACAGCTAATATAAGCGATGGAACTGATTGTTTTTCTTTGGGTAGCTTAATCACATCAGAAGGTAAGGCTGATGTTGCTGGCCGTAGGCAGTTTGAATATTTAATGGATTCGTTGGGGATACCTGAATTTAAAGCAAAAAAAATTTCTTATTCTCTATCTGATTGGATGGACGCAGATACTCAACGAGAAATTCTCGGTGCTGAAGATGGAGATTATTTACGGCGTTCAATACCACATCGTACTTCTAACTCTATATTATCTTCCGTTATGGAGCTCCGCAGTATTGAGGGTATGGATGAAAATATTTATAAACTTTTAAGACCTTATATATGTATTCGTGTGCCAGGGTCTAAAACGAAATTTAATATCAATACTTCTGAAGCTAAGGACGCTTTTTTGCTTTCTTCAATTCTTGGCGGGAGTGATTTTTATGATACAGCTCTTGCAATTATTGCTGAGCGTCCAAAGAAAGGCTATGATAACTTACAAGAGTTGAGATCCAGTCAAGCATTTCAAAACTTTCAAGGAGATAATGTTGCTTATGATCAAATTGTTTTTGAACCGAACTTTCTATGGGTTGAAGTGAGGGTTGATTATCATAATGCCTCTCGAGTAGTTAGTTATGAGTATGATGTTAGTGCTGGAAATGTCGGCAAAATATATAAGGGTTGGGGATATGAGAGCTTGCGGCCAAAATTAAAGAAAAAGGAATTATAATTAAAGTGACATGTAATCTCGTAATAATTATGAATCATTCTAATAATGAAATAGTCATGTGGGGACTTATTGATAATAAAAAAGTCATCAAGAATGGACTTGGCAACCCTCCAATTGATTATAATATTCACGATACTTTACTTGTAATACCGGGACAATTCATAAGGATATACCCTCATAAAATTTCAGTAAAGTCAAAACGCGAATTAATGCAGGCAGCAATATTTTCTATTGAGAATAAATTAGCTGAACCTTTGGAAGGGCTTCATTTTTCTGTGTCAGAAGATAGAATTGCGATTATCAATAAAGATTATTTAAGAAGATGTTTGGCCGAAGTCAAAAATGTTGGCTTTAGCCCAAAAAAAGCTGCTGCTGACTTTGATTTATTATCTGATACAACAGACAGTTTTCTTATGTGTAACCGTGTGATTAACCCAGGTAAACTAGGTAATTCTGTTGATATGGGGTGGTCCGAAGAAAAAAAAACATTAAATGATGTTAAAATTTTTAAATTCATCGACCGAGCCATAGAAAAAAATAATTTTCTTAATATACTACAAAATGAATTTGTACAAAAAACTTCATTGGGATTACCATTTAAAAAGCTAGCTTTTATTGGTGTGCTAATAACCTGTTTTATTTTTATATTTACTTTTTCATTAGCAATAGAAACTCGTGCTCTTAAAAAGCAGGCTCTAGATTTAAAGGTAAAAACAGAAAAATTATACTTCGATGCGACAGGAGAAAAAGCTAAAGGCAATGCAGCATTATTAACTAGAAAATTTATCTCAAAAGGTAGCTCGAATTCTTCTGATTTCCTAAGCTTGTCAGAAATATTATTTAGATCTGTTAGTAAGGTTCCTGGCCTTTCCATAAATAATATTAGGTTCCAAAATAAAGATAAAGGTAGTGAATTGCAGATACAATTTACTTATCCAAGTTTTGAGAGCGCAGAGGAAATTGAAAAAATTATTAGTGAATTTGGAGGCGTATTAACAACAGGCAGCGTTCGTGAAAAATCAGGTATTTTTATTGGTGAGGCTAGTCTTAGTGAGGCCGTATTATGAAAAATTTTATAAAGTGGGATCAACGTGAGCTGTATGAAAAAATTATCATTAGTCTAACCAGCTTATTTGCTTTTGTATTTGTTATTTATATTTTTGTTTATAACCCTATTCGTAAATTGAATATTGATGCTAGTCTAAAAGTTTCTAAAGCGATGGCTGATTATGAGCTTGTTGCAAACACAATACCCTATCTTTCTGAGAAAAAAATAGAAGAAGAAGTGATATTTACTCGAGCCATATTAATACAAATAGCTCGTGAAAATAATATTAGCCTTTCTCGTATAAACCCCATGAAAGAAAGTTTGGTGGTTTGGATCGATGATGTTGAGACAATCAAGATGTATCAGTTTATACAAGCTTTAATAAATGTTGGAGGTGCTAATCTAATAAGAGCATCTATTTCTATTAATGATAATTATTTACTATCAGCCCAGCTTACTTTTAGCTCAATTTAAACTTTACAAAAGTAACCGTTCATGATTGAGAAGCCATTTTTTTCTCTCAGCACCGCCAGAATATCCACCTATAAAACCACTTTGCATTATGACTCTGTGACATGGAATTATTAATGCGAGAATATTCTTAGCATTTGAGTTGGCAACAGCTCTGGATGCCTTTTCATTTCCGATATCTGCAGCTAATTCTGAATATGAACGTGTTTCCCCATAAGGGATTTTGGTCAAGTTAAACCAAATTTTCTTTTGGTATTTAGTTCCTGTAAATAGGAATGGCGTAGTAAATTCTTTAAGAGATTTTGCAAAATAAAGTTTTAATTCTTTTTCTATTCTTTTAGTTATTGATGTCCTACCGAGAATAATGTGTCTATTGTACTTTTTATATAA
>CAJQGR010000043.1 GCA_905477785.1 uncultured Hellea sp.
TTTTTTAAATTCATTTTACCTTGTGGTTCAGTCATTTCTAGTATTGTAATTTTGCCTCTACGGGCTTTTTGTCGAACCTCAGGTAATAATTGATAGCTTGCTGTATTGAGCTTCGCTGTTCTTACTGAGGCATGCTCGAGATCATTAGCTAATCTCTGTGATTGAAATTTAGTAGAAGTACGGTCATCATCTAAGGCACCAACAAGTAATACCGGGGATAGATTCAAGTCAGATAGTATCTTCAAGTTTGAAATAAAAGCTTCTAATAAAGGATTTTTTAAACACCTTGAATCGATTACGATAAGAGCAAATTTCTCAGCATCTTGAGCTGCGAATAAATCTGCATAAAATTTAGCTTCTTTAGTCGCTCCAATAGCGGATAAGCTATTAAGTACTGTGCTTCTTATCATAGGACTTTTCTTAGAACCTTTCTGATAAATAATAATTATTGATTTGAATAATATAAACCTTATCAGATAAACAACCTTTAAGTCATTAAATTTATCAAAAATTTAAGTTAATCGGAATAAAGCATGGGTTATGAATTTTTTTATTGTTATAAATTTTAAACACTATATGAAGAAGATGCTAAATTATTAGCTATGATGATAAACGCGCTTGTAATAAACGGACTGGACCCGGGGGCGGTACCCGGCGGCTCCACCAAAAATACATTTAATAATGTATTTCTTATGGGGCCGAAATAGGATCGACAGACGTCTAAAGAAGTATGCTTTCATCCGTATAGGTACCGTTAAATGCCTAAATTTAGTAATTGCAAATGATAATTACACTGAAGAGTTTGCCCTCGCTGCATAGGCAGTGCGGAAAAATTCGCTTTAACTCCTAGCCGTTCAATCCGCTAGGCGGGCTTCGGAAGGTAGCTGGCAACAGAAACCTTCCAATTTATCATAAAATTCACATTTATTAGATAATTTCATAAAAAGTTATATTGATTACTTTAAGAAGTGATCTAGGATAGTTTTATGACAGATAATCTTATGAATTATGAGGCAATGACGCAGACTGCACTTTTAACAGTAGTCAGAAATTCAATCCGCCGAGTTATAAGAGAAGACGGTTTACCAGGAAATCATCACTTTTATATAACATTTGCAACTAATCATCCTGAAGCAGATGTAGATAAAAGTTTAGCAAACAAATACCCAGATGAAATAACGATAGTTCTGGAACATCAATATTGGGATCTAAAGGATAATACTTCAAACTTTGAAGTAACTCTTAAGTTTGGCGGTGTACCGAAATATATAAAGGTTCCTTACAAAGCTATAACCCGTTTCCATGACCCTAGCGTGGGGTTTACAATGCAATTTGATCCTGATTTTGTAAATACACCTAAAGAATACCTTAAAGCCGAAAGCACTAATCTGGAAGACAATCAATTGATGGAAAAAGAAATACAGAAAGAAAGCACGGTTAAGGTTGAAAAAGTTATTAGCTTAGATGCTTTTCGAAAAAAATAACTTACTTATTTATAAATTATTATAGAGTAATTAGATGACTAAAATTAGATTAGAAAATGATAGCTTTGGTTCACTTGAGGTGCCCAATAATAAATATTTTGGTGCGCAAACTGCACGAAGCCTAATAAACTTTCCAATTGGTATAGAGAAAATGCCATCTTCATTTATAAGGGCGCTAGGAATTGTTAAACACTCAGCAGCTTTAACTAATAAAAAATTAGAAAACTTAGACCCAGCTCTTGCAGATGTAATTTCGCTTGCAGCAATAGAAGTGGCCGATGGAAAGTTTGATGATAATTTTCCACTATCAATATGGCAAACGGGTTCTGGAACTCAAACAAACATGAATGCAAATGAAGTCATTTCTAATAGGGCTATAGAAATATTGGGCGGGAAAATAGGTACTAAAACACCTATACATCCAAATGATCATGTGAACCGAAGCCAAAGCTCTAATGATACATTTCCAACTGCAATGCATATATCAGCAGCAGAAGAAATTAATAATTCTTTGCTGCCCTCTTTAGAAAATCTTTGGAAGGAGTTGAATAAAAAATCAAACGAATTTTCAGAGATTATTAAAATTGGAAGAACACATACACAAGATGCGACACCTATTACGCTTGGGCAGGAATTTTCTGGTTACGCCACGCAGATAAAGAATGGAATAAAACGCGTTAAAGCATCACTTAACGAACTTTACCCTCTGGCCCAAGGAGGAACAGCTGTAGGCACAGGCTTGAATGCTAAACCAAAATTTGCTGAGTGTTTCGCCAAAGAAGTATCAAATTTTACAAATTTACCTTTTTATACAGCAGAAAACAAATTTGAGGCTCTAGCAGGAAATGATGCCTATGTTGCTGCACACGGAGCTATAAACACAGTTGCGGTTTCACTTTTTAAAATAGCAAATGATATTAGGTTTTTAGCATCAGGTCCTCGTTCCGGATTAGGTGAAATATCATTACCTGCTAATGAGCCAGGCTCTTCCATAATGCCAGGAAAAGTAAACCCCACGCAATGTGAAGCACTAACTATGGTCTGCCTTCAAGTTATGGGTAACAATACAACTATATCTATGTCTGGATCTCAAGGGCACTTTGAGCTTAACGTCTATAAACCTGTAATGGCTTACAATATGTTACAATCTATAAAAATAATGTCGGATAGTGTTAATTGCTTCACTAAAAAGTGTATTGTAGGGATAATAGCAAATGAGGTTCGTATAAATGAACTTTTAAATTCTTCACTTATGTTAGTAACAGCATTAGCACCTACTATAGGTTATGATAATGCTACTAAAGTAGCAAAAGCAGCTCACAAAAATGGTACAACTTTAAAGGAAGAGGCTATGCAATTAGGTTTTATCGATGAAAAAGAATTTGATAAGATAGTTCGGCCTGAATTAATGATAAATCCGAAATAATATAATCCAAATAAATCAACTAGGAATAAAATCCTATGGAGAAAAGATCTCTATCAATACACGGGCACCGAACCTCATTATCTTTAGAAACTGAGTTTTGGGAGGTATTAGACTCTGAGGTAACCAAAAGTGGTAAGTCTTTTGCTTCATTTATTAGCGAACTAGATGATAAAAGAAGCTCGACAGAAGTAAAACAAAATTTAGCATCTTATCTTCGTGTTTGGCTGCTAATGTCCAGACGCTAAAGCATTATCACAAAATTTAATTTCAAAAATATCTATTAATATATAAATTTTAAAAATTACGCATTAAAATTCTTATTAATTAACTATACAACTTCATATAGTATAGTGGAATTGTTTTAGTTATGTTTAATGAGTTAAGTTCAATGATTCTGTCTTGAAAATTAGGTACTCGTCAATAAGTTTAGAAAAATATGAAAAATACTAAAAACTTAGGCAGCATATCCGCGCAAGCATCCGCACATTTGAACTTCAAAAATAAAAACTACCTTGAGGACCTCAACCCTGCACAAAAAGAAGCTGTTTTAAACACCGATGGTCCAGTATTAGTTTTAGCCGGTGCTGGCACAGGTAAAACCAGAGTTCTAACATCAAGAATTGCATATATTCTTCAGAATCGAATGGCATTTCCATCCCAAATTCTTTCTGTAACCTTTACAAATAAAGCAGCTAGAGAAATGAAGAATCGTGTTGGTGACTACATAGGACACAGCATAGAGGGTTTACCATGGATGGGGACCTTTCATTCTATTGCAGCAAAAATTTTACGAATTAATGCGGAATTGGTAGGACTAAAACCTAATTTTACAATTCTTGACACGGATGACCAAATTCGTCTGTTAAAGCAAATTATAAAAGCAGAAAATATTGATGATAAAAAATGGACTCCCCGTTATATGGCCAGTCTTATCGATAGCTGGAAAAATAAAGGATGGATGCCTGAAAAACTAAACTCTCAAAATAATTATAAATTTGCTGAAGGAAAAGGAAAAAAAATTTATGAAATTTATCAATCACGTTTAAAAGTTTTGAACGCATGCGATTTTGGTGACCTTCTTTTACTTAATCTTGAATTATTCAAAGAAAATTTGGATATTTTAAAAAAATATCATGAAAAGTTTAAATATATTTTGGTGGATGAATATCAAGATACTAATATCTGCCAATACCTTTGGCTAAGGCTACTAGCGCAAGGCTCACACAATATATGTGTAGTCGGCGATGACGATCAATCAATATATGGATGGCGAGGAGCTGAAGTTGATAATATATTACGTTTTGAAAAAGAATTTATTGGAGCCAAAGTTATTAAACTCGAACGTAACTATCGCTCAACTGAACATATTTTGGGGGCAGCTTCCGGGTTAATATCAACAAATAAAAGTCGTCTTGGAAAAACCCTATGGACAGAAGATATGGGTGGCCACAAAGTAACAGTAACAGGAGTTTGGGATGCAGCAGCTGAGGCGCGATTAATATCAAGTGTCATTGAAGACTGGAAGAGAGATGGACGCGACTATAATGAAGTGGCCATACTTGTTAGAGCCTCAAGACAAATGCGAAGCTTTGAAGAACGGTTTATTCAAATAGGAATGCCCTATCGAGTCATAGGTGGACCAAGATTTTTTGAAAGGCAGGAAATTCGGGATGCACACGCTTACATAAGAGTTTTAAAATCAGATACAGATGACTTAGCTTTTGAACGAATAGTAAATATTCCTAAACGCGGTATTGGAAGTAAAACTATCCAAAAATTGCAAATAATAGCTCGAAAAATGAATATAAGTCTTGAAGAAGCAACTCGTGAAGTAATCAAAACAGATGAAATAAGAGGTAAAGCACGAACTGCATTACGTAGTTTTACAAAAGATCTAGATAGATGGCGAGGAAATTTAATCACATCAAATCATATAAATGTTACTGAAATAGTATTAGATGAATCTGGATACACTCAAATGTGGTTAAATAATAAAGATGCAAAATCTTCTAGCAGGCTAGAAAACTTAAAAGAACTTATACAAGCAATGAGAGACTTTGACTCAATAGATACATACCTTGAACATGTAAGTCTTGTATTAGATGTTGAGAAAAATGACCAAGAAGAAGAAGTATCAATAATGACATTACATTCCGCCAAGGGACTTGAGTTTCCCTTAGTTCTCCTTCCAGGCTGGGAAGAAGGTACTTTCCCCAGCCAAAGATCTATGGATGAGACAGGCACGGAAGGGTTAGAGGAAGAACGCAGATTGGCATACGTTGGAATCACGAGAGCGCAAGAGCGTGCAAAAATATATTTTGCTGCAAATAGACAAATTTACGGATCATGGCAATCATCACTTCCCTCTAGGTTTATTGATGAGCTACCACCTGAAAATGTATCAGCCAGCTCAGATACTGGTTACTACGATAACAACACTTTTGTTGAGACAAAAATAGAAAGTACTTTAGAGTTTCTATCTTCTGGAAGTAGACGCTATAACTCTCCTGGCTGGAAACGTTATAAAACTCATAAATCAAATACTGTACAAAGTAAGCAAGTTGAGGGGAACTATAGCAAAAGGTTAGATAAGCATTCTAATAAAAAATTTGAAATAGGAGAACGTATTTTTCATCAAAAATTTGGTTATGGGAAAATACAAACTCTTGATGGAAATAAACTTAATGTTTATTTTGAGAAGGCGGGTCAGAAGAAAGTACTAGATAGCTTTGTAGACCGTGCATAATGAGTAATGAAGCGCCTTTCGCACTTTATATTCGTGCAATCAATCAAATAGCTTTTGACGTATCTGATACTTTAGGTTTTTCAATGGAAATGTCAGCATTGGCAGTATCTTTATTTGAAGAGGGACCTGACACTATGCAAGTCCAAGCACTGTACTCAACGCAACAGCAAGCGGAACAAGCACTTTTATCATTATCATTGAGCAGTTCCATAGAAACAATGATAGAGCAGCTACCAAACATAGACTGGGTTAAAAAAAGCCAGAGTGGCTTATCGCCAGTGCAAGCTGGCAGATTTTTGATCTATGGCTCACATGACAAGAAACTTATACCTAAAAATATCAAATGGCCTATAGAAATCAATGCAGGCCTTGCTTTTGGAACAGGTCATCATGGTACAACAAAAGGGTGTTTGATAGAATTTGATAAGTTATTAGAAGAAGGTTTTATTCCTACTAGAGTACTTGATTTAGGTTGTGGAGCTGGAATTCTTGCGATCGCTGCAGCAAAAGCATTAAAAACAAACATTATCGCTACTGACATTGATACTGATGCTGTTCAAGTAACTTTACATAATGCCCATATCAATAATGTTTCTAGAATAGTAAACTGCTATAAAATAAATGGAGTAAAAAGTTCAAAACTTCAAAAAGATACTTTTGACTTAGTATTTGTTAACATACTAGCAGGGCCGATAATTAGCTTATCACAAGATATTATGGAGATCTTATGCATCGAAGGAAAAATCATCCTTTCTGGTATTTTAGATGAACAATACAATCTTGTATCAGTAGCTTTTAAAAATTTGGGCCTAGAGATTGAAAAAAAATCTTCTATCTCTGGTTGGACGACTATAGTGGGTAGAAAAACTAAATAGCTCGATTTGCCCTTCTATTACGGCGAGCATTTCGTCTGCCAATTATATTTAACATAGCTTTTTGATAGTCTTTACTCAAGAATACATCTTCCTTATTTTGCAATTGTATTTCGAAATTAACTAATTCTGATCCAGAAAAATCGGTAGTCATTATTTTCTCCAATAATTAAATTTATTATATTTTTTAATTAAGAAATTAATGATAAAAGTGAACATACAAGAATGCATATAAAGGTATGCATATTTGCATAGATCTTAAATTTTTTAAATCTCTACAGTATATGAATTTTGATTTGCTATCAAACCAACCGTCGCCATCTAATTATATATTACTATTTATCGATTTTATTATTTTGCTTTCCAATAACAAATAGAGGTACTAAAAGCTTCTAATCAAGGATTTCGTTAAAATAAAGATTGATTAAATATATGATACAAAACTTTCAAACACGTGGTGGCCCAGAATATGGAAGAAAAAACCTTCCTAAACTACGGGACACGTTAAAAAAGTTAAAATTAGATGGATTTCTAGTACCTCATGAAGATGAATATCAAAATGAATACCTACCCGAATGCAATGAAAGATTAATGTGGGTAAGTGGTTTTACAGGGTCAGCTGGCGCTGCAATAATAATGCAGAATTCAGCAGCCATATTTGTTGATGGAAGGTACACTTTGCAAGTAAAAAGTCAGGTAGACAATAAACTTTTTAGCTATGAAAAACTAGAAAATGACGGACTGAAAAGTTGGTTAGAAGCAAACACTAAGGCTACCCATAT
Organism: uncultured Hellea sp.; assembly: GCA_905477785.1. GTDB lineage: Bacteria > Pseudomonadota > Alphaproteobacteria > Caulobacterales > Maricaulaceae > Hellea. The sequence continues at coordinate 7,311 of CAJQGR010000043.1, forward strand.
TATTGGATATGATCCCAAATTACATACACCCAATGCATTAAAAAAATTAAAAAAATATTCAAAAGCTAAACTAATGGCTATCCATAATAATCCACTAGATAATAGCTGGGAAAATCGACCCGAAAAACCCACCTCTAAAATCACAATACACCCTATAGAGCATGCTGGAGAATCTCATCATCACAAATGCATTAGAATAGCTAAATTAATTAGTAATAAACATGCTGATGTAGCATTGATAACCTCTCCATCTTCAATTGCATGGTTACTGAATATCAGAGGGGCTGATGTGATGTGTACACCATTAATACTTTCCACTGCTATCATTGATAAAAAAGGTAAAGTTCAACTCTTTGTAGATAGTAATAAGCTGACGACCGATATAAAAAACTATTTGGGTAAAAACGTCGTAGTTTACGATGAAACTAGCATTGAAAATGAACTTAAACTTCTTAAAGGAAGCAAGGTCTTACTTGACCCTTCCACAGCATCATCATGGTTCTTTGACACCTTAAGCGATAGCAAAGCAATCATAATTGAAACACAAGATCCAATATCCCTTCCAAAAGCATGTAAAAACATAACAGAGATACAAAGCACTATAAACGCTCATAAACGAGATGCAGTGCCCCTTATACGGTTTCTGCATTGGTTAGATACACAAGCACAATCAGGAAAAGAAACTGAAATAAGTGCCGCAAAGAAACTTGAAGAATTTAGACACGAAACAACATTATTAAAAGATTTAAGTTTTGAAAGTATATCAGGCGCAGGTTCTAACGGAGCAATAGTTCACTACCGAGTTAGCGAAGAGACGTCGAAAACTTTGTCCCCAGGAACACTTTATTTAATCGATAGCGGTGCACAATATGAAGATGGTACAACTGATGTCACAAGAACAGTTCCTATAGGAAAGCCATCTGCTGAAATGCGGCACAGGTTTACCCTTGTACTTAAAGGTCATATAGCACTTGCAACGGCGTATTTTCCAGAAGGAACTACAGGAAGCAATTTAGATGCCTTAGCGAGAATGCCATTATGGCAAAATGGTTTAGATTATGATCATGGAACTGGACACGGTGTAGGTTTATATTTGGGCGTTCATGAGGGACCACAAAGAATTTCTAAGGCACCAAATGATGTAGCATTAGAGCCAGGAATGATCTTATCTAACGAGCCTGGATATTATAAAAAAGGAGCTTATGGGATAAGAATTGAAAACTTACAGTATGTAACTAAGCCAATATCAAACATTAATGGTGAAAGAAAAATGTTAAGCTTTAAAACACTAACACTGGCTCCAATTCATTCAAGTTTAATAGATAAAACAATTCTTAATGAGCAAGAGAAAGCTTATATAAATAAGTACCATAAAACTGTTTACGATAAAATTTCTCCAAGCCTATCCGGTAGCACTTTGATATGGCTACAAGAAGCTTGCAAAGTAATATAAATTTAAAGCTTATAGCTTGCTCTTAACTAATACCTAAGTTTTTAGCAGCATTGCCTACAAACTTCATTGTTTGCTGACCACCTGATGTATATTCCTCTTGATCAGAGCTATCACAGATTTTATCCAAATTAGCCATAACATTTTCAGCAGTTTGCTCATTTGGCCCTAAATGTATGCCTGGAGTTTCAAAAACTTTAGTTGCAGCATATCCACCAGCTCCTGCACACATAATTAATCGATTTGGTGCATCATCGCACACTAGAGGAATTAAGCCAGCAGTTACACTATCGACTGTTAATAAATCTAATGCATCTTGTGGCATCAAACTTTCAGTCATGCGAGTTGCCGCCGTTGGAGAAAGTGCATTAACACGAATATCGTATTTTGCTCCTTCTAAACAAAGTGTGTTCATTAAACCGACAACTCCTGTCTTAGCCGCCCCATAGTTAGTTTGACCAAAGTTACCATAATTTCCAGAGGAGGATGTAGTCATAACAATGCGGCCATATTTTCTTTCTTTCATGTGGTCCCAGACAGCTTTAGTGCAAATTACTGATCCCATTAGATGAACCTCAATAACTAATCGAAAGTCATTCAAGTCCATTTTAGTAAATGATTTATCACGCAGTATACCAGCATTATTGACGAGGATGTCTATATGACCCCACTTTTCAATAACTAAGCCAACCATATCTTGGACTTCCTGAGGGTTTGTTACATTAGCTCCATTAGCCATTGCCGTACCTCCAAGCTGGCGAATTTCATCAACCACTTTTTCTGCCATAGTAGCTGAGCCGCCCTCGCCTGAAACACTTCCACCTAAGTCGTTAACAACCACTTTTACCCCACGGCGGGCTAACTCTATAGCATGACTTCTGCCTAATCCACCTCCAGCACCTGTAACAATGGCAACTCTGTTATTAAATTTTATATTACTCATTATTGTTATACTCTCTTTACCTTAAACAACTTCAAATAAGCCAGCTGCACCCATACCACCGCCAACACACATAGTGCTAACAACATATTTTGCACCACGGCGTTTACCCTCAATTAGGGCATGAGCAACCATACGAGCACCGGACATTCCATATGGGTGTCCTATCGAAATAGCACCGCCATTTACATTCATAATCTCATTTGGAATGCCTAATTTATCTCTGCAATAAACGACTTGCACGGCAAATGCTTCATTTAATTCCCATAAGCCAATATCATCCATCTTGAGGCCAGTTTTTTCTAATAGTTTAGGAATTGCGTATACTGGTCCAATCCCCATTTCGTCAGGCGCTAATCCGGCGACAGCCATGCCTCTATAAATACCAAGAGGCTCAAGCCCTCTTTTTGAAGCTTCTTTTGCCTCCATTAATACAGAAGCTGAGGCACCATCTGATAACTGTGAAGCGTTTCCTGCAGTAATAAAATGGCCTGGACCACGTACAGGTTTAAGGCTGGACAAACCCTCAATATTTGTTGACGGCCTATTGCCTTCATCTTTCTCTAATGTAACCTTATTAGTAGAGATTTCACCTGTCTCTTTATTTTTAACGGCCATAATAGTATCCATTGGAACTATCTCATCATCAAATTTTCCTGATAATTGCGCCTGATGCGTTCTTTGTTGGCTTTGTAAAGCATAATTATCTTGAGCCTCTCGAGAAACATTATATCTTTTAGCTACTATTTCAGCAGTATCAATCATTGGCATATAAGCTGCCGGTTGCATAGCATGAAGCTCTGGATCAGCTTCAACTCTCATATCAGCCGTTTGAACTTTAGAAATTGAATCAAGGCCCCCTCCAATAGCTATATCCATATTATCAACCAATATCTGTTTTGCTGCTAAACCAATCGCCATCATACCTGATGAACATTGTCGATCTACTGTCATTGCTGAAACAGAATTAGGCAAACCCGCCCTAAAAGTTGCCATCCGTGCCACATTTGATGATTGGGATCCTTGCTGCAAAGCAGAACCTAATATTACATCTTCTATTTCATTCCCCTCCAGCCCTGCACGCTTAACAGCATGTGAAATGGCATGAGCTGCTAAAGTTGGAGAACATGTATTATTGAAAGCTCCTCTGTAAGCTCTACCGATTGGGGTTCTAGCCGTTGAAACGATTACTGCTTCGCGCATTCTGATCTCCTATGCAATTTGTTGCATATATAATCACCTGCTGTATAAAAGCAAGCATTTGAATAGTACACAGAGTTTAAAAATATGAAAACTTCAATTTCTCATAGCATATTTTTATTTATACTTAAAACTATTGGTACAAAAAAAGTATTGGGGTACTTTTTATCTCGTAAAAGACTACCAGATTCAAAACCAAGTTTCTGGTTTAAATCAAAGTATTCAATTAAAAAATCTTTTCATAAAAAGCACAGTATCTGGACTTATGATGGTAATAATACTTTAGTATATTATTTGCATGGTGGAGCTTTCATTCTTGGTCTTAACTCTTTGTACTTTGCTATGATTGGAAAGCTAGCAAAACTATCAAAAGTAAAAATAGTTGTTCCCGAATACCCATTACCGCCAAATTTTAATGCTTATGAAATACATGAATGGGTAAAAAGTAGCTATCTTGATGTAATCAAACAACACAGTCCTAAAAATATTATAATAATGGGTGACTCGGCTGGAGGCAACCTTGCCATAACCTTAACTGATTGGATAATGAACTCAAACCTAAAAAAACCCAGCAATCTTATATTATTGTCGCCATGGGTAGACTTAGAATTAAAAAACCCAGACTTAAAACAAAGTCCATCTGAACAATTACTTAACAAAGAAGATTTACAAAAAGCCGCTATTAGGTTTGCAAATGAGAAAGGTTTAAAAGATCCAATGATTAGTCCATTATATCATAATAACTTAAAGCTACCAAAAACCACTATATTTTCTGGAGATCTTGACTTGCTTCACAATGATATAGTTCTCTTTTCTAAAAATAACCCAAAAACAAAACTTAAAACCATAAAAAATATGCCGCATATACACATGATTATGCCAACAAAAGAAGCTAAAATCACCTTAAAACAAGTTAGTGACATTTTAATTTGTTAACGCTGCCAATTCCCAGACTTACCGCCAGATTTACTTTCCAGAAGAATATCTAAAATAGTCATGTGTTTATCTTTGGATTTAAGCATATCATATATAGTCAAACACGATATTGAAACAGCAGTTAACGCCTCCATTTCAACTCCCGTCTTACCATCTGTTTTCACCTCTGCATAAATAGACAATCCCGGTAAAGTATCATCATGGTCAATTTGAACGCTAACTTTAGATATTTGTATTGGGTGGCATAATGGAATTAAGTTTGATGTATTTTTTGCTGCCATAATTCCAGCCAGTTCAGCCACTTGTTCAACATTACCTTTTTTATTTTTTTGCTCTTTTACTGACATCAAGGTGTCCATTGACATTCGCACCTTACCTTTAGCAACTGCAATTCTGGAAGTTATATCCTTGCTTGATACATCAACCATAACTGGACGCCCTGTTTCATCAAAATGAGTTAACTTAGACATTAAATTTCTCCAAAACGAGGCATTAAATCTATCATATTGCATGGACGATGCCTACTATCCAACTGTGCAGAAATTACTCTATCCCATCCATCTTTTACAGCCCCATTTGACCCTGGAAGACAAAATATTATTGTTCCTTTTGCAATTCCAGCACAGGCCCTAGATTGCAAAGTCGACAGACCAATAGACTTGAAACTCTCTTGATGAAAAATAACTGAGAATCCATCAATTACTTTATCAAACATTGGTGATATAGCCTCCACTGTTACATCACGCCCAGTTAAACCAGTTCCACCTGTTGTAATTATAACGTCAACTTTAGGATCATTTACCCAAAAGCTAATTTGGTCCCTTACAACATCCACAGTATCTCTTTTAATAGATCTTGATGCTATTTCATGTCCTGATAATTTAATTTTCGACTCTAAAATATCCCCCGATGTATCTGTAAGTACTGTTCGAGTATCAGAGATTGTCAAAATAGCTATTTTAACTGGCTTAAACTCTAAATTTATATCTATACCTATCATCACTCTTCCCATCTTTTTTTATCTTTAAAATCTTGAACCCTAGGTTCTATCCACCTTACTTGTCCTGAAGATTTTTCAGACTTCCAAAATGGAGCTTCTGACTTCAAGTAATCCATCAAAAAATCTGCAGATTCAAAAGAGTCTCGGCGGTGACGACTAGATGTTGCGACAAAAACAATAGGCTCATTAGGCAGCATAATGCCAACACGGTGAATGATTCTCCAATTTGTAATACTCCACCGTTTTTCAGCATTAGTGGCTATTTTAATAATTTGCTTCTCTGTAAATCCTGCATAATGCGATAAAGTTAAGGTAAGTTCAGGATCGTCTCCACGCACTATACCTGTAAAAGCGACAATTGCCCCTACACCATTAACTTCATCACGAAAAGATCTGTGCTCTATCTC
>CAJQGR010000044.1 GCA_905477785.1 uncultured Hellea sp.
GCAACCCTAAAGTTGAAAAAATTTTTCATTTTGCCAGATTTGATGTTGCAATAATCAAACGTGATTTGGGTGTCGATATAGATCCTATTTTTTGTACAAAAATTGCGTCTGGACTTGTACGGACATACACCGACAAGCATGGTTTAAAAGACCTAACAAAAGAGCTATTAAATGTTGACCTTTCAAAACAGCAGCAAAGTTCGGACTGGGCTTCTGATGCGCTAAGTCAGGCGCAACTCGATTATGCAGCCTCCGATGTGTTATACTTGCACCAATTAAGAAATATTCTAACTGCTCGATTGTTAAGAGAAGAGAGGTTGGATCTAGCAAGGAATTGTTTTGATTTTCTCCCGTCTCGATGTGAACTTGACTTAAAAGGCTGGGAGGGTGTCGATATTTTTAGTCATAGAATGCGACGCCCAGAGTAAATTTTAACATACAAAATATTAATTTAATGAAACTGTAAAATTTTGTTATCGTAATTTTCAATTTCTTGTTTTATAAAGTCCCATGAATTCAACTTATAAAAAAACTGACCAGAGAGCAGGTGAGGAGCTTGGGCTTTGGGAACCAAAGAGAACACTTACTCTTGAGTCCGCCCGTAGACATTCTTTTTTTATAAAAATGATGCGCAGGGCGTTAATAGTTTTGTGTTTATGCTTATCGAGTTTTCTTGTTTATGAATTTGCATCACAAAGTAGTGTTACCTTTATAGAGGATAATCCTACAGAAGCAGTAAAAATGATCAACCCTAGGTATAGTGGAAGAACTAATGATGGTTTACCTTTTTATCTAAAAGCAGATTTAGCAACTCGTAAAATGACAGAGCGTGATGTTGTTTCTTTAATCAAACCAGTTTTAGAGTTTACAAGAGAAAAGGGTGCTGATTTTTCGATTTTATTAGCGGAAACAGGGACTTTTGATGATATAGAAAAAATATTAAATTTAAAATCAGGCGTCAGCCTAAAAACAGATGATGGATATGAGTGTGAAACTACGCATGCTCGAGTCTTTAATAAAGAAAAGCGTATTGAAGGAAAAGAATTTATTGAATGTAATGGTAACTTTGGTGAAGTAACCGGAAATGCATTTGAGATTAATAATGATTACAGTCAATTTATTTTTAAAAATGGCGTAACTGCAGCAATTGAACAGGATAGTGCGATTAATACAATTGGAGGAAGCAGATGAGACTAATAATGTTATTCTTTTTAATAATTGTTTATCAACCCAATGGTGTTGCACAGACATTTGGCGGTGATGACCCTGTACAAATCATTTCCGAAAAAGCTACTTACCAAGGAAATAAAACTATTTTGTCGGGCAAAGTCGATGTTGTTCAAGGGCTGGCTAGTATAAAGTCTGATTCAATGAATATATTCCGTAGTAACCCTGCCGTTAATAACGGGAATGATAAGTTAGGGGCTATTTCTCGTATTGAGGCAATCGGAAATTTTCATTACTCTACGCCGCAAAATGATGTAAAAGGAACCCGTGGAATTTATGAACGTGATAAGGGTACAATTACTGTTATAGGAAATGTTAAGGTTAAGCAGCCAGGTGGTAACACAGCATCCACAGATCGTTTAGTATATAATATTGAAACTGAGACTATAAGGTTTTCTGGTAAATGTAGTGGTGATGACTGTTCGGGTCGTCCAACTATAAGATTTGGAAATTAGGGTAAAATCATGAAAAATATTTTTAAGTTTTTTTGTTGGCTCTTATTATTAAGCTTCGTGCCACAAAAAGTATTTGCACAGTTCGCAACTGATAATGATTTGCCGACTGAGGCGACTGCAGATTTAATCATTAATTCCAATGGAACTACTATTCTTAGTGGTCAAGTAGATGTTCGTCAGGGTGATACCAGAATATTGGCGGATAAAATGAAAATTTTTGGGGGTATTACAACTGGGGATGAAGGTTCCAATACAGACGATATTTCCCGAATAGAAGCTACTGGAAACTTTTATTATATAACTCCTGAACAAGAAGTTCGTGGAGATAATGGTGTTTATTTAAAATCATCTGATACCTTTACAGTGAGGGGTAATGTCATTTTACTCCAAGGTGATAATGTTGTCACTGGAGATACACTTATTTACGACTTGAAAACGGAAGAAGCTCAAGTAATAGGTACATGCAATGGACGAAGTTGTGGAACAGAGGGTCGTGTGAAAATTTTACTTAAAAATTCAACTGACAATGAAAATTAAGTTAGTTCGCAAATAAAAGGTGATAAGATGGCCAATGGTTCTGATAAAAAACAAGTAAGCTTAGGAAGTGATTTTACACCTCCACCAACTGGACTAGCCGCTAATAATATAGGTAAGGCTTATCGTGGCCGCGAGGTTGTCAAAGATATTACTCTAACTGTTCAACGTGGTGAGGTTGTCGCGCTTATGGGCCCCAATGGCGCTGGAAAGACTACAAGCTTTTATATGATAATGGGACTCATAGAAGCTGATAGAGGTATGATTAGTTTAGATGGACAAAATATAACTAATTTACCAATGTATCAACGTGCTCGGCTTGGTGTGGGATACTTACCTCAAGAACAATCAATATTTAGGGGCTTAACTGTTGAAGAAAATATTAAAGCTGTCGTGCAGCTAACTGAAAATGATAGATCAAAATGGGACGATAATGTTGAGGCATTACTTGATGAGCTAAATATTGGTCATATTAAAAAAAGTCCAGCACTTGCACTTTCGGGTGGTGAGAGACGTAGGGTGGAGATTGCAAGAGCATTAGCATCTAGACCAAGCTTTATATTACTTGATGAGCCTTTTACCGGGATAGATCCCATTGCAATAGCAGATATATCAGAACTCGTTTTATATTTAAAAAAACGAGGGATAGGGATATTAATTACTGATCATCGCGTAAGAGAAACCCTGGACATTGTTGACCGTGCCTCAATATTATTTCAAGGGGAAGCCTTGTTTGAGGGGACTCCAGATGAGATAAGGGCTAGTAAAGATGTTAGGCGTGTTTATTTAGGTGATAAATACGCTTAAATAATTCGTTAAGGTTTATTATTAATTTTTAGTCGAATCCAACTTTGCACGAAGATCTTTGCCTGTTCGAAAGAAAGGAACACTTTTTTGAGGGACAAAAACATTTCCTCCAGTTCTTGGATTTCTGCCAGAACGAGATTTTCGGTGACGTACAGAGAATGCTCCGAAACCCCGTAATTCTACTCTGGCCCCTTTTTCAAGAGTTTGTGTAATAGTTTCTAAAATTACTGAAACAACCCTCTCTGTATCTGCTCGAGTTAGGTGCTGATTTTCCGTATGTAATTTATCTATGAGTTCTGATTTAAGCATACCCTAATAAAGCAAGTATATGTTACCTGAGTCAATAACTTTTAGTCATTACCCAATAAAAAAAGCTCAGTCACCAATAAAGTAGCCGAGCCTTTTTCTTTGATATAAGTTGTAAATCAGTCGCCTTTTAAGGCTGCTCCAAGAATATCTCCAAGTGATGCACCTGAATCCGTAGACCCGTATTGTTCCACAGCTTCTTTTTCATCTGCTATTTCTAGTGCTTTTATTGAAAGCGAGTATTGACCTTTAACAACTCGTGTAATCATCGCATCAATTTTATCGCCTACTGCAAAGCGCTCTGGTCTTTGTTCAGACCTTTCACGAGATAAGTCAGCTTTTCTGATGAATGCAGCAACTACGTTGTCCTCACCAAAGGTTACATCAAGACCAGCTTGCTGAACGTTTGTGATTGTGCAGGTTACTGTTTTACCTTTTGAAGCGCCTTTAGGAGCTGCTGCAGGCCCACTATCTTTAATGAGTTGTTTTACACCTAAAGAAATACGTTCTTTTTCTATGTCAACTTCAAGAATTTTGGCTTCTACGATATCACCTTTTTTGTAATCTTTAAGTGCTTCTTCACCTGATTTATCCCAGGAGAGATCAGATAAGTGTGCCATTCCGTCAATGTCACCATCAAGACCTATGAATAAGCCGAATTCTGTAACTGAACGTACTTCACCTTTAATAATTGTACCAGCCGGGAAGCGTTCAGTGAAACTATCCCATGGGTTTTCTTGTGCTTGCTTGATTCCAAGTGAAATGCGACGTTTTTCTTCATCAACCTCTAAAACCTCAACATTAACCTCTTGCGAAGTAGATACAATTTTTCCTGGGTGTACGTTTTTCTTTGTCCAAGACATTTCAGAAACATGAACTAGTCCTTCAACGCCCTCTTCAAGTTCGATAAATGCGCCATAGTCAGCAATGTTAGTAACTTTTCCTGTATGACGGGTGCCGACAGTATATTTTGCTGCTGCTGCAAGCCACGGGTCTTCGTGAAGTTGCTTCATTCCTAAACTAATTCTCTGAGTGTCTGGATTTATTCTAACTATTTTAACTGTTACTGTATCGCCCACAGCCATTACCTGGCTCGGATGGCTTATACGACGCCAGCTCATATCTGTTACGTGTAGGAGTCCATCTATTCCACCTAAATCAACGAAAGCTCCGTAATCAGTAATATTTTTGACTACACCATCTCTAGTTTCACCTTCTGCCAACTGTCCAACAAGTTCAGCTCTTTGTTCAGCGCGGCTTTCTTCCAGAATTGCTCTTCGAGATACAACTATGTTTCCACGTTGTCTGTCCATTTTAAGAATCATAAACGGTTGTTCTTGGTTCATTAATGGACCAACATCTCTTACAGGACGAATGTCCACTTGTGAGCCAGGAAGAAAAGCATTTATGCCACCAAGATCAACTGTAAATCCACCTTTTACTCTTCCAACTATTGTACCCGGTACTGGCTCTTCGCTTTCATGATATTTTGTCATGTTGAGCCAACTTTCTTCACGACGAGCTTTATCTCTTGATAATATAGCATTGCCTAGTGCATTTTCGATTAGCTCGAGGTAGATGTCAATTTCGTCGCCGGCTTTAACTTTGTCTTCTTCTGCTTGCCCTGGTACATAAAACTCTCTCAAAGGCACCCTGCCTTCTGTTTTCAATCCAACATCTATGACCACTATATCTTTTTCTATCGCTGTCACACGACCTTTTATTACGCTACCCTCTTGCATTGAGTTAGTTTCGATAGAGGCTTCAAACATTGAAGCGAAATCATCAGTTGAGGGGTTCATTTTATCTTGAGCTGTGCTCATAGTTTAAGTCCTTTTAGTTCTGTTTCTGGCCAACAGGATGTATCCTGCGGTCTGGCCTCGCCAATCGAAGCCTATTAGTTGTGCAAAGTTATGAAGGAAACAATTTTATGCAACAGCGGCCCTATAGTGCAAGCGCAAGTTAGGTGCAAGGGGTGATTGCAGCTGTTTATTAGACTATTAAATTAAAATTGAATCTATTATGTCTCTTGCCTTTTTGAAAACATCATCAGCAGTCATGTCTGTAGTATCTATAATATGGGCACCATCAGATATTTTAAGAGGGGCATTTTTACGATTCATATCTCTATTATCTCGCTCTATTAATTGTTTAAATACAGTTTCAAAAGAAATACTCTCTTGATAAGAATTAAGTTCAAGGTGACGACGGCGTGCTCTTGTTTCCGCTTTTGCATCTATAAATAGTTTTACTTTTGCATTTGGGCAAATAACGGTTCCAATATCACGACCATCGAGAATTCCTCCTTTTTTAGCAAAATCTTTTTGAAACTTTAATAATTCTTTACGCACCTCAGGGTGAGCTGCTACTTTTGATGCATTAACAGCTACATTACCACTTTTTAGAGCAGAATTCTTGAGGTCCTCTGGTTTTAATTTTTTTGCAGCTTTAATGGCTTCGATAACGTTTTCTGGACTATTTTTTGTTTCCATTAAATCAAAAGCTACAGCCCTGTAGAGTTTACCAGTATCCAGATAGGGTATTTTATAATGTAATGCTAAGCGTTTACCTAATGTACCTTTTCCGCTTGCGAATGTACCGTCTATAGCAATCACAGTCATTATTTTGTGACCTCAATTTTTGCACCAATTTCTGCCATTAATTCAAAGAATGTTGGAAAACTAGTTGCGATCATTGAACTATCATCAATTGTAATGGGATTTTCAGCATTTATTCCGAGGATTAATGCTGACATCGCTATTCGATGATCATGGTGCGTTAAAACTGTTGCCCCGCCAGTAACACTGCCACCTTTTATTGATAAACCATCTGAATGTTCTTTCACATCTACACCATTCTTAATGAGTAGTTCAAAAGTTGCTTTAATTCTATCACTTTCTTTAACACGCATTTCAGCAATTCCCCTCATAACAGTTGTTCCCTTAGCATAGGCTGCGGCAACGGCTAGTATAGGGTATTCATCTATCATTGAGGGTGCTCGTTCTTCCGGAACAATGACGCCATTGAGTTGGGAATATTTGACATGTATGTCTGCAATAATTTCGCCTCCAGAGGTTCGGTAATTATCAGCTCTTAGATAGGCCCCCATTTCAGTTAATGTTGTAAATAAGCCTATTCTAGTGGGGTTCATCATTACATTTTGAACTAATATATCTGATCCAGGGGTTATAATAGCTGCAATAATTGGGAATGCGGCTGAAGATGGGTCACCTGGAATGCTAATATCAGTACCTTTCAGAGTAACGGGACCCTTAATACTCACTTTTTGACCCTGGCCTTGGGTTTCAATATTTATGGTTGCTCCAAATGCTTTGAGCATATTTTCACTATGATCACGTGATAGTGTATGTTCAGTAATTGAAGTTACTCCACTTGTGTTTATCCCAGCTAATAGTATGGCTGATTTAACCTGTGCGCTAGCGTGAGGAGAAACATAATCTATTGATTTGAGGTTTCCGGACGAAATAATTGTGGCAGGAAGTGTTTCGCCTTCATCGCAATTGTACTCGATTCCCATTTGCTCAAGTGGATTTAAAACTCTTGCCATAGGTCTTGAAGACAATGAGGTGTCTCCTTTAAATGTAGCAGATATCTTATAGCCAGATATAGCTCCCATTAATAAACGAACACCTGTTCCAGCATTTCCGCAATCGATTGGCTCTGATGGAGATATTAATCCTGCCTCACCGCATCCCTTTATAATCCACTCACCTTTTTTAATTCTCTCCACGCGTGCACCTAGTTTATTCATTGCTTCAGCTGTAGCCATTATATCAGCTCCCTCGAGCAAGCCTGTGATATTCGTTTTCCCCTTAGCCATCGCGCCTAATATTAGAGAACGATGAGAAATTGATTTGTCCCCAGGCGCAAAAATTTTACCTTTTAATGGTCCCATTTTGTATGAAATTGTAGGCATCAAATTAATTTCCATCTTTTTTGTCTGTTGACTCACCGCTATGACAGGTTAAGACGCGCTTTTAGCGTTCAAAATTATTGGCGCAAGTGACATATGTCAGATTATTAATACTTATATGGGGTCACCTATGGCAAAGAAAGCAAAACTTGGCGAAAAACGCATTTGTCCAGAATGCGATGCTAAATTTTATGATTTAACTAGAAACCCAGCTACCTGTCCCATGTGTCAGCACAGCTTTGATCCGGCAGAGCTTGAGCCGCAAGAAATCGCACCATTAGCTCCAGAAAGTGAAGATGAAGAAGCGCCTGAAGTGGATGAAGAAGATATCGATGAAGAAGAAGAGGCAGCAAAAGAATTAGAATTAGATGGAGATGATGTAGCTGTAATTGGTGGGTCCTCTGGACATGACGATAATGACCCTGAATTTAATGGTTTCTCAACTGATGAAGATGAAGATGAAGATGCAGCACTCGTTGATGATGACGATGATAATGTTCTTCCTCCCCCTGATGATGATGATGACGATGATGACATTGAAGAAGTAGAAATATAAATCACTTAAAAGGGGGCCTTAGCTCAGCTGGTAGAGCGCTTCGCTGGCAGCGAAGAGGTCAGGGGTTCGACTCCCCTAGGCTCCACCAAACTTATTGTATAAGTAACTGATTTATATAGTATAATTTATCACTAATCTATCTATGACCCATATTAGGTATAAAGGTGGTATAAAATTCGCAGCAACCGTATGTATCCGTGGGTAATTTTATTGGTATTATTTGAATTACCCTAGATT
>CAJQGR010000045.1 GCA_905477785.1 uncultured Hellea sp.
CAAAAGGCGCAAGAACTTTATGAACTCTTCCAAATAATATTCTTTATTTCGTAGTTTTTTTTCAATTTAACACCTTTAAATAATTTTGAGTATGCTAATTTAACTATATTTGTATATTTAATCTGTTGTATTTCTATATCTTTTATTTCTTTTACAGAAAATTGATCTAAAAAATTTCCTTTATAAAATTCAGGTATATCCTCTAATAACTTACCTGTTAAATTTAGTAATCTTTCCCAGACTTGTATTTTAGACCAAAATGCTATGGCTTCATTTAACTCGAAATCTCTTAAACCCATTATGTTGTGACAGTTTTTTATATACTCTGCTTGCATTAGACCCCCATCACGTAGCTTACTATTAAAATGTTTTACTGATACATACTGAACTCTCTGGCTCTTGACTAACTCCCACATACATTTTGTATCATGAAGAAATTGCTCGTTATCTCTTTTTTTGGATATTATTTCTGTACATAAATGTTTTATAGCGCTGCCTAATTTTTCATCCCCAGCAATTATACGAGAATTTGCTAAAGCTACATGTTCCCAATTGTGTGCTTTATTATGGTGATGATATTTAAAGCTTTTAAATTTTACTGCCGGTGGGCCTGATCTGCCTGAAGGCCTTAGTCGCATATCTAATTCATATGCTACTCCTTCAGATAATTTAGCTGTCAAAACAGTTCTGAGCCTTCGAACTATTTTATGTGCTAGTTCGTGTTCTGTTTTATCGTCAAATATGAATATAAGGTCCACATCTGAAAGAGGTGCCATTCTGGAGCATCCCATTTTACCTAAGCCAAGTACTGTTAATGGAATTTCGTTAATTTTTAGATCATCTGCTACAATCTTAAGAGCAGCTTTGATGGTCGTATCTGCAAGATAAGTAAGGTTTTTAAATAGTAATTTTTCACACCCACCTTTGCTTAAGAATTTAGTATAATGCAAATAGAGGTGCTCATTTACAAAACGCCTTAGGCTCTCGAGTCTTGATCCATAATCATTTGAACTAAACAAATGCGAAATATCCATTTCGTTTTCTGGATATAAAAATATATCAATTATATGAGGTGATTGCTCTAAAAGTAATGTCATATGACTAGAATGAATTATCGGAGGTACTAGTGCGTCTAATAATTTTTGGTTGCGGTATAATAAATCAAGGTATTGCTCAGATCGCGAAAGGTGAGAAAGAAAATTATTCATTCTAAATATAGCCTCATCTGCATTAACAGATGCTGTAAATATTTGATTTAATAATGCTTTTCCTAACGGTTGAAATTTTACTGGATCTTTTGCTATTGGAATAAAACCATTAAGCCAATTATTAGCTATATCTCTAATGTTTGGTTTTAAAGAGCCTAAGCCGGAACTTTGTTTTTTATCACTTAGTTTTTTTGGGTCATCCTGGATGAATAATTTATTAAATTCAGAATGTACAAAATTCCTAATTTGAATAATTTCTTTATCTAAAGTTTTCCAATCGGATACTTCCAATATTTTTAAGATTTTATCTTTTTTATTATCATTTTTTGGAAGCGTATGGACTTGTTCATTACCCATTAATTGAATTATATTTTCAATTGTACGTAGTCGTTTGTATGATTGTGTTAGCTTAGTGAATACTTTATACTCAATATGATTTAATTTAGTTAATTCACTAAGTGCTTTTAGTGTATTTGTTGTGCGTAGCTGGGATTGTTTGCCGCCCCATATTAATTGCATAGCATTAGTAATAAATTCAATTTCTCGAATTCCTCCTTTTCCAAGCTTTACATTAAAATTACTTGTCCCCAAATTAACATAATCTTTTAATTTACTTTCATGCATGACATCTGGGTGTTCCAAGTTTATGCGCGACTTCAGGTAAGCTAAATCATCTAAAGAACGAAAGTCTAAATTTTTTCTCCATATAAACGTTTCAATTTCAGTCAAGAATGTTTTCCCACTAGTTATATCGCCAGCAATAACTTCTGCCTTCATTAGGGCTAATCTATGCCATGGAAGTGCACGAAAAAAATAAAAATCCCTAGCCATATCGACTGACATAGCAAGTTGACTTGCTGAACTTTCAGGCCTTAATCGCCAATCAACGCGCCATATAAATTTTGGCTTATTTCGGGGGTTTAAAATTTGGCCAAGTTTTTTTAAAACTTTATCTACTACGTATGTTTGGCCCATACTTATAGGTATGGGAAGAATGACAGGATCATAAAAAGCAACTAGATCTACATCAGAACTAAAATTTAAATCTAATCCTCCTAATTTACCTAAACCAAGTATAAATAATCCATCAGGATGTTTTGGTATGTTTTTCAAATTTAATTTACGTATCTCGGTAGTCCAGGCAGCTTGCAATGCGAGATTAATAGTGAGTTTGGCAAAGTGACTTTGTTTAGCGCCTAATTTGTCAAATGAGATACTTTTCTTAAAAAATAAACTACTCCAGCCTAAAGCATATTTATCTTTATATTTTTGAAGTTTTTCTATGAAATTAGGATCATCAGGTTTAAGTTTTTTTGTAAGGAGAAATACATTTTTTGCCGTATCAGATTCGGGTAAACCATAAATCGTAACTAAACTTTTAAGGTAGTCACTAAGTAAAATTTTTTCTTTTATATGATTTTCTAAAATAATAGCCTTACTACCACACGTCCTGTATGACGAATGAACCCTTCACGAATCTCACTATCAAGATCAAATCCAATGGATGAGTAAATGGAGCCTGCTGCTACACTCAATCCAATAATAAACCCGCTATCAGGAAATAATAAAGACTGTAACTGTGCTGTGTCAGAGTTGAATATTTCTCCTGCGCTATTGGTAAGGTTTGCATAACGATAACTTGTTTTGACAGGATTGTTTATGAGTTCATATCTATAACCTAAGCGAATTGAAGGTTTTATCCATGTTCTTTTTCCTTGAAATTTAGCTCCTAAGTTGAACATTGCAGTTGCCGAACCTGACTCTGAAGTTCTTTTATCAACATCAAGTGCTATTCCTTTATCACCAGTTTCAGTATATGACTTTTCAGATAGTCTTAAGTAGTCTAGACTAAGGGTTGGACGTATCCAGTACTTATCATTTATATCTATGTCGTAACCTATACGTGCCGAACTATTTATATGAACTCCAGACCAATCACCTTGAGCTTCACCACTGTAACTATTTATTCTTACTCTGCGGTTTTGCTCAAAATCGTTAAATCCTCCACCTAAGTAAGTTTCAATTCCTAATGACCCACTAGCCCACCCAGCATATGCCCCGCCCTGAATGGTGATTACATCAAGAGGCTCATCGATACCAAGTACATCTTCAATTTCAGTTGAAGCAAACCCCAAATTAACCCCTACAGCATGGAATGGCCCAAGTGATGTATCTAGTCCAGTGGATATACCAAATCCTGCGCCACGATATTGCTCTGAAAGACCAGATAACGATCGATCAGCAAAATATGCAAACTCCTGAAGCCAAGCACCACCTGGCTTATCGGGTGAACGACGAACCGAATCCAAGTGGTTCGCAACAGCACCAATTGCACCATCTACATTTGCTAAAACAAATTGGCGTGCAGCCGCTGAGAACTCAGGAAGTACTTGATTGAAAGCGGAATTAAACTCCCTTTCTGTTGTTATATTTGCAAATGCATCCCCTAATTCTGAATTATTACGTAAGGCTTGTATTGCTGGTGCATAAGCTGAACTTTGAACTTGATCTAAGCCTAACTCTGATGAATCTCTTAGCTGTAGAGTTATCACCAGGTCATTACCTACAACATCATAGCTGGTATTAAACAAAAAGGGTGTTTCAGAAGAAGATAATGTAGCAAGATCACCAACAGTTAATTGACCCCCTGCTGAAGCAACTGTGAAGGCTGTTTGATTTATGCCTACAACATTTGTAAGTGTTGGTACTATCGTGGCTCCAGTTTCAAATACTACATTACCACTTGCTTGAAGTGTTGATGAAGTACCATCATTGCCGTTAAGTACAGGACTAAAAGTTGATGTACCATCAAAACTTGCACTTGTTATTGAAATGATTTCTGCCTCTGTTAATGCCATGGTACTATTATCGGAGACTCCTAAGATTAGGCCGTCTTGATTGTTGATGGCACCTTGAAAAAATGAACCTCCAGTCAAGTAAAAACTATCATCTCCTAAATTAAAGTCTATGTCGCCTCTAATATTTCCAGCAGATGAACCAACCCAATCATTGCCAATACCCAGCCTAATATCACCAAAGATATTAGGATCTGCGGGTGTAAAGTTAGAGCTAGAGTTATCTTCTATCGCTCGGCTTTGCATAAACGTGAAGCCATCTATATTCTGTGATGCATCTATGGCTACTAGGGTAAAATTAATACTTTCATTACCCGTTGGATCAGATGTTGTTCCAACCGCACCAATAGTACCAGTATTTGTAACGCTTGATAGGCTACCAGACTGGTCTCTTATTGCATAAGCTGTGCCCTGTCTGCCTACTAAAACTGAACTTATACTACCGGTATTATTAATTTCATTAAGAGTTGAAGTCGTATCTATATCTATAGCTGTTGCTAAGACGTGCCGTGATGGTAAAACATTTGTTAAATCATTGTACACAAGATCGATTGCTTCCGATGAAGATGCTAATATTACACCAGAATTATCTAACGTATCAGCTATTGTGTTTGTGCTTAATACAATCACTCTAGCTTGACCGTCACCTGGTGTTAGTGAATTTCCATCACTATCAGTAAGTTCTTGAGGGGCAACATAAGCAGTGGCAGTCATTTGTCCTGTATTATTTATTCCTTGACTTAATATAGTATTGTTAATGGAAAGAGCGGTTGCGTCTATATCATCATAAAGGCCATTCGATTGGATGCCTCCTTGGTTTACAAAAGAATATTGAAGGTTTGATTCATAAAGAGGGTCACTAGGATCAGAAATCTGAGCAACACTACCAATTAAAATTGAATTCTCTGTATCACCAATTAAAATTGCGGGTGCTGAACCATTTTGTACTACTGTGCTAGGTGTATCCGAACTACGGATAACATTACCATCCGAGTCGAAAGTTTGATTTCCATTATCGTCAAGTACATCATTTATACCATCATCAAAGTGAATGCCCTCGGAAATATTAGCTCTTATGGTTATAGCGGAACCAGCTTGAAATAAATCTTCTGCTGTAATTTGCTCGCGACTATTTGAGCTAAAGCTTTCTGATATTGTTGGACGCCCAAGGGACCTGTACCCAGTTACACTCACACCTGCTGAGTTAACAAATCCACCCTGAATATCAGCTTCAATATTTATGCCCTTAATTTCCTCTCCTTGACCATTTATTGTACCTGTATTTGTAAAGTCGCCTGTTATTCCTGAATTAATATTAATTGCAGTACTACGTGCTCCGCGAACTGTAATAGCTCCACCAGTAAACAAATCCCCAATTAAGCCCTCTTGATTGATCGAGGTGTTTGTTAAATTGATACCAAAGCTATCAGTTCCCTCGATATTGATACTTGAAGTGGATGTTAGTTCAACATTTCCCTCAAAAGGGGAAGAGCCTGAAATTAAAATTCCGGTTCTTCCACTTCCTTCAGCGAACGGCCCATCTGTAGCAGGATCTGAGTCAGTACTCGCAACTTCAAAAGTTTCATTTACATTTATTGAACCACTTTGCGTGTAATTTCTATTTTCACCGCCCTCAAGACTTACTCCGATAGCATTATTAACATCTTCTATTGTTATAGAACCGGAATTTATTATGTTATTATTGGAATTCAGGACTAGTGCAGGTCCTGTAGTATCTATTGTTATAGTGCCTTCATTTTCGATTGTAACATCTTCGCCATTAGTTTCCACTGCATCTGTTCTATCATCATTAATTATAACTTGAGCTTGAACTGGAATACTTAGTCCTGATGCAATATATAAAGCTACAAATGAACTTGCCATCAATTTTCTGTTGTGTAGTTTTGATATAATAGTCATCTATTGAACTAACCTATATAGTTTGCACTTTATTTGTTCTCTCTAGCATAAAAATAGCTTTCGCCAATGGTAGAATGATAAAGAATTTCATTTATATCAATTATTATAAAAATAATTTTATACTAAATACTGTATTAAATGATTGTATGTTAATCTATAAATAGTTTAATCACGGGTATGTATCAAGGCGATCGTATTAAGAGCTTAGTCAAATGAAAAAAAAGTTATTTTTATATTCTGTTTTAATTCCTTTGGGTATAGTTATAATTGATCAATGGACAAAGTTTTCAGTGACCCAGTTTTTTAATGTCCCTATTAATATCTGCGAAATGAACTTGGCACCTGGTAAATATCATGCTTTATCCGGACCAATGGACATATCACTAGTTTGTAACCCTGGAATAAGTTGGGGACTCTTACAGGGTGATGGTGATTTTAAAAGGTGGTTCCTAACAATATTTGCTTTTCTAATGAGTGGAATTTTAATCTATATGTTAAATAAAACTGAGGATTTTCTCTCAAAAATATCTTTTTCCTTAATCATAAGCGGTGCTATAGGAAACGGTATTGATCGTTTTTTATTCGGAGCAGTGACTGATTTTATTGATTTTAGCGAAATTGGTTTCCGTTGGGTTTTTAATGTAGCCGACACCTCAATAACTTGCGGGGTTATTGGTCTTATTTTGGCCAGCTTTACTAATAAAAAAAATATATCAGATGTTTAGAAAAATAGCTTTGCATATTTGCTAGGCGAACTTATACCTTTTAGGTAAGTAATTATATTTAGAGAGACTCAAAATGAAATTCACTAATATTTTAATGGCTATATCTGCTTCATCTATGATCTTAGGTTGTACTCAAACAACAAAAGCGTTGGGTATTACAAAAAATGCTCCAAATGAATTTAATATTTTAACTAAAGCACCTTTAGTTGTTCCCCCAGAATATAACCTTAGACCCCCTCAGATTGGAACTAGTTCGTCTGAAAACAATTATAGCCAAGAATCAGCTAGGAACGCATTACTGGGTAATATCGATGACGTGGAGCCTACCCGTGGAGAAGTAGTTTTAATGTCTAAAGCAGGTGTAGGCTCAGCCAATCCAGAAATTAGATTGGAGATTGATGGATCCAATTCTGTTGAACGAAAATCTAAAGGCTTTTCAGATCAGGTACTATTCTGGAAGGATGGGAGTCGTTTTTCCCCGGAAAATGCGCCTATAGATTCTGATATTGAAGCCAAAAGGTTAGAGGCAATTACTGCAGCTACTGGCGGAGAGGATGTTAAAATCACTAAACGTCCGGGAGCAGCCAAATTACCAGGCCTTTAGACTTAAACTTATGTTTGAATACTTTTCAAATACTAAATGAATAATACGCCACCAATTATTCGTGAAATGCCGACTGAAACAGTGAATCGTATCGCTGCAGGTGAGGTGGTTGAGCGTCCAGCAAGCGTAATAAAGGAATTAGTTGAAAACTCGGTTGATGCAGGTGCTTCTCAAATTGATATCTTTTATGACGGAGGCGGGCTTGGGTTAATTTCAGTTACTGATAATGGTAGCGGAATGAGCGAAAATTGTTTGTCAGTGGCTATAAAACGTCATGCTACTTCTAAATTACTGCCTGACTCTGAAGGAAATTGGGATTTATTGAATATAAATACTATGGGTTTTCGTGGAGAAGCTTTACCATCTATAGCATCCGTATCACGGCTTCAGATTAAATCTCAACTCAAGAATGCTAAAAATTCTTGGAAGATCACTGTCGAGGGAGGGCAGCAGAGTTCTGTTGCACCTGCACCAAGGCTAATTCACCACGGAACTCAGGTTACTGTTAAAGATTTATTTTATGCGACACCTGCCCGATTAAAATTCATGAAATCTGAACGTAGTGAAAGCTTGGCCATCTCAGATAATGTTAAGCGCCTAGCTATGGCAAACCCAAGCATTGGATTTAAATTGAGCAACATAAAACGCACTTTATTTAATGTTCAGAAAAACCAGAATGACCAAAAGGCTAGGCTATCGCGTTTAGCATCAATATTAGGCGAAGATTTCACGTCTAATTCAATATTGATTGATAAAATTAGAGATGAAATTAGTTTAAGTGGATATGCTGGTTTACCAACGTATTCACGTGGTAATACTCAGCATCAGTTTCTCTTTGTTAACGGCCGACCTGTGCGCGACAAAATTCTACATGGAGCTGTAAGAGGAGCCTATCAAGATTTTCTTGCTCGAGACCGTCACCCAATTGTTGCTCTCTACATTGATTTACCTAATGATCATGTTGATGTAAATGTTCATCCTTCCAAAAATGAAGTTAGATTTCGAAACCCAGGATTAGTTAGAGGCTTAATAGTTTCTGCATTACGTCATAGCCTTGCAGCGGCTGGACACAGAGCAAGTACCACCACATCGCATTTTGCTTTAGGAAAAATGCAAACCGGAGAAAATCAGTACACATTTCAAAGAAATTATAATAACCCTAGCAATAACGCAACCATTCGGTTTGATGGTTCTATCCATGCAGAAAGTACTTTGTCACAAGACACTCCATATCCAACAAATTATGGTTTTTCTGCTAAATTTGAAAATAATAAAGAGTATAACATAGAGCAAGATAACGATTTATATCCTTTGGGTATTGCTCGTGCGCAACTTCATGAAACATATATAATATCCCAAACACAAGATGGAATAATTATTGTTGATCAACATGCTGCCCATGAAAGGCTTGTATACGAAAAGATGAAAGCCTCTCTTGAAGGACAAGGAATTGAGAGGCAAACCCTTCTTATTCCTGAAATTGTAGAGTTAAGTGATGCCGATGTTCAAAGGCTTCTAGATCGTAAGGGTGAGTTGAAAGATATGGGACTTTCTTTTGAAGGCTTTGGGGAGGGTGCAGTGGCTGTTAGTGAAACTCCATCTCTTCTTGGGGAAATGAATATTCAAAAATTAATGCAAGATTTGGCTGATGACATAAGTGAGTATGATGAGGCTTTAAGCTTGAAAGAAAAATTTGAGCATGTTTGTGGGACTATGGCTTGTCATGGAAGTGTAAGAGCTGGGCGTATTTTAAATAATGATGAAATGAACTCTTTACTTAGGCAAATGGAAAATACACCTCATAGTGGTCAATGTAATCATGGTAGGCCTACATATGTGGAGCTTAAATTAGCTGATGTAGAGCGTTTATTTGGTCGGCGTTAATATTTATTTTTGACTGCTCCTAAAAAAAGAACCCTTGTTCCTCCCCATTCTTTATCAGCTAATATGTTGAATTTACTTTGGTCAATTTCCATATCTTTACTTTCTTCAAGGATTATAATCCCATCTTCCGCAATTAAATTAAATTCTTTCAATCTATTAATAACTGGCTTCCAAAGTCCTTTATTGTAAGGAGGATCTATAAAAACATGCGTGAAAGGCCCTCTTAGATTTCCGGGTGCAATTTTAAGTTTAGTAGCGTCGTGTCGATGAATTCTTGTACAATCAAATAAATTCATGTTTTCTGTATTTTTTCTAATAGCACCTCTTGCATTTGGTTCTGTTTCTACAAATAGACAAAATTTTGCTCCTCGAGAGATAGCCTCAAAACCTAATGCGCCTGTACCTGCAAAAATATCCGCGACTATTGCTCCATCAAGTTTAGGTGACCAATCTGCATGTGTTAATATGTTAAAAATAGACTCTCGTGTTTGGTCACTAGTTGGACGAGTATTATTGCCTAAAGGAGTATGGATTTTTCGCCCCTTAAGCTTACCTGAAACAATTCGCACTAACTTTTTTTCCTGTTGTTATTTGTATTTACTCTACTGTGGCTTTTTTTTTCTGATCTCTCTGATAGCTTTCCTCTGTTAGCAGGATACCTTTTATTAAATTTAAAATTACCTAATGGAGGTTTATGTAATCCCTTATTTAACGGTAATTTTTTATTACTAGAGATTTTATTTTCTACAACATTTTTTACATCAGGTATTTCGATTAAGTGACCGACTTGTTCTTTCAAAACACGTAATTTAACTTCTTCAACGGCCCCTTTGTCCAAGTTGCCTAGTTGAAATGGACCATATGAAATTCTTATAAGGCGATTTACTCTTAGGCGGAGTGTGTCTAAAGCTCTCCTGATTTCTCTATTTTTACCCTCTCTTAATGTAACAGATATCCAGACATTATCTCCCTTTTGACGCTCTAATATAGCTATAATTGGTCCAGTCTTAATTCCATCTATAGTAATACCTTTTTGAAGCTTATCAAGGTCATGTTGATTAACTTTTCCATAAGCTCTCACTCGATACTTTCTTTGCCACCCTGTGCTAGGTAACTCTAACGCCCGAGCAAGCTCTCCATCATTTGTTAGTAAAAGCAAACCTTCTGATGTTAGATCAAGGCGTCCAATTGATATTACCCTTCCTAACTCTTTAGGAAGTTCATCAAATACCGTGCTTCTATTTCTTTCATCTTTATGAGTGGTTATTAAACCATCTGGTTTATGGTAGCGCCATAACCTTAATGGTTGTTTGGGTGCCACTGGTTGATTATCAAAGAGTACAACATCTTTTGAAGTGACTTTGACTGCGGGAGTAGATAAAATTTTACCATTTAATTTTATACGGCCATAGCTAATTAGTTTTTCGCTCTCTCTTCGTGAGGCAACACCTGAGCGTGCTAGAAATTTTGCAATACGTTCGCCTTTTTCCTTAATTTTATTTTCTTGCTTCATAATTTACCTAGCTTGACCTTTTGTTTCCTACTCGAGTAGAAAGAATAATGAATGATGAATACTACATGTGTGAGGCTATAGCACAAGCGCAAGAGGCATCAGACCGTGGCGAAGTGCCTGTTGGAGCAGTTATTGTCAATTCAAAGGGTAAAATTATCTCACGCGCAGGTAATTCTCCAATTAGTTTAATGGATCCATCTGCGCATGCTGAAATTTTAGCAATTCGTAAGGCATCTACTATTTTAAAAAATTATAGATTAGTAGATTGTAGCCTTTATGTAACGCTTGAACCTTGTACAATGTGTGCCGGAGTTATAAGTGCTGCTCGCTTAAAGAGAGTAGTTTATGGGGCTACAGATATAAAAAGCGGAGCAGTAGAGAGCGGCGTTAGATTTTTTGAGACAAAATCATGTAATCATAAACCTTTAATTAAATCTGGAGTTCTTGAAGATAATGCAGCAAATATCTTAAAGGAATTTTTTCAGATACGAAGAAAATAAGTATAAAAACTTAATTTGATATTATTTACTTGAATGCCCCTTTTTTCCATAATTTCCAGCCCATTATTGGTGAGCATATAACAGGATGTTTTTTTTCGAAAGAAGTTGGTGAGATGGTAACTCCAGAATGATTTTTTAGTTTCATTAATATATAGTTTAATCCTCCATCAAATGTTGCCGCACTGTTTATAACACGGATTGCAGTCATTGGTTTTCCAATTAACCTTCTAATAAACCACTTGGACTTTGTATAAATTCTAGTTTCATGTGGGGTTAAATAATAACCATCCTTATCAGGTTTTCCGAAAAGAACTGTAGTTATTCTACTATAACGATTTTCATAACGTTCAACAATTTCAATTGCTCTTTTTTCCGAGCTTTCTGGACGAAGTTCTGTTCTGTAGCTTTCATGAAAGCCTTTAGCCCAAAATTGAGAAGATTTTATAGGACCGGAAATCAATGGGGTTATTTGAGAGGCCATATGTCTTACTGAATTTTCCCGTGCAGTGATAAGGCGATCAGTTATAGTAGAACTTTCTGAATAGAGAATGCTGCATGGCTGACAAAATCGACCCCATATCATAGATAAAAAAGATTTTTCCCCGCTTAGTTTTTCAAACGCAGGTAGAGAGATAATTGAGTATTTGCATTTAATTAGTATATTATTTTTATCCAGTTTTTCATAGTAGTACACAGCAGGTGGTATTAAATAATTTAAAAAAGCTCTTACAAGACTTTTATGAGTCTTTCTGTAACTATCAACAATAACATAAAAATCGAGCATTTTATCAGGTTTGTCTAAATCCCTTAAAGATGAACCATAATATATAACAGCTTTTACTCTTTCCGGATGCCTTTTAATTATCGTTTTGCATATTTTTGAAACACGAGGATTAGGTAAGATGTTTTCTTCAGATAATATATCAAAAATTGTTTCGCTCATCTTATAAAATTCAATGGCTTGGTTGACGATATAACAAAATTATTTGATAAACTAAGAAATTCGCCGTCAAGCATACATGGTCCGGTATAGTGAAATTTAATTTTTGTTGCATTCCAGCTAAATAATCCATCCTGTTTTCGTGATTTATTTTTATTTCCTAGCCATAAGCTTATTACATTTTTTATTAATTTTTTATGATTACTGGAAGCATAAGTTACGCGTAACGGAAATTCTTGTTTTCCCCAGAATGGATCAAGTTTAAGAATTAAACTCGGTAATGTTGTAACTATAGAGCCAAAATGCAAGTCATCAATTTTATGGTTTTGAGTCGTTCTAATATCAACTTTTATTTTAGTCGGCTGTGTAATTTTATTGTTCTTTTTAAACCCTTTTAACATCCCGCCCACTACGGCAAATGACCCCCCGATTCCTCGTTGGTGGAATCTATTCTTTGTATAGTCAGTTAGCTGTGGAAGTGCCCCACTAGAAAATAAGAATCCAAAATAGCTATTTTTATTATTATCGGTAATTGATAATATAGGGGTATTAATGACTTTATTGACTTTAAAAGATTTTTTTAAAGCTTTTATTGAAGCCGATTTTATACCAATATTTTTTGAGATTTGGTTTGTATTCCCACCAGGTATTAATATAAAAAATGGAAGGTTTGAATTTGTTGATTGTTTTAGAAATGCTGTTATGACTCCATGAGTAGTTCCATCACCTCCTTCTATACATACGTACGACACCTTATTTTCCAATGCTTTACTGACAACTATCTGTACGTCGGAAAATTTCTCTAAACTATGAAGTTGAGCATTGAACCTACGATAATGTTTTTTAAGTAATGAGCCTTTTTTCAAAACTCTTGCGCTATTGGGATTATAAATAAACCATATTTTTGAGTTATTAAATTGCATTTATTTGAGGCTTTCTGTTTTTAGACAGAGCCATGTTCCTAAAATTCCAAATAAAGCTATGGGTAAGCTTATGGCAGTTGTTACGGCCATTCCGCCAGATGCTGCAAATGTTGCCATAGCGCCATCAATTATTAAAAAGAGGAATCCTCCTCCTAGTCCAATTATTAAAGTTTTATCGCCTGTATCTTGTCTTCCTGTGCTTTGCATTAGAGGTACTGCAACAAGTAGTAAAATCCATGCTGCCAAAGGCCTTGTTAATCTGTGTGCATGCCAAAATGTATATGCAAACCTAGGTTTGGATCCAGAGTTTCCCTCTTTGCTAAAATTACGCATTTCTGATATTGATAAATCTCTAGGTTCAGCAGCTAATCGAGCTATTGACTTAGGATTTTGTCTTGTAACCCAAAGTCTTGGGTTTATATCTTGCTCTGCTTTTCGTGGCTCACCATTTGCTTCTTTGGTAATTAGAACTTCTATTCCTTCTAGAGTCCAATTTTCAACTTCATATGTTGCTTTTTGAGCCCACACAATTTCATCTACTGAACCAGATTCTGACCTTTTATAAAACTCAATATCACCAAGGGTGTTGTAATCTAAGCGCCTATTAGCTTTTATAATCCTTCCATTATCCTCCAGCCAAAGAGGGTTTTGAGGAGTTATATTTTTTATTTTATATTCTCCAATTCCCCATGCTTGAAGAGAACGGACTGCTGGCGCTATGCTAATATCAATTATTGCAACAGAAGAAAAAGCAGTAAATAGCACTATCGGAGTCATAAGTAATAGTTGTCGCGTAACTGATATCCCAAAACCCAATAATGCTACCAACTCATGCTGTCTAATGAGTTTAACATAAGTGAGCAACACACTTACCACTATTGTGAAAACAAATATTCTGTCAAAAATAACAGGCGCTCTTAATCCCATATACTTGAAAGTATCTATAAATCCACCCCCATCAGCAAGAATATCACTGCCGTTTGCGAGACTATCTAGAAGTCCAATTAATACTAAAAAGCCAAATACTGTTGTAAGCCAGATAGTATAAAAGGTTTTTGATAAGTAAGAGAGAAGTTTAATCATCAATTCAGCTTTTCTTTTGACGAGAAAATATTATTAGCTTTATTTCTAACTTCTTCTTTTATGTAAGTGATGTAATGTGAGACTGCAGTAAGGGGAGGTTGACCCATTTTGAATGCACTCTTTCTAAAAAGCCAAAAAGCAAATAATGCTACCATTATTATTGTAGGCCATATTCCAGTCCAAGGTGGAATTTTTCCGGCCGCTCCTAGGCTTTGGCCAAATTCAAGAGTTTTTTGTAGTGAAATTAAAAATACTACACCTATGGCAATTCCTGCTGAAGAAGGATTTCGTCCATAGTTTAAACCAAATGGAACTGCAATAAAAGGTAGTATCAACAACAAAACAGATTTGGATAACCTGAGGTGCAAGGCTGCATTATTTACGTTTTGCGATACTTTGAACTTTGTGTATTCACCTTTTCTATTTCCTAAAAGTTCTAGTGAGGTCATCTCTCTCTCGTCATCACCACGTAGCCTAAAGTTTATTTCACTAGCTACTCCAGCTATGGAACTACTTTCAAAACTAAGGTCTCCATCTAACTGTTTTTCTTTCATAACTTGATAAATTTGCCCTTTTGACAGCTGCAATACGGGCTCTTGTGTTTTTTCTCTAACAATTAGTTTGCCCTGTTTTGCTGTGGTTAATCTTATTCCATTTTGTTGAATGTTATTCATATTTTTTTCATAAATGAATATTGGGCCAATAGCAGCACCTGGTAAATCAGTACCAGCAAAAAAAGTACGATTACCAACAGTAGTAAATGTGCCCTCTCTTAAGGCTGCTGTGAATGATTGTTGTTTTACAGAGTGTTCTACTTGTCGATAATTATATCTTCCAACTGGCTGCATGTAGCCTTCAATAAATAATGTTGTAACTGCTAAAAAAATACCTAATATTAAAAAAGGCTTAGTCATCTGAAATAATGAAACCCCAGCACCAAGAGCTGCTGTAAGTTCACTTGACTTGCTAAACCGATCCACGGTTATAATAACTCCTAGAAGAAGTGCCATGGGTACGGCTATTCCTAAGTAATAGGGTAATAAATTAATAATCATTTGTGAGGTGTCACTGGCTGGGTTGGATGAATTGGCAACTACCTGAAATATTCGCAATAGGCGTTCCATCAAAAGAACACAGCAAGCAAATATAATAAGTCCCCCGATTGTGACTGAGGCCTTTTTCATAAGATATCTATTAAGTTTTCCCATAAATTATTTAACTACTAAAAATCCTTTACTTCATATGGCTATAAATCATATAATTTAAATAAACGGTCAATTCATTATTGGTCGCATTATAGAGGCTTAATCGTGAAAGCAAACTTCATTAACAATTTTTTTCTTACTATTATGGTTATTTTATATTTTTTAGTTTTTTCTTTTAATACTTTTGCTGGAGATACGCCATATTTAAAAGATTCAGAAGTAGGTCCTCTTGGTAAAATATCTGCAATAGGTTTAGCTAATAGTTTAGAGCTTTATGAATTTGATGAAGCGGACTCTTGTGTAGATGAGTCAACCCAAATCAGGGCTTTAATTAATAATTTATCAAAAACTGGAATAGTGAAAGTGGAGCTCTTTGGAAAAAAGAATTTTATGAAAAAGTCTGGAAAATTGAGAAGAATACGTGTTCCTGCCGATAGTGAAAGTATTAGTTTGTGCATAAATGTTCCAGCGCCTGGTGAATATGCGTTGGTAAGTTATCATGATAAGGATGGAAATAGAAAATTAAAAAAAGCTTGGAACCTAAAACCAAAAGAACCTTATGGGGTATCAAATAACCCAGTAATAGAAAGCTTGCGGCTTCCTAGGTGGACTGAAGCTAGTTTCTATGTTCCTCAAGAAGGCATTGAGGTTGTAATAAATTTAGTAAAACCGTAATTGCTTGAGTTATATTATTAGTTTAACAATTGTATTTTTATCTTCATGGAGCCTATGTGCCATATTCCTCTTTAAAAATAGAAATTGTGAGCAGTAAAGAGCAGATTAATAGATTTCTAGCCTTACCTAACAAAATTTATAAAGATGATAGTTGTTGGAGGCCTCAACTAAAATTTGAACGCAAAGCTCAAATAAACCCAATTATCAATCCTAGTGCCCCAAGTTTTGATAATAGAGTGCTTTTTATAGCGACTAATAATGGTGAAGATGTAGGTCGCATCGCAGCTTTTATCAATACTGACCATAATAAACATTATAGTCAAAACGATGGTTTTTTTGGTTTTTTTGATTGTATTTCAGATAATTATTTAGGAAACAGCTTGTTAAAAAACGCTGAGGATTGGTTGAAGGGCAGAGGAGTAGAGCGAATAATAGGTCCTGCAAACTGGAGTGTAAATGAAGAGTGTGGCCTGCTAATTTCTGGATTTGATACCCCACCTGTTGTCATGATGTTACATGGCAAGGAAGAATATAAGGGAATGATTGAAGGTTTTGGCTATGTAAAAGCAGTAGATATGTTTGCTTATCAAGCTGAATTATCGGCTGGCTACCCGAGGCCAAAAATAACTCAAATGATGGTTAAGTCAGCGGATCGCAACAGTGAAATTAAAGTTCGACCTATGCGTTCAGGTAAATTTAAAGATGACTTAAATATAGTAATGGATATTTTTAATGACGCATGGTCAGAAAATTGGGGTTTTGTTCCATTCGATGATATAAAAATAGAACATATAGCTAATGAAATTAAGCCCATTATGTTTAAAGAGGGTTTGTGGGTAGGCGAGTATCAAGGGAAACCAATAGCTTTCATTTGGATGATACCAGATCTGAACGAAGCTATAAAAGATTTAAAAGGGTCAATTTTACCATTTGGTTGGATTAAATTATTATGGAGACTAAAGGTAAAAGGTGTTAAACAAGCTAGAATACCTTTAATGGGATTACGCAAAGAATTTCATAACACTAGATTAGGTTTATCATTAGTTGCCAAACTTTGCGAGACTGTTTTTAACGAAGGCAGAAAAAAAGGTTTTAGTCATTGTGAATTAAGCTGGATTTTGGAAAATAATTCGGGACTAATATCAATTTGCGAACAAGCAAGTGCCGTTCCTTACAAAAAATACAGAATGTACCAAAAGAAATTATAATGGTTAATGTAATTATTTTAGCCGGACAAAGAAAAGGGGTGATAGACTCACTTTGTTTGAACGCGGATGTTAGTCATAAAGCTTTAGTGCCTATCAATGGTATACCTATGATAGATTTTGTAATTAAAACCCTTTTAAAATCAAATTTAAATAAACCATTTGGTATTTCAGGATTTTATGCGGATCACCATAAGTGTTTAGAGCAATTACCTAATGAAACTGGGCCGGCGGGAAGTGCGTTAACTGCGTTAACTAAAAGAAATAAATTTCCAAGCCTTTTAACTACTTGTGATCATCCACTTTTATCTACAGAGATGTTAAAAATTTTCATTGAAAAGTCTCAGCAAAATGGAGCTGATTTTTCTATGGCATTTGCAGAAAAATCTGTAATACAAAACTCTTACCCAGGGGTAAAAAGAACCTATTGGAATTTTTTAGATATATCTGTTTCTGGTTGCAATCTATTTTATATTGCTAACCCAAGAGGCTTGGCAATTTTCCAGTATTGGAAAAAAGTACAACACCTCAGGAAAAACCCTATTAAATTAGCGAAAAACATTTCATGGTTTTTATTAGTGAAATACTTGTTAGGTAGATTAAAATTAAATGAGGCTTTTAACCATGTTTCTCTTAAGCTGAATTTATCGGCTAAAGCAGTTATTATACCAATAGCTGAGGCTGCTATTGATGTCGATAAGCCATCTGATAGAGATCTAGTAGAAAAAATACTTAAGGGACCAAAATATGCGTCCTAATTTGAATGTTCAGTCAAAATATACTGTGGGAAAGCGTATAGCGGCAAATACAGGTTTGATGGTAGCATCAAAGTCGACAGCTGTATTTCTAGGTTTAGGTAGTATATTATTAGCTACAAAAAGTTTAAGTGCCTCTGAATTGGGTATCATACTTTTTTTACACGCTTATATGCTTTTCTTTTCTGAAGTGACAGCCTTTCAGTCATGGCAGTCGCTTATTAGGTACGGAACCGAAGATATTAAAAATAATGATGCTAATAGAATATCTTCATTATTAAAGTTTGGAATAAAAATTGATGCTATTTCTGCTGTTTTTGGTTTTCTGATATCCATAAGCATTTTTTTTGGTGTTATTTATTTATCAAGCTTTATGCCAGGATTAATTAACACAGACTTACCTTTTGTGGTGGATAATCTGAAAAATTTTGCAGTTTTTTACTGTTCTTTGATTTTATTAAGGCAAAGGGGGGTTGGTGTTGGTGTATTTCGTTTATTTGATAAGTTTCACATCTTGGCAATTCATGGCCTAGTAATGCCAATCACTAGATTTATTGGAGT
>CAJQGR010000046.1 GCA_905477785.1 uncultured Hellea sp.
ACCATGGTAGATACCTGGGCAACCGTTGGATCTTGCGCACAAATTGGAAAAAATGTTCATTTATCCGGCGGTGTTGGGATTGGAGGGGTTCTTGAGCCTCTGCAGGCTAACCCAACTATAATAGAAGACAACTGTTTTATTGGTGCACGCTCTGAAGTGGTTGAGGGAGTTATTGTTCGTGAAGGCTCGGTTCTTGCAATGGGAGTGTTTATCAGTCAGTCTACAAAAATATATGATAGAGCTACAAAGAAAATAAGCTATGGAGAAATACCACCTTACTCAGTTGTAGTTCCTGGCACTCTACCCTCTGCTGATAAAAGCCATTCGCTATCTTGCGCTGTAATTGTAAAAACAGTTGATGCCAAAACGCGTTCAAAAACCGGTGTAAATGAATTACTTAGAGATTAGCTTTAGGCAATCATTTTATATTACCAAGTATTTCTTGTTCTTTTTGAGCCCAAAGTCTTTTTTGGTACCTGTTAGATAATATATCAGTTACTATAAGAACACCTACAACTAAGTAAAAACTAGACTTGCTCATGGCATCTATGGGAAAGTTAAATAGCTTTAAATGTGATAGGTGAGCACCTTCAGTTACCAGAAGAACACCTACAAGGAAAAGAATAAAAAGACCGAGAACTTCATACATTCGGTTTTTTTTCAAAAACTCTGTTACTGCGTCAGCCATAAAAATCATAGCTAGACCGGATAATACTATTGCTATGACCATTAATGGGACTTGATATGTAACAATGCCGTCTGCATCAACCTCTGAAGCAATAGCCATGGCGGAAAGAATAGAATCTACTGAAAAAACGAGATTCATTAGAACAATCAGAACAATTGCTTTTGCTACAGAACGACGTCCAGAGCCTTCTGTATGCTCTATATGCTCAACAATAAGCAAATGATGTATTTCTTTTATTGCAGTGTAAATAATAAAGGCGCCACCGAAGAGAGTAACAAGAGACTGCATTGTAAATTCACCCTCAATGAATTTTTCTAATTGAACCGAAAATAAGGGAGCAGCCATTTTCTGGAACAACGAAACAATTATAAATAATAATAAAATTCGAAATAAAACCGCAATGCCTATACCAAGCTGGCGCACCTTTTTTGCATCTTTAGCATTTCCAACCTTATTACTTTCGATTGCAATGTAGAGCAAATTATCAAAGCCAAGAACTGCTTGAAGTAGAATAAGCATAAAAAGCGTTAAAAAAGCTTCAATCGTTAATAAGTCACCCATAATAAAACTCGCTATATCATTTTTGTTTTTTGGTTAGCTTTAATTACATAACCCCAGAAGTATTGCCAGTTGGCCCATTAGAAATGTGATCTGCAACAAATGGATTATCTTTTCGTTCCTGCCCAAAAGTACTCATTGGACCATGACCTGGGATAAACCTCATATCATGCCCAAGAGGCCACAACTTTGTTTTAATAGAGTCTATAAGCTGTTGTGGATTGCTTCTTGGAAAATCAGTTCTCCCAACTGATCCGCGAAACAATACATCACCAACAAATGCAATCTTTAAGTTTTTATTGTATATAACAATATGCCCTGGAGTATGGCCTGGAGTATGAAGTACTCCAAACTCAGTACCTCCGAGACTCAAGATCTCTCCGTCCTCAAGGTATCTATCAGGCACTATATTCTTCCCCATACCAGCGTGACCATATTGTGACCAGCTCTGCTCAATTGTATCCATCCAAAATTGATCTTCTTTATGAGGCCCTATAACAGGAACATCTAATGCCTTTCGAATATCTTCAGCCCCTCCAGCATGGTCAAGGTGTCCGTGCGTAAGCCATATTTCCTTAATATCTATTCTTAGCTCTTTTGCTGTGTTCATGAGTTTTTCTGGTTCCCCCCCAGGGTCAACTAATACACCCTCCATGGTATCAGTATCCCAAAGCAAACTACAATTCTGCTGAAAGGGAGTCACCGGTATTAATCTTAAATCAAGTTTTGACATCCATTACTTTCTTATCATTAAAGCGTTAGGTTACAGTTTTTTAAGGTTACTGTAATCCCCCTGTTATAATCAAAAGGTTATAAGTCACATATCCACTATATTGGATCCCCTTCGAACTGGTGGCGAGGTTAAGGCCTTGCCACCTTTTTTGTAAGCCCTTTTACCTTAACATTGATTTAACTGAAGCAACTAAATTATCACGCGGGACTTCTAGCTGTGCAGGCCGGCTGGATTTCCACTCTTCATTTGAGCTAATAGCTTTGGCCATTTCCGCCCCTAAGTATAAATCTTTAAGCGTCACAACTCCACTTTTAAGTTCGTCTTCACCCATCAAAATAGCAATTTGACTAGAGCGCCTATCGGCATACTTCATTTGTTTTGTAATATTACCGGCACCAACAAAAACCTCAGTCCTAATTCCTTCGGCACGCAACTCAGCAGCCATTCTAAAGTAATCTCCCATCAACCTACGATCAAAAGCACATATAATGACAGGAGGCTTCGAGATGTCCTCTAATGCATTCATTCGTTCTAAGGCAGATAAAAATCTAGAAACCCCAAAGCTAAATCCAGTTGCAGGAACAGGCTGACCCCTAAATCTTGAAACAAGGTCATCATATCTACCTCCACCTCCAATAGATCCTACTCTTACTGGGCGACCTTTTTTATCACGAATGTCTGCAACTAATTCAGCTTCAAAAACTGGTCCAGTATAATACCCGAGTCCTCGCACTATGGATGTATCAAAAATAACTTTATCAGGCCCATAATCCGTTGCGTTTAAAATATTATCTATGGCGATTAATTCTTCACAACCTGACTTTCCCTGCTCTGAGATACCCATTATCTTTTCAAGATTCATTATTGTATCAGAACGGTCCAAACTTGATGCATCAGTAAATTTCAGAACAGCATCTATTGCAGAAGATTCTAACCTCGCA
Organism: uncultured Hellea sp.; assembly: GCA_905477785.1. Taxonomy (GTDB): domain Bacteria; phylum Pseudomonadota; class Alphaproteobacteria; order Caulobacterales; family Maricaulaceae; genus Hellea. Next base: position 2,921 of record CAJQGR010000046.1, read on the forward strand.
CCTTTTGTAAAATCACCGCTGCTATCTTCTCTGCCCTCACCTAACAAGCTTTTAACTCCATCAGGTCCAAGTCTATCTAATTTATCTATCGCTCTCAAAACTTGAATTTTCTGGTAGTCCCCTTCAGTAGTATTGGGCACGCCTGAACTCTCAAGAATACCATCGAGCAATTTGCGATTGTTAACCCTTACTAGATATTGCCCATTTTTTAAGCCAGCGGCACGCATTACTTCTGTAGCTATAACAATCATCTCAGCATCAGCTGATATACTTGCAGCGCCGACACTATCTGCATCGCACTGCACAAATTCACGGTACCTTCCAGGTCCTGGTTTTTCATTTCTATACACAGAGCCTGATTGATATCGCCGGTAAGGCTTAGCTAAGCCATCATAGTTCTCAGCAACAAATCTTGCCAGTGGAGCTGTTAAGTCATAACGCAAAGAGAGCCATTGATTGTCATCATCCTGCAAAGCAAAAACTCCAACATTTGGGCGGTCTTCATCTGGCAGAAATTTACCTAAAACATCGGCATATTCCAGTGCAGGAGTTTGCAAAGGCTCAAAACCATATAAATCGTAAACAGAATATGCAGCTTGTATAAGTCTACGCTCAGCTCGCAATAAATCAGCTGGCTTATCTTCAAAGCCTCTTGGTCGCCGTGCTTTGGGTCGTTGGATTTTATTCTTTTTACTCATAAATATGGTTTAGTGTTTTTTTTATCGTGATGAAAGAGAAGATGTTAGGTTATTTAAGTCTTGTTACCAAGCTTACATTCTATCGCATCCCAAGCTAATGCAGCAGCATCAATGCCGGTAAATCTCTTGAGCTCCTGCACACCAGTAGGACTAGTTATATTTATTTCAGTCATCTTATCGCCTATCACATCGATTCCAACTAAAATTTGGCCCCTCTCTCTTAACATTGGACCTATAGCTGCACATATATTTAAATCAGAGGCCGTTAGATCAGTAGATGTAGCTAAGCCTCCTACATGCATGTTCGAACGCATTTCCCCTTTTTGAGGGACCCGGTTTATTGCCCCGACAGGCTTACCATCAATAATGATTATACGCTTGTCGCCCTTTTCTACATCTTTAAGGAAAGCTTGGACAATTACTGGTTCTCTTGAGTTTTCCATGAACATTTCTATAAGTGCGGAATAATTGCTATCCCCTTCTTTGACCAAAAATACCCCAGCCCCACCATTTCCGTAGAGAGGTTTCAATATGATATCTTTATGTTTAAATCTGAATTTATCTATAGAAAAGCGGTCTCGTGTAATCATAGTTTCAGGCATTAGTTCAGGGAAATCTAATGGTAAAATTTTTTCAGGACATGCGCGAACCCATTTTGGATCATTTACAACAAGTGTGTGAGGGCTCAATCTTTCCAGTAAATGGGTGGCCGTTATATATGACATATCAAATGGTGGATCCTGACGCATCCAAACCACATCAACGTCTAATGCTAAATTAATGATTTTTCTTTCTTCAAATGCAACATGGTTTTTACCATCTTGGTTTATGTGCATTTTTCGGGCCCGCGCCTGTACCAAACCCTCGTTATATACTAAGTTATCAGGTGAATACTCATACAATTCATAACCTCGAGATGATGCTTCTTTTGCTAACGCAAAGGTAGTATCAGCATTTATATCGACCTCTTCCATCGGGTCCATTTGAAAAGCAATGCGCATGGTAGTTTCCCTATTAGCGATTTATCTATAACTGCAATAGCAGCGAGACTTGCGCAAGTACGTTAGTTAGTTCATTTAACATTATATAGTCTACAGTTAATAGATTACCTATACCTAGTCACAATACTAATGACCTATAAACGAAATTGAAAGAAATATGAAAAAAGAATTTAATATAATTTCAAGTACCGATAACTTTGAAATCAATGGCGAAATATGGCAAGCAAAAGATCCATTAGCAGTAATGATAATTATTCACGGTTTTGGTGAGCATTCCGGCCGTTATGAAAACATGGCAAAGCATATTACAAAAAATAATATTTCAGTCATTACATTTGACTTGAGAGGGCATGGTAGAGCAACTGGTCCAAAAGGGGTCTGTAACGACTATAATCTAATGACAAATGATATAACCGAAGTTATTGAAATGTCTCAAAATATAAACTCTAAATTGCCACACTTTATATATGGTCATTCCATGGGAGGGGGTTTAGCTTTGCACAATGGACTATTTAAAACTGATGTAATTCGTGGATACCTTGTTTCCGCTCCATTATTGCGGCCTACAAAACCCATAAACGCAGTAATGAAAACTTTAGTGAAATTTATGAACTATATTCATCCTAATGGAGCACTTTCAAATAAAATAAAAGGAGATCAAATATCTACTATAAACAAAGAACAAGCTAATTATGAAAATGATCCTCTTAATCACAGCCGATTAGGAACAGGTCTTGCAATTGCAATGATAGAAATGGGAGAGAAAATTCTTGGCCATAGGCAAGGCTGGACAAAAGATCTGTGTATGTGGCATTCAAAAATCGATAAGCTAACGGATTATGCCGCCACAGAAAAATTTGCTTCAAATGCAAAAAATACTAACTTTATTCCACTTGATTCAGTTGAACATGAAACTCACAACGACACGTCTCGTCAAAAAATTTATAAATTAATAATATCATTCATAAAAGATAGAGCACAATGAAACTCACTATATATCATTTAAAAAATTGTGACACTTGCAAAAAAGCAATTAAAGCTCTTGATGAAGCTGGGCATGTGATCTCACTTATAGATGTGCGATCAAACGGCGTCTCAAAGTCAGATATTTCACAAATAATGCAGGCTGTTGGGTGGAAAAAACTATTAAACACCCGTTCAACCACATGGCGAAATCTTGATGAAACAATGAAAAACTCAATGGATGAGGTAAAAGCGCTGGAGCTTATGCATTCGCATCCAACTTTATTAAAAAGGCCTATAATAAAGACTCAGGTTAATACTACTTGTGGCTGGACAGCTGATATTAAAGAGCAATTCCTTTAAACTACTCCAATTATTTAATTATAACAGGTTCAGGGTCTTTATCTGAAAAATTGACCGGAATTTCTTTTCCAGACCGTGGGTCAACATAGTAAGGTACATCTGGCACTACGGAGGAAGCCGGCCCGCCAATATTATGTGGCAACTTCTTATCATTGAAGCCCAACAGACTGTCTTCTATTTCCATACTCGCAATTGAGTCTTGCTCAACAGAAAGCTTAGAGGAAGGGGGTTCTTCTAGGTCAGGAGCTTCAGGTTCAGTTGGGCTCTCTTTTAGAAAGCTAGGTAACTCCCTAAGAGGGGCAGGTTCGGTATCGTCTTGTTTGATGTCCGTATTGAATTGACGTTTTGGCAAATCAGTCCCAGCTATTTTTACATAGGAGATAACCTGGCGTGCGCCTCTTGTTCGACTGGCAATTTCAGCAACTCTTTCAAGCTCAGCTTGATCCCTAGCAACCCCTAATAAATACACAATGCCGTCATGACTTTCTACATTTATATTTCTACCTTTTACGTATCTGTCAGCGGTAAGCCGAGTTTTAACTAAGGTAGTTAAAAGACTATCTTTGGCATTTCTTACCATACCTTGTTTGTCTTTAATCAACACTTCATTACCAACTTGTTCAACTCGCGGAGCCGACCAAGCAATTCTTTCAGCCTCTATTCTATCTTCCTGGCGTTGTACATTTCCTGCGAGGAGAACAACTCCTTCGTTAACGTCAACATCTATTCCTTTAAGTTTATAACCTTCTGCTCTGGCCATTCTTGCACGAATAACGCGCTCTGCACTCACATCATGAATTGATCGAGCTAAGTTTCTTTCATCCCCCTTGGTAATACCCGCCGAGGTAACTGTGGCGCAACCTGAGAGAATAAGATAAAAAAGAAAAGGTATAAGAGCTATTAATTTTTTCATAGTGAGATGAATACTAAAGTATAGAAGTGAACTAAAAGTTACCAAAACTTAGTTCTGTTATAGTTTTTTACAACTGGATTCTATTTGCAACTTAAGCCCATCTGATAAACATCTCTTTTAGTCCATCCGCTAACCTCAGAAATTTCATTGCTAGCATTTTTGAGCCCAATCTCAGGAACTTGGTCCTTTAATGCGGATAAAACATCATCCTTAGTCCATCTCTCTGTGGATTTTGGAGGGCCTAACAATAGAACTATTTCTCCGCGCGGATGAATATCAGTAACACTATGGATTATTTCAGTAAATGTGCCGTAAACTCCATTCTCATATTTTTTTGTTAGCTCCCGAACCAATGCTACATCGCGATCGCCCAATTCTTCTCGCATATCCATAAGACACGACAAAACTCTCGGGCCTGTTTCAAAGAAAATAAGAGTAGTATCAATTAATTTAAAACCCTTTAGAATTTTTTTTCTTGCAGCAGTTTTAGAAGGTAAAAACCCAGCAAACATAAACCGGTCAGATGGCAAACCAGATTTCACTAGGCCAGCCAAAACAGCTGAAGCACCTGGTAAAGGGAAAACTTCAATATTATTCTTCAAAGCGGTACGCGTTAGCTTAAACCCTGGATCAGATATTAGTGGGGTTCCCGCGTCAGAAATTAAAACAACTGATTTACCCGAAAGTAATTCTTTTAAAACAAAGGGTAATCGTTTTTCTGCATTATGCTCGTGGTATGACAATAAAGAACCATTTATATCATAAGCAACAAGAAGTTTTTTGCTTTTTCTAGTATCTTCGGCCAATATTAAATCAGCCGCCCTCAAAGTATCAAGCGCACGAAGTGTTATATCCCGTAAATTTCCAATTGGGGTTGCAACAATATAAAGCCCCGGCCGTAAGACAACAGAGTTTATTTCTGAATCCGTTTCTGCTTGCTTATAAGGCTCTGCGCTTTTAGTGTTATTATGTTTCAATTTTATGCCAATCTAATTTATGAGAGCTATTATGGCGAATATTAAAGGCTTTGGCCATCAAGTAATTCTAATTCTCTCTCTATCATTTTTTATTATTTCTGGGTGTTCGACTGTTCCTGTTCCACAAGAGAATAATATAGAAAAAGAAGAGTACTCCAAAGTTATTACAGAAGAACTCATTGAAAATGACACACCAGAAGTTCCATTACCTAAGCCAGTAGAAGATGATAAAAAGAAATTTATAGATAAAGTAAATCAAGCCACACCCAAGGGGGCTCCTGAAAGCTCAATTATTAAATCGTCATACAATAATATAAGAAGGATATCTTTACTGCTCCCATTTTCCTCAAAATCCACCCGTTTAAGGGAAGAGGCGGAGTCTATGCTAAAAGCAGCTGAATTAGCTATTTTTGATCTAAATAAAGACGACATATTATTATCAGTACATGACACCGCAGGAACTGAGGAGGGATCTAAAAAAGCGACTAAATTAGCCATTGAGAGAGGCGCAGACCTTATAATTGGTCCTATTCTCGCCAGTTCCGTAAAAATTAGCTCAATACAAGCTAAGCAAAACAACGTACCCATAATTGCGTTTTCATCCGACATAAAAGTGGCATCGAAAGGTACATATTTGCTATCTTTCCCACCTGAACCAGAAATTAATCGATTAATAAATTATACCACTTCCAAAAGACTAAAGCGTTATGCGTATTTAGGGCCAGAAAGTAGGTATGGGGTAAGAATACAAAAAGAGTTTATTGACTCTGTAGCTAACAATGGGGGTAGAGTAACAGGGCTTGAAACATATAAGGGTAATGACATCTCAGTAATGCAAGAACCTGCAAAAAAACTAGCAGACTTCTACCTTAAGGGCGTAAAGGAAATGAGAAGAAATAATGGTAGAGGGCTAATGTCATATGATGCAATACTTCTACCTGAAGGAGGCACATCCTTATTGTCTCTTGCACCATTACTACCCTATTTTGACGTAGACCCAACTAAAGTACAGTTTTTAGGTACTAGTCTATGGAAAAACGAGGAGACAGTAAGAGAGCCCGCTTTAAACGGGGGTGTTTTTGCAGCTCCCGACGATAAAAATACAATAAAATTTCTTTCCCATTACGAAGCAGTATTTGCAGAAGAGTCATCACGCCTTGCACCACTAGCCTATGATGCCTTAACGATAAGTGAGTTGGTAACTCGCAATTCATCAAATACAATCATAGAAAATATTGAAAGCATTGAGGGTTTTAATGGTATTAATGGTTTAGTCAGGTTCGGAAGTGATGGCATACCTGAACGAGGG
>CAJQGR010000047.1 GCA_905477785.1 uncultured Hellea sp.
TGAAAGCAACAATTAAAGATAATGGGGACGTACAGGTCGATGACCAAATTATAGGACAGCTAAATGGTTTGAAATTTACACCCTCTAAAACATCCTCTGCTCTAGAATCCGAAACCATACGAGCTACAGCAGAAAAAATTGTTACACCAGAAATTAACAGGCGAATGACAAGCCTGTGTGGTGGAGTACACACAATATTTACTCTCTCAACGACAGGTGGTATTTTATGGGGAGGAAAAATAGTTGGTCAAATAGATCCTAGCGGAACTCCGCTTAACCCTAATGTAGAAATTATTTGCGGTGATTTCGGTGACAAAGAACTCAAAAGGCTCTCAAAAAATCGTATGCATGACTTTCTTAAAGCTGAAGCCCTGAACTATTTAAAACCCCTATATGACTTAAAAGAGATTTATAATGACCAAGAGGCATCCGCAGAAGCTCGCGGATTAGCTTACATAATGTTTGAAAATTTAGGTGTAATAAATCGAAAGGATTATTCAAATAAATTGAAAAAAATTGACCAAGTCTCGAGAAAAAAACTGAGAGATGTGAATGTACACTTTGGACAGTATAATGTATATATACGTGACCTCATGAAACCTAAGCCAGCTAATTTATTAAGTATTTTGACAGCTTACGGTACCGGCGGGGACAAAAATCCTTTTTTGCCATTTGCGGGAGTCACCTCAATTCCAAGAGATAAAAAGTTTATTGATAAACATTATTCTAATCTCGCAATAGCTATAGCCGGCTACAGAGTGGTTGGTCCTCGTATTGTCCGTCTAGACATTCTCAATCGATTAAGCGATCAAATTCGGCAAGCGCAGCAACAATGCGATATTTCGGGTGATGGAAAGAAATTTCAAATTATGCAAGAAATGCTCGCCATTATGGGTTGTACTTATCTTGAGCTTCAAGGTGTTTTACGAAGCCTAGGGTTTCATTCTAAAGTCATTGAAACTGATCAAATAGATACTAAAAATACAGATATTGAATTAATAGAAAGCAAGCCAAAAGACTTATCTTATTTAGAAAAGTCTGAAGTCATTGGTGACAAAGAAATTTTATCAGAACCGAAAAATACAAGTCTTAATAATAACAAAACATTGAATATTTATCACCATAGAACACCTAATGAAGATGGAATCATAGAAGAGGTAGTTAATACAGAATATTGGTTTGTTAATAAAGGAAAGTATAAAAATAATAATACCGCCAGAAATAACTTTAAAAATAAAAAACAAAAGACAGTGAAGAAAAATACACCAGGCAATCAAAGAAATACTAGCCCGCACAATAAGAAAGATACTACATCCAAGAATTCCCCGTTTGCAATGCTTGCGGAATTAAAAAGAAATTCTGAAGGCTAATTTGGGAAAGACGAAACAAATACAAAACTTAGATGGTTCAGTTATAAGTACTGCTCGTTTAGATGCCTGGCTGTATAGAACTAGACTGGTTAAAACTAGAACTGTAGCAACAGCAATTATTTCTAGTGGAAAAATAAGAATAACTAAAAATGGAAGAACTAAAAGAATTAAAAAACCGAGTACATTAATAAATTCTGGCGACCAAGTCTCTTTTGTCCATTGCAATAGGCTCATACAGGTAGAAATGGTTGCGTCACCCACAAAAAGAGTGTCAGCAATCAAAGCAAAATCTTTATACAGAGACCATTACTCGTCTTGACATTCATGTCGCAGGTTGTCAAATCCCGAATATATTAAGGATTTTTTATGACATATATAGTCAAAGATGAATGTATAAAATGCAAATTTATGGATTGCGTCGAAGTCTGCCCTGTTGATTGTTTTTATGAGGGTGAAAATATGCTAGTCATACACCCTGACGAATGTATTGATTGCGGGGTTTGTGAGCCCGAATGTCCAGTTGATGCAATAGTACCTGACACTGAGGACACCCCTGACGGTAAGTGGCTTGAAATAAACTCAAAATATGCAGAGCTATGGCCTGTCATTACAATAAAAAAAGAGCCACCAATTGACAGTGAAAAATATGAGTCTGAAACTGGTAAATTTGAAAAATTCTTCAGTGAAAAACCAGGCACTGGAGATGAATAATTAGTTTGTTTATAAAAAAATTTATCGATGACTCGCTTATATCCACATAATATGTTATTATTATTCTAAATTATTAATCTTTCAAATAACTTCAATTCACTCAAAATAAATCCCAAAAGGCACTTTAACTATGGCAGGTTCCAAAAAAAATATCGAAAAAAATACATCTAAGAAGTCAAAGAAAAAAGCCTTCAAGGCAGGACAGCACATAGTTTACCCTGCGCACGGTGTTGGAAAAGTTACAGGAATAGAGCAGGAAATCATAGCTGGCTTTGACATAGAAACATATGTCGTTCATTTTGAACAAGATAAGATGACATTAAGAGTGCCAACAGAAAAAGCAGAGAACTCAGGAATGCGAGCTTTATCAAATGAACTAATATTGAAAGATGCATTTACTACATTAAAGGGTCGTGCCCGCATTAAACGCACCATGTGGAGTAGGAGAGCTCAAGAATATGAAGCCAAAATTAATTCTGGAGATCTTATATTAGTGGCTGAAGTAGTGCGTGATTTACATCGAACAGACTCTCAACCCGAGCAAAGTTACTCTGAGCGTCAGCTTTATGAACGTGCGACAGATAGAATGGTTAGAGAAGTAGCGGCCATAGAAAAAACTGATAAAGGGTCCGCAATAGAATTAGTATTAGAAACACTTACAAAAGCAAGAACAAGACAGGCAGCAAAAGTAGCAAAAGAAAATCCTGGGTTGGATGATAGCTTAGAAGCTAGCTCTGCATCAATCGGTTAACTAAATTAATAAAAATAGGTAAGGTTATGCGTCACCCGTTAAAGTTCATATTGTTACTCTCCGTTACCTCACTAATTGCTTGCGGTGGAAGTAACGAGAGTAGCTCACCTAACCCACTACCTACCCCTCCGACAACAGGTTCATCAGAGCCATCATGGTCGCAGGGTACATATGCTGCATCATCTACTTTTAAAAACCAATGCGCTATCCCAAGAACTAATTCCGATATAGATGGGAACCCTTACCCTGATGAACAAGGATCTACCTTGAAAGAAAAGTTTTGGTTAAGGTCATGGTCTGATGAACTTTATCTTTGGTACAATGAGTTGCCAGATATCAATCCAGATAATAACGATAACCGGTTAGAGTATTTTGACAAACTCAGAACTTCAGCTACTACTACAAACGGCACACAAAAAGATCAATTTCATTTTACTATACCAACAGATGAGTATGAAGAGAGAGTTGCAACTGGTTCGTCCGCTGGCTATGGCGCTAATTTTGTTATCTTAGCAGGCTCTCCTCCCAGAGATGTTCGCGTTTCAATTGTTCAGCCAAATTCACCTGCATCCATTAACAATAACCTCCTCAGGGGAACTGAAATTTTAGAAATTGATGGTGAAGATGTAATCAATGGAAGTAACACAAATACACTAAATGCAGGTTTATTTCCATCAGGTCCTGGAGAGACTCATACTTTTCTTGTACGAGATGCCGGTTCTGAAACAACCCGTTCTATTTCATTAACCTCAGATGTTGTTGCCGAACAGCCTGTAAACACAACAGCCATAATTGAAACACCTACAGGAAAAGTTGGCTACATAGCTTTTACTACATTCGGCACATCAACCGCTGAAGAACAAATTGCTAATGCTTTCACTCAAATGAGCAATGCTAATATTAGCGACCTAGTACTTGATTTAAGATATAACGGGGGAGGTTTTTTGGCGATAGCTAGTCAGCTCAGTTATATGATTGCAGGGGAAAATCAAACTCAAGGGACATTTTTTGAAGAACTCCAGTTTAATGATAAACATCCCGTTACTAACCCTGTAACTAATACAACATTAGAGCCCACACCATTTTACACCACAAGCCTTGGCTTTAATGAAAATTTTCCAGGAGGACAGCCATTAGATACAGTTGACCTGCCGAGAGTATTTATTATTTCAACAGGCGGGACTTGCAGCGCTAGTGAGGCAGTCATAAATGGCCTCCGCGGTATAGATGTAGAGGTTGTACTCATTGGCTCCAGAACATGCGGGAAACCTTATGGGTTTTATGGAACAGATAACTGTGGAGAAACTTATTTCACAATTCAATTTAGAGGCGTAAATTACAAAAACTTTGGTGATTACTCTGATGGTTTCGCTCCTGAAAATAGTGCTACTATAGGAGGGGTTGGGGAATTCATTCCTGGTTGTGTGGCTAGCGATGATTTTACTAATCAACTCGGTAATGCTAATGAAAACATGCTCAGAACCGCTTTATCATATAGAGAGAATGGAGTTTGCCCAACTAATCAGAATAAAAACTTACTTTACGCTGATAAATCTAAATATGAAAATAATCCCTCGCAATCTCTTTATAGTGAAAAACGAATTGCAAACATGTTCAAACTTAAAAACAGCCGTATAATAAAAAAATAAGTGAATTAATCTTTTCTCTAAAAATCTATTTGATACCCGGTAAAACTCTGTCTGGATATGCATGGCCGTCCATCATAGCTCTGATATTAATCATGACTTTTTCTCCCATTTCTTGTCTGCTTTCGTGAGTAGCTGATCCTATATGCGGGGAGAGTATAACATTTTGTAATTTAATTAAATCTGGATGTATTCTAGGCTCTTTCTCATAAACATCTAAACCCGCTCCACTCAACTCACCTAAAGATAATGCATTTGCAAGTGCCGCCTCATCTATAACCTCACCCCTAGAAGTATTAACTATATAACTTGTTGGTGATAGTAGTTTTAAACGCTTTTTATTTATCAGGTGATAAGTCTCAGGTGTATTTGGGCAAGTGATTACCAATATATCAATTGATGGAAGCATTGGATCAAGTGTAGGCCAATAGGTTGCATCAAATGTGTCCTCAATTCCAGCTGGTAACCTGTTGCGATTATGGTAATGGACTTCAAGACCAAACATTTTAGCTCGTCGAGCCACCGCCTGACCAATACGGCCCATACCAATTATACCTAATCTTTTTCCTCTAATGCGATGTCCCAACATAAATGTGGGGGTCCATCCATCAAACTTACCAGATCGAGCCCTACGATCACCCTCAACTAATCGCCTTGGAACTGCTAAAATAAGAGCCATTGTTAAATCGGCTGTGTCTTCAGTTAAAACACCTGGAGTATTTGTAACTATAATTCCGCGCTCATGGGCAAAGTTAATATCAATGTGGTCTGTACCTGCTCCAAAATTGGCAATAAGACGTAGTTTTTTTGAAGCCGCAGATATTACATCTGAATTTATAATATCTGTAACCGTTGGAACAAATACTTCGCAATCTGCTATTGCTCTTTTTAGCTCATCTTGAGTCATTAAGTTTGTATCGTGTCTTAAAGTTGTATCAAATAGATTTACCATTCTATCTTCAACGACTTTAGGTAACCGTTGGGTAACACTTACGCGCGGTTTATTATTAGAAGAACTCATATCTTACAATAAACGACTTTATCTAATTTTCTCAAGCTTAAAGATAATAATATTTAAAATATTTACTTTTGATTTAAACATTTTACACCATAAGCAGTACTATGATCAGGGCTTTTAAAATATACTTAATAACTTTTGGATTTTTCTTTGCAATGGTTCCATATTCTTTCAGCAATGGTATTAATCAACAGTATGTTAAATCTGAAAAAGAAATATTACAAAGAACATCAGAACTTGATAATATACTTCAAGTTCCGCCTGAAAAAACTCGAAGCGGATTTGCCGTACCCCGGTATGTTAGCTTAAAAGTTGGAAAGGTAAATGGTAGGGCTGGTCCGTCAACAAAACACAAAATATCTTGGCAATATCGTCGTAAAGGCCTACCTTTAATTGTTATAGCTGAAACTGATACCTGGCGTAAAGTACGTGATATGGCAGGCGATGAAAGCTGGGTTCATAAGCCTGCATTATCCGGCATCCGAAATGTAATTACTACTTCAAAAACAACCATGCATAAAAGTGTATCCATTGAGACAGAAATAGTAGCCCTAGTGGACAAAGACGCTCTGCTACGACTAGAAAAATGTACAAAAAATTGGTGTAAAGTTAGTTTTAAAAAAATTGAGGGCTGGGTTAAACGCTCTAAAATTTGGGGTGCAGAAAAATAAAATATAACATATTTATTAATAATGAAATTATACTTAAACTCTTGATGTAAATTATTCATAATGCTTGAATGCAAGACTGAAGGAATAAATTAAATGATGGCTAAGGTTATTATAGCTCGTAAAAAATCTGAGCTCGATGCAGGTATTTTACACTATCGGGAAAATAATGAAACCATATCTCTTGTTCCAACGATGGGAGCACTTCATGAAGGCCACCTTAATTTAGTAAAATTAGCAAAACAAAAATCAGATAGAACAATAGTATCAATATATGTCAATCCTGCTCAATTTGCACCTGGTGAAGATTTTGAAGCATATCCACGGTCAGAAAATGATGATATAAGTTTACTTATAGAGGAAAAAGTCGATCTGATTTATATTCCAGACCCTAAATCCATGTACAATGTACATCATGCAACAAAAATTATTGTTGGAGGGGTTGCCGAAGGACTAGAAACAGATCATCGGCCTACTTTTTTTGAAGGAGTTGCGCTAATAGTCACAAAATTACTCAACAGAGTAACTCCTGATTATGCGATTTTTGGTGAAAAAGATTATCAGCAACTAGCCACCATTCGTCGCTTGGTTGATGATCTAGATATACCTGTTGAAATTATAGGAGCAAAGATAGCAAGGGATAATCATGGTCTAGCATTATCATCACGTAATAAATACTTAGATAGTCATGGCTTAAAAATTGCACGGCAACTCAATAAAATTATGATTTCATACGCAAGCATGATGAGTAAAGGAGCAAATGTTGACAAGGCAACTCAAACCGCAAGAGCAGAGCTATTAGAATCTGGATTTAGTTCAGTTGACTACATAGAAGTAAGAAGCCCAAATTCATTGACTATCCTTGAAGGCGGCGTACTTAACAGTCCTGCTCGCTTGTTGGTAGCAGCGCACTGCCAAGGTGTAAGGTTAATCGATAATTATCCCATTAATTAATTGTAAAAAAATAAAAGTTCCAGACAAACTTTCTATATCGATTTTACCATAGTAAACATAGGTATGGGAACGCTACTATAATCATTCCACGAGCTCTCAACTTCGTAACCACACTTTTTATAGAAGTCACGTCCAGATAATGTAGCAGCCATCTCGAGTACATTAAATCCAGCTTTTTTTGCAGATTTCTCAGCTTCTTTTAGTATCAGGCGACCAACACCTTGTTTAACATAATCAGGATGCGTATACATAGCCCTTATTCTAGCTCTATCTTCCTTGGGGTCTAAAAGTCTTGCATTACGGTTTTTGCTATGATTACCTCCATAAAGAGTTGATCTCATAGACCAACCCCCACAACCGACAAGGATGTTTTTTGTTTTTACGCAAAAGTAAGTTTTATCGATAATTAATTGTGTATCTATTCCCATTATAGAAAATGAAGCTCTTATTTGCTCATTTGTTAAATAATTTTTTTGGAGCTCAAGAATTGAAATGTTCATCAACTCCCTAATATCCTGTTCATCATTCATATCTGCTAATCGGAGGTGGAACATATTAACAAAACCTTTAGATTTTTTTGATCTAACAATGATTATTAAATGATTTAGGTAAAAATTTAGTTATCATAAACAAAATAGTGTTATATATATCACAGCTAATAATCAATTTAAATTAAAGCTATCAAAGAGCTTGTACGAAACCCCACAAAAAACTAGTGAATGCCACTGATCATATTAGGTCTTTAGTTTGCTACAACCAAGAGGATACACATGCAACGTTTTTCACTAAAATCCGCGTTAGCACTTTCGGCTTCAGCCGCAATGCTAGCAGGTGCAATGGCCGTTCCGGCTTACGCTCAATCATCAGATGGTATATCAGCAGAAGATGAAGTAGTTTCAATTGGTACACGAAGAAAAGCTCGCTCAGCTGCTGACACTCCAGCACCTGTAGACGTAATTTCAGGTGTTGAGTTCACTCAGAACGCAGCAAATGATATTCAAGACTTGCTCCGTACATCAGTTCCATCATATAACGTAAACACGCAGCCAATTTCAGATGCTGCTTCAATCGTACGTCCAGCTAACCTTCGTGGGCTCTCACCGGATAACACTTTAGTACTGGTTAACGGAAAACGTCGTCACCGTGGTGCTGTAATATCATTTTTAGGTGGTGGTATTGCTGATGGCGCTCAAGGCGTTGATGTTTCTTCACTTCCTGCAATCAGCTTGAAGCAAGTTCAAGTTCTACGTGATGGCGCGTCATCTCAGTATGGCTCTGATGCTATCGCTGGTGTTATTGGATTTGACTTAAAAGATTCTGCAGAAGGCGGCTCTTTAGAAATTAAGTATGGCTCAACATATGAAGGCGACGGAGACAATTACTCTATAGCAGGTAACGTAGGTCTGCCTCTCGGAGATGCTGGTTTTATCAATATTTCTGGTGAATATGGCGATACTGACGGTACTGTACGTGCTGCGCCTCGTAATGACGTTACTGCACTCGTAGCAGCTGGTAACTCAGCGGCAAGCGACAACCTAACAATTAATAGCTATACAGATGAGTTTACTCAGTATTGGGGTCAGCCGGACGTTGAAGATGATATCAAATTAGTTTTCAACAGCGGTATGGAACTAAATGCAAATACTGAACTTTATGCATTTGGTACATATGCTGAAAGAACAACTACTGGTGGTTTCTTCTATCGTAACCCTACTAACCGTGGCGGTGTATATCGTGGTGATTTAGTTGATGCCACAACAGGTGCTTTGGATCCAAACGGTGTTGCATCAATACGTGTTGGTGACTTAGACGGTCTTGGAACTGGCGGATCATGTCCTGCAGGTATTCCTTTAGATGGACTTCTTCCAGATCCAACTGTTTTGGCTCAGGTAGTTGCAGATGATAACTGTTTCTCATTCGTTGAAGCAATCCCAGGTGGGTTTGTTCCACGCTTTGGAGGCGATCTTCGTGATATGGGTATCAGTGCTGGTGTTCGTGGCGACATGGACCTAGGAAATGGTCTTTCTTATGATCTATCTGTTACACACGGTACATCTAAAGTTGAATTCTTCATCACCAACACAGTTAATGCTTCATTAGGACCAATAGCTGGTTCAGGAAACAGAGAAGTTGTTCGTGACTTTATACCAGGTGGACAAGAGCAAATCGAAACAGTTCTTAATGCTGACTTTGGTTATTCACTTCCAATGGCGGAGTGGGCTTCAGACTTAAATATTGGTTTTGGTGGTGAATACCGCAAAGAAACATTCGACCTATTTGCAGGTGGACCAAACTCATATGCGTTAGGTCCTTTGGCAGATCAAGGTTTCTCATCAAGCTCAAATGGTTTTGGTGGCTTCCCTAACAGTTCATCAAACTCACAGGACGCCTTCGCTGGATATGTTGATCTTGAAGGTGATATTACCGACGCTCTTACATTAGGAGCTGCTTTACGTTACGAAGATTATTCTAACTTTGGTGATACTTTAAACTATAAAGTAGCAGCGTTATATAAAGTAAATGATAATGTTCGCCTTCGTGGTACATATTCGACTGGTTTCCATGCACCAACAGGTGGGCAAGCTAACATCACAAACGTTACTACTCAAAACGTAAATGGTCAGCTTGTTGATCAAGGAACACTTCCTTTGAATACACCAGCTGGTCAATTAGCTGCAGATTACATACAATCAACTACTGGTGAACGTCCAACACTTACAGCTGAAGATGCTCGTAACATCTCATTAGGTATAGCATTTAACACCGGTGGATTTAACTGGACTGTGGATTACTTTAACATTGATGTTAAAGACCGTGTTGCATTAGGTGCAAATGTTGACTTCTTGGATGCTCTTCAAGCTGCTGGTGCAACTGCCGGAACAATAGGCGGTGCATTAACTGAACTTGACGCAGCAGGAACAATAAACCGTACAGACTTTGTTGGTCTTGATGATTTGCTTCAGTTCCGTTTCTTCTCAAATGCATTTGATACAAGAACTCAAGGTATTGACATCAAAGGCGATTACGACTTTGAAATGGCAGGTGGCGACTCTACACTTATAGTTGCTGCTAACTGGACTGACACAGAAGTGACTCGCCAGGGACCAATTTCTAACGGCCGTGTTAAATCTCTTGAAGACCTGCTTCCGAATGTAAAAGGCTCAGCTACACTTCTTCATTCTCAAGGAATGTGGAATGGTATGGTTCGCGCTAGTTACTATGGTAAGTGGGATGACACCGGTAACGGCGTTGATGGTGTAAGCTCGGAAATTATGATCGATGCTGAAATCGGTGCAGAGGTTTATGAAGGTGTTGAACTTATGATTGGTGCTAATAACATCTTTGATAACTACCCTGATGAAAACCCAGGAAAAGGTGGCTCTGGTCAACTTTATCCTGAAGCCTCACCAACTGGTTTTTCTGGTGGTCAATATTACATCAAAGCTCGCTACACATTCTAAGCGACTCATAATTTTTAAATACTTAAGCCTTGGTTTCGACCAAGGCTTTTTTTTTAGTAATTATCTAAACGTTAATTATAGTTCTTTTACCAAATTCCTAAACTTAATAATTTGGCTCTTAATTCTGATGGCAAGTTGATATATTGTGCATCATTACTAATATCTTTTGGTACATCTTCAGGTTTCAAATAACGCCAACCCTGAAAAGCGCGCCTGGGGCTAGGATCAACTGGAATTATTTTAGGATTCATTAATATAGAACAAGCTCGTCTACCATCTTTTGTTTTGGTTTCTTCTAAAGCTACAATCTCATTTCTACATTGAATAAAACCCTTAATTACCCAATAAATAGAGCCGCCCTGTAATAACTCTTCTTTATTTTTTGGAAACATACGTGTCCGGTGTTCATGAAAAGGAGAAAGTCCTCTCTGAACCCGGCGGCGAACAACTAGTTTTTGCCAATCTCTAAGAGTTGATATCGTTTCAGAGCCAACAGATAACTTTTGTAAATGTATTGTCATTATATGAATACGTATAAATATTAGTTAGTGATTATCTTTAAGTTTGTACCAAGGTAAACAAACTATAATAATATAAAAACAGCTAATGCTAAGAATATAAAAAAGCCTATTATATCAGTAACTGTAGTAACAAATACAGACGAGGAAACGGCAGGGTCTGCTCCAAATTTCTTAAGACCCAGAGGAACTAATATTCCCGCAAGCCCTGCAAATATATGATTGATAATCATAGCAACAAAAGCAACCATGGAGAGTTTTAAATCTTGGAACCAAATATAAGAAATTAATCCCAAAGAAAATGCAAAAATAAAACCAATGATCATAGCAGCAATCGCTTCACGCTGGACTGAGCGCCAGGCTGTTTGATTAGTCAAATCTTTTTCTGTTAAATTACGAACTGCAACGGTCAGAGCCTGAGTTCCCGCATTTCCTCCCATTGATGCAACTATTGGCATAAGAATAGCAAGAGCAACAATCTGTGTTATAGCATAATCAAACTGTGCAATTACTATTGAGGCCAGAATCGATGTTATTAAATTTATAAACAACCAAGGAGCTCTGGCTCTTACAATATCAAAAGATGTATCTGTCAGACTTGCCTCAGTAACACCGGCTAACGCAAGAATATCTTCTTTATTTTCATTTTGAATAATTTCAATGATATCATCAACGGTCATAATTCCTGATAATCTTCCATGATCATCAACAACAGGGGCTGAAATTAAATTATATTTTTCAAATAAATATGCTGCCTCTTCTTGATCCATACTCTGACTTATTTTTATTATAGAACTGTCCATAATATGACTTAAAGGTGTATCTCTTGTTGACCTCATAATTGTAGAAAGCGGTACATAACCTATCGGCATAAAATAAGTATCTATAACCCAAATATTAAAAAACAAGTCAGGTAACTCTCTACCGTCTTCTCTCATATGCTCTATAGTATCACCCACCGTCCAAAATGGGGGAGCTGCAACAAATTCGCGCTGCATTAATCTACCAATAGTCTCCTCATCAAACCTTAATGAAGCTTCTAGTGTGGCACGGTCATAGGGCTTTAAGGCCTTAAAAACTTCTTCTCGTTGCGCATCTTCCATTTCTTCGATAATTTGTGTGGCATCATCGTTATCAAGCTCAGTAATAGCTGACGCTAATTTTCTTGAGGTTAAAAGAGGTAATATATCCTCTACTATTTCATCCTCAAGCTCTGCTAAGACATCGGCTGATATAAGTTTAGGCGCAGTCTGAATCACAAACTCTCGTTGCTCAGATGTAAGTTGTTCAAATTGGTCAGAAAAATCTGCAGGATGGAGTGAAGTTAATTGATCCTCTAAATTACTTTTATCTAATAATTCAAAAGCTAATAATATTTTATTTTCAGAGTTTTCAGAAGGTAATATAATATTGGGTTTTTCCATTACTTTCTCCGATTACGCTTAAAAAAATTATGGGTTATATATCTTCTATGTCTTGCTTACTTTTAGCTAAAAGGTCAATAAAGCATATGGAATTTAGTCTTATAACAATTGCATCTGGCTTTATACTTGTATTATTTTCAATGGCTTTAGGCTGGATTGATTATAGAACTCACCGTCTTCCAAATAAACTTACGTTTTCTTTAATGCTTGTTGGTTTATTAAATGGGTACATAACAAACAAAGCAATAGAAAGCTTTATTGGCCTTGCACTCGGTTATTTAATATTTTTTAGTTTGGAGTATTTTTATAAAATTATAAAAAACAAAGAGGCTATAGGCCGTGGTGATGCCAAGCTTTTAGCCGCCGGCGGCGCATGGTGTGGGTGGATTGGTCTCCCATACATAATATTGATAGCTAGCAGTACAGGGTTATTGGCTGTACTATTTTTTAAAAAAAATTTACTCAAATCAAATGGACATATTCCATTTGGTCCTTTTCTTGCATTTGCTATAACTATGGTCTGGATCTCAAGCACTTACATTTGGTAACCGTAGTTATATATTTTAAAGCCAAGTCCCCTGCTCCATCAGGCTATAATCAGAACCTAGTTTTTCAAACCCAAAAAGTGGGAGTACTAAATCAGCATAGGGGTCTAAAGTTTTTACCAGTACTTTGAGGGTATAATTACCATTCATTGATAGTCTAATATCAGCAGTGATGGTTTGATTACCTTCTTCACCAATTAAACGAGAAAAAATATCACCATTATTGCATGAAATTTGACCTGATAATAAAGGCCCTGCCCATTTCCATTTTAAAGCATTTTTCATTAGAAAATTAGTCGAAAAGTTCCCCTTAGACGTTATGCAGCCTTGTTTATTCCAAAAAATTTCATCCAAATTAATTTTAACTTGCCCGTTAAGACCCTGAAGTCGTCCATCACGGGTGGGAAGCTTAGATAGCTGTCCAATAAAGTTAATATTTTTAAATATGTTTTGCGAAGCATCTCCAGAAATAGTCATAGACGGGGAAATAGTTTGAAAGGAAAATGGCAATTGGTTTTCCAAGTAATTTTTTATATCAAGCTTAATATGTACATTCCCTATGTCCCGTAAGTTCCATAAATGACCTTCCCATACAGAGCCGGATGCATCCACTTCTTTAAATCCATATTTTTGAATTACCCCATTAGCAAACCATGATAATGGCATGTGCAATACTAATGCAAGAATGCACCCTAAAGAGGCAAATAAAATGTATAGCTTTTGCATTATACTATTTATCATTAAGCGGGGTAGATTGGCCTTTATCTAAAAGATAGTCATCTATTTTTGAACTAGAACGCTGAGATTGTAGCATATCCTCTCTCCTAGCTCGGCTTAAAAGTTCTTGGGTAAGAGGACGAGCATCGGAAGCACTTCTGATTATTTTAGGGCGTAAAAACACCATCAAATTAGTTTTTTTACGCGACTTTCCTTTTGACTGAAAAGCTCTTCCAACTATTGGCAAGTCACCCAAAAATGGAACCTTTGAAAAATCAATCTGCTCGTCATCCTGAAGCAATCCACCCAGAACAATAATCTCTCCATCATTAGCGAGAACAGTTGTAGCAATTTCACGCTTATTTGTCACAAAATCAGAAGATAATGATGTAATTGCGCCAGCAATTGACGAGACTTCTTGTTTTATTTCAAGTCGAATAACGTCTCCTTCAGATATCTGAGGCAAGACTTCAAGTTTAATACCAACCTCCTTTCTTTCAAAGGTTCTGAAAGGATTAATATTGTTTGAACCCATACCTAAACTTTCGCCTGTTGTAATAGGTATCTCTTGGCCAACTAGAAATGTAGCAGGAACATTATCCAATGTTGTAACAAATGGCGTAGATAAAATATTTGAATCTTCATCGGTTTCAAGTGCATTAATGACAACAGAATATAACATGTCATTATCAACGCCGCTTAAGCCAGCTAATCCGCCATCTGAACCTGCTAATGAATTAAGTAAGTTAGCTTGTTCTATAGTATCAAATCCGTCTTGTGCACCTGCAGCCAATGCAGCTACTCCAAGAATATTTGGAGCTGAACGCGAAAAATTTGATGATAAAAGAGGAACACTACTGCCATTTAATCCAGCTAATGCAAATTGTACGCCAAGCTCTTTAGCTGTTGTATCTGAAATCTCAACAATAATAGCCTCAACTAAAACCTGAGGGCGGCGCACATCCAACCTTCTAATTATTTGCTCTAAAGCAACTTGTGTTTCACCAGAAGCACTTATTACCAAAGTATTGCTCTCTGCATCATAAGCTACCGTAGGTAAAGACTGCCCCTCAATTTGGTAATTAGGCAAAAGATTCACAAGCAAATCAATTATGGAGGCGCCATCGGCATATCGAAGGGGGACAATACTAACAGCCCCCCTTGGATTAACACTACCATCTTCCAATGCATTAAGTATGCGCTTTAATTTTATTAAATCTGCTTTAGTTCCTTCGATAACAATACTGTTTGAACCAGGCACTGCTACAACATTATAAGTAGGTTTCGCACCCCCTAAACTCTTTAAAACTTCTTCAGCATCTGAAGCTAAAAGATTTTTTAACCTAATCGTTTCAATCTCCGAATCTTTAACATCTAATACTTTAACAATTTCACGGGCTTTTCTTAAGTTCTCAGGAAAGTCAGTAATAACTAATACTTTACCTCCTGGGCTTGCTGTAAGCTGGCCCTGACTATGCATAACAGGTTTAATTAAGCGTGCAGCCTCAGAGGCTTCGTTATTTTGTAACTTTATAACAATTGTTGCAAATCTTCCATTAAATCCATTGCCAGTCGTAAAAGGGGCATCTTGAGCTGCGCCCTGGATTAATGTAATGCGATATTCACCAGTGGCAGTACGAACAACGGTATAACCATGAACCCGCATAACATCTTTAAATACTTCAAAGACCTCCCTTTTTGATAAAGATTGCTCAGAAGAAATCGTAACTTTACCCTGCACCCGAGGGTCAACTATAAAGGTGTTCCCAGTAACTATAGAAACATCATTAATAAAGGCTCTAATCTCTGCCTCCTGCATAGTAATAAGATGATCACCATTACTATAGGCAGGAGTATTAAACCCAGTAAAAATAATTAAACATGAAAGCAAGGCAATGTAAAATTTTTGTTTTATTCTCATGATTGCAATCCAATTTTTATTTTTTCTGTCTGACCATTTCTAATTATTGTCAAAACAACATTACCACTTTTTTTCGACTGCTCAAATAGTTTAACAAAGTTTGGACTCCCAACAGTAATATCAACACCGTCTATTGCAGTAATAATATCTTCCTTTAAAAAACCAAATTTTATTAAATCCATATTAGGTTGGTTTGGCTTAATTGAGTATCCCATCAACTTACCTGCGTTGTTGACCCTTCTTAAAGAAACATTTTGAAACAAAAGACTAACATCAAAATCAGAACTTTTACTCATCAAGCTGTCTTCGCTTAAGCTTATATTTTTTTTAGAAGCGTTATATTTATCGCTTAGGCCTGTTATTTCTCCCCTGTCAAAGGTAAGTCTTTGTATTTTGCCATCAACATCTATAATTATATAATTTTTCTGAACAGATTGCAGGAAAACGCCAGGGTATATTAATTCTCCTACTTTATAGCTTTTATCTTTTTCATCTGACTTTTTTAAAATGGCAGAACCATTAGGTCCTGCTATCATACCCGTAAGAATTAAGTTTAAAGTTGTTTCAGGAGCGTCCTGTTCAATTTTCATTTGGATATTAGACTCTACAGCTGATTTTCTATTAAAAGGATCAACCTCAAATTTAAAAATTTCTTTATCAGGGATTAAACTACTTTCATTTTTTTTAATCTCTAGTCTAGAAGGCATCCAAGCAGACGATGGAGAAATATAACTAATAATTGATTTAGCTAATACATAAAAAATAGCACAAACAATTATTAAGCTTGTAAAACGAAATGCAGGTGTAATTAACTTTTTCATTAAACTAATATCACTATCATAGATAAATGCATCTAATTTACTCTTTTAAAGTTGTACCAGAAGAGTTGGTTTCGATTGATTGTAAATATTTTGGTCGCTCGCGCATACCCCCGCTGACTTGTTCATATGCATATCCCATTGATATCACTTCTTTGTCTTTCCCCGCCCCGCTAATAAAAGAGAGGCCCGTTGGTAAGTTTTTGTAAGTCCCCATCGGTACAGTAATATGCGGATAACCTGCAATAGCTGGAATCCAACCTGCACCTGT
>CAJQGR010000048.1 GCA_905477785.1 uncultured Hellea sp.
GTAAGGTTATCCAATGGAGATAATCTTTTGGGTTTAAATCAGACAATAGCTGACCTAGCAATTTTTCCATTTATTCGTCAATTTTCTAATGTTGAACCAAATTGGTGGAAAAGTTCCAACTACAAAAAAACAATAAAATGGCTAGAAAGATGTATAAAGTCTGATTTGTTTCATAAAATAATGGATAAACACGCAATTTGGAAACCCAATTTAACATAATTTTATAAATTACCTGCATAAAAATTTGACTTGTATTCTCTTATTAGCATGATCAACTACAAGAATCATTGGGGAGATTTATTAGTTAAATGAAACCAACAGATACAAATAATCCGGACTATTTTCACAAAGTAGTTGATTGCCAATGGGCATGCCCAGCCCATACCCCAGTTCCAACTTATATCCGCCAAATTGCCCAAGGAGATTATACAGGAGCTTACTTAACTAATAGAGCATCGAATGTTTTTCCTGGGATTTTAGGTCGTGTATGTGATCGACCATGTGAGCCAGCATGCCGAAGAGGTAGGGTTGAAGAAAAACCTGTAGCTATTTGCCGTTTAAAAAGAGTAGCAGCCGATCATAAAGATGATATCAAACAATATTTACCAAAAAAACCATCCGTATTAAATGGAAAAAAGATTGCACTTGTAGGAGCCGGGCCAGCATCTTTTACTGTTGCTAACGATTTAGCACCACTAGGGTATAACTGCACAATTTATGAGAAACTTTCAAAACCAGGAGGTTTAATGCGTTCAAATATTCCCGCATTTAGACTTCCAGAAGAAGTTTTAATGGAGGAGTTGAATTATATTATAGATATGGGAGTAAAATTAAAATTAAACACCCCTATTAATAGCATGAGATCATTACTTCAAGAAGGGTATGACGCAATTTTTGTTGGTTCAGGAGCGCCAAAAGGTAAAGACCTAAATCTTCCTGGCCGTTGGGAAGATAAAAAACATATTCATATTGGCATTAATTGGCTTGAAGAAGTAGCCTTCGAACACACAAAAAAAATAGGTGATAATGTTTTAATTATTGGTGTCGGAAACACAGCAATGGACTGCTGTAGAACCTCGCTGCGCTTAGGGGCTAAATCAGTTAAAGTAATGGGAAGGAAACCTCGGTCATTTTTTAAGGCTTCTGACTGGGAAGTAGAGGACGCAGAAGAAGAGAATGTAGAAATAATAATTAATCACTCTCCAGAGGGATTTATTACTAAAAACGGCCGTTTAACAGGTATGCTTTTTTCAATTATGGAGCATGATATAGATGCAGATGGAAATATTTTAAATAGTAAATCAATAGCGAAAGTGACTATACCGTGTGATGATGTTATATTAGCAATAGGCCAAGAAAATGCATTTCCCTGGATTGAAGTTGATGCAGGCATTGAATTTGATCAATGGAATGTTCCAATTGTTGATAAAAAAACTTTTGAATCAACCAAAAAAGGCGTATTCTTTGGCGGAGATTCAGCATTTGGTCCGAAAAATATAATATGGGCAGTAGAGCATGGTCACCAAGCCGCTATTTCAATTCATAACCATTGCAGAGGAGTTTCTTTAAAACAAAGAGCACCTGATGAGATTAAATTGAAATCAACCAAAATGGGAATGTTTGAATGGAGTTATTCAAACTCCTATGACGAATCAGAACGCAGAAAAATGGAACATGTTGATCTAGTTAAACGCTTCTCTAAGCTTAATATGGAAGTAGAAGTTGGCTATTCTCCCGATCAAATAGCTACTGAAGTGCAACGGTGTCTTAATTGCGACATACAAACTGTATTTGATGCCCCAAAATGTACTGAATGTGATGCTTGTATAGATATTTGTCCTGTTGAGTGCCTTTCAATAACTGAAAATACACATAATGAAGACATAATCAGAAAAAGTTTAAATTCTGACAAAAATGAATTAAATCAATCATTATTTATTTCCGAAGAATTAAAATTTACCAACCGCATAATGGTTAAAGATGAAAATATCTGTTTGCATTGTGGATTATGTGCAGAAAGATGTCCAACGGCTGCTTGGGATATGTCCGAAGGCATAGTTAAAATACATCATGCTGATAGTCAGGATACAGAATACGTCTCCGAGGTTATTAAATAATGACAGATAACCAAAGTATTAAAATAAATGATTTCGTTATAAAAATTGGTACAGTTAACGGTACTGGCTCTGCATCAGCAAATGAGTTACTCATGAAAGCTATATTTCGCATGGGTGTTCCAGTTGTAGGCAAAAATATATTTCCCTCAAACATACAAGGACTTCCTACTTGGTACGAGATAAGAGTGACAGGTGAAGGACACGCAGGACGCTCAGGCGATGTTAATATAATGGTATCAATGAACCCTGAAAGTTATGAGCGTGACCTGGATAGTATTTCAATTGGAGGCATTCTTATTTATGATAGTACTTGGCCCAGACCGCACTTCATGAACAGAGCAGACATTACCGTAATTGGCATTCCATTATCAAGCCTGTGTAATGCAGAATTTGAGGTTGCACGGTCCAGGATTCTCATGAAAAACATGGCATATGTTGGAGCTGTTGCAGCTATCATTGGACTTGATATGTCTATAATCTATAATTTGATTAATGAAACATTTGAAAAGAAAAGAAAACTGATCCCTGCTAATATTAAGGCTGTTGGTTTAGGATTTAACTACATTGAAGAAAATAAACTTAACAATAAAAAATTCTTAGTTAAATCACTCGATAGAACATCAAATAAAATAATGATTGACGGAAACACTGCTGCGGGGCTCGGAGCAGTATATGCAGGGGCAACATTTGGTTCTTGGTACCCAATCACACCATCAACATCATTGATGGATAGTTTTTCAAAATATTGTAACCTATACAGAAAACATCCCAAAACCAATGAAAACTTATATTGTATTATTCAAGCTGAAGATGAGCTCTCTGCTGCAGGCATGGCAATGGGTGCCGCATGGAATGGCGCTAGAGCATTCACGCCGACATCGGGTGCTGGTATATCTCTAATGAGTGAGTTTATAGGCTTCGCTTATTATGCAGAAGTTGGCCTCGTTTACTTTGATATTCAGCGTGTTGGACCTTCGACAGGAATGCCGACGCGAACACAACAATGCGATATAAATATTACTGCCTATGCAAGTCATGGCGATACAAAACATATAGTCCTTTATCCGGCTGATCCAGGTGAATGCTTTACGATGGCAGCACAAGCTTTTGATTTGGCAGAAAGGTTTCAAACACCTGTATTTTTTCTTTCTGATTTAGATATAGGAATGAATGATTGGATGGTTGATGATCTCGAATGGAATGAAAACTACGAACCTGACCGAGGGAAAATTATGACCTCAAAGCAACTAGCTGATATAGAGGAATATAGTAGATATTTAGATATTGACGGGGACTATATACCTTACAGGACATTACCAGGTACAGACCCAAAAGGTGCATACTTTCTGAGAGGCTCTGGACACAATAAATATGGTAAATATACAGAAATTAGCTCTGAATATAAAGAAGTTGTAGATAGACTCTTACTTAAGTGGAAAAGTGCAGCACCATTTACCCCGCAACCTATTATATCAAAAAGTCTGAAAAAAACTAATTATGCAGTGGTTGCTATAGGAAGTTCTGATGGAGCAGTGCGTGAAGCATGCATTAATCTAGAAAAACAGGGCATATATATTGATTACATGCGTATTCGATCATTCCCTTTTGCAGACTCTGTAGAAGATTTCATCATTGATCACGATTTTGTATTTATTATTGAACAAAACCGTGATGCTCAATTAATGAATTTATTACTTACTGAAACAAATGCACCACGAGAAAAATTGGTATCAATTAAATACTATGCTGGACAACCATTAGATTATAAATTCGTACATGATGCACTATTCAAAGAAATTATGGCTAACCAAAAAAATAAGAAGACAGCATGACTTCATTTATAAAGCCCCGTATAAGCCGGAAAAGTGCTCCAAAAAATAAAATTGGGTTAACACGACAAGATTATGATGGTACGATGTCTACATTATGTGCAGGATGCGGTCATGATAGCGTTACAGCAGCATTAGCTAGAGCTTTTTTTGAATTATCAATCAAACCGCATAAAGTTGCAAAAATATCAGGAATAGGTTGTTCTTCAAAAACAACTTCATACCTTCTCAAAGAAGCTCATGGAGCTAATACCGTGCATGGACGAATGCCTTCATTTGCTACGGGAGCAATGGCAGCAAATACCTCATTAACTTATTTTGGGGTATCTGGAGATGGCGATAGCCTTTCAATCGGAATAGGACAAATGATTCATGCAATGCGTAGAAATGCAAATATGCTTTATGTATTAGAAAATAACGGGGTATACGGACTAACTAAAGGTCAGTTTTCTGCCTCAGCTGACATAGGATCAGTAGCTAAAAAAGGAACAGTAAATGATCAACCACCTATAGACCCTTGCGCATTAGGTTTATCTGTCGGTGCCAGTTTTATTGCGCGATCATTTTCAGGTGATAGGGAACAATTAGTAAAGTTAATAAGAGCCGGACTAATGCATAAAGGCTTTGCTTTAATTGATGTAATATCACCATGCGTTAGCTTTAATGATCACAAAGGCTCAACAAAATCATATGAACATACTTATAAATATTACAGTAAACTTGTGCATGCTGACTATATACCACCTGCAGAAGAAATTAAAGCTGCTTACGATGTAGGTGAATCCATGCCAATAGTTCTTCATGATGGTGGAGAAATCATACTTCGCAAACTTGATCCAAGCTATGATCCTTCTGATAGGTCGTCAGCATTTTCAAAAATTACAAATAATAATACAAAAGAAATAGCAACTGGTTTAATTTATATTAATAAAAATCTTTCTGACATGGCTGAACAAAATAACTTACAAGAGCGACCACTAAATCAAATACCATATAAAGAGTTAAATCCTGGATTAGATAATTTAAAAGAGATTCAGAAGTCATTTCGTTAGTGAATTATTATATTTTTCACCTAAATACAGTTATCAACAAAGCACATGATACTACATCTTGTAATTAAAATTACTCAAGCTAACTTTTAATAATAGAGATTCGTTGATAACGATATCATAACAGGTGGTTAAATGAGTTATGCTGACGACAGATGTTTGCGTCCCAAACAGTCTTTAAAAGGGTTAGAGTTCCTGCGAGAAAACCCCATAGACGTATTCGTTAGGCTATCAGTAGCTGAAGGATATGAAAACGAAAGAGTTGACTTAAATGAATTACATATAGCGTTAAACGGGCTATGGTGTGATCATAATGTCTCAATAACCTGGAACTCTGCCTTAGAGCAATTGCAAATATTTCTTATATTCGAAAGCAGAACCATTGGCGGTAGATCTAATAATATCTGTAGATTAATATCACTTTTAAACGAAAGACTTGTATCGGGTCATTTTGATTATTGGGATAAAAATAAATCACTCGTTTATAGAGATTCTATCTCACTACGTGGCGGCGCTAACTTAAAAATAGAGCAAGCTATGGATATGATTGCATTAGCACTCGATGCAGCGGAACGTGGTTACCCTGCATGTCAATATGTTTTATGGGCAGGAAAGTCTCCAGAAGATGCTCTAACATCAGCTTTAGTTGATTTAGAATCCAATAAATAATCAATGTGTAATAGAACGCATTTGATTATTGGTGCCGGTAAAATGGGAGGCGCCCTTATTAAAGGATGGATTCATTCAAGTGTCTTAACCCCTGAACAAATCGTAATAATAGATCCTAACCCTGGTGAAGAAGCTCTTAAAGCAATTAAATCAGGCGCCCTACATTTAAAAACAATTGATAAAAAGATACGCAATATAAGAACAACAATCTTAGCGATTAAACCACAAAAAATTGACGAAATATCTATAAGTTTAGGAAAATACTTACCCCAGAAGTCATTAATTATATCAATTTTAGCAGGAACTAAAATTCAAAAATTACAAGAAATATTTAAAACCCATGCAATAGTTAGAGCCATGCCAAATACACCTTCTTCTATAGGAAAGGGCATTACTTGTTTTGCAAAAAATTCTCTAGTTAATACAAATCAAATTCAAGAAATAATGAAACTGTTCCAAGCTGTTGGAAAAGTATATGAACTCGATAATGAAATACTAATAAATACCATAACTGGTATTTCTGGATCTGGACCGGCTTACCTATTCTACCTTGTTGAAACATTAGAATTAGCAGCTATTGAAAATGGACTTTCAAAAGATATTGCATCAATAATTGCACGTGAAACAATAATTGGTTCAGCAGCTTTATTAGAAAATTCAAGTTATACCCCCTCTGAACTCAGGAAAAATGTAACATCCCCCAAAGGAACTACTGAAGCAGCACTAAAAATTTTAATGGGAAAAAATGGATTAGAAAAATTAATTCATGATACCGTTGATGCAGCTATAAAGAGATCAAAAAATTTAGAATAAACTAAATGGGAATTCTCAAAATAGCTTTCACACCCCCCATGGAACTGTCATGAAGCCTTAAAGAACCTCCATGATTTTGAGCAATATCTCTTGCTATTGAAAGCCCTAAACCAACACCTTCAATATTTTGATTTCTTGAAATATCTAATCTATGAAATGCCTTAAAGGCTGATTTTCTTTTATTTTTTGGAATTCCTTCACCATCATCTTCTATTGATATTAGTAAGCTTTCTGAAGATTTAGTTAAAGTTATACGGCAGTTTTTGGCATATTTCTGGGTATTTTCAATCAAATTCATTAGTGCTCGTTCCATAGCTCTTGGCCTTATGGATACTGTAATTTCAAATGGTGCTATTAGCTGAACATTAGTTAATTTCATTTTTGTTACCAATTTTTGAATGAAATTATAAATATTTATTGCTTCTAATGCTTCTCCTTCAAGGCCTCGTGCAAAATCCAAATAAGCCTCGAGCATTGACTCCATGTCTTTGATATCTTGCTTAGCAGCTTTATTCTCCTCAGAGTTATGTTGCATACTTAAATGTAGCTTTAACCTTGTTAAAGGTGTTTTTAAATCATGCGATACACCTGCTAACATAATTGTTCTTTGCTCTATATGCCTTTTGATACGACCACGCATCTTAAGGAAAGACTGACCCGCTAATCTTACTTCCGAAGCACCTGATGGACGAAAATTATATTTATCTTCTCCACGGCCAAAAGCATCGGCAGCGTTAGCTAATTCAGAAATAGGTGTAGCTTGATTTCTAATAAAATAGATTGATACTAATGAAAGCAAGATAGTCGCCATAACCAACCAAAAAATAAATACATATCCTAATGGTGCAAAAACTCTTTCTCTTGCGGCAATAAACCTTAAGACACCTTCATTAACTTTTACTCTAATATCAATATGATTTGGATATTTTGTTGTATCAAACCAAAAGTTTTCAACCACACTATTATTTAATGACCGACTTAATGTTTTATCTAAATTAGAAAAAAATGAACTTCGAATTATAGTTGGCAACTCATCATCTAATTCAAGTGCAACAGATAACTCCATTTTTGGCCGTAAAAGGTTTTCTAGCTTTTCAACTTGCTCTAAAGTTGGATTTTGCTTGTAAAGCTGAACCGCAACTGAAATATCTGCAGCTACAGAGTCTGATAAATTCGACGTAACCTGATCCCAGTGAAGATTAAAAAAGAAATAAACAACTGCTATCTGCATTATAGTAATGGGAAGCATTATAATAAGCAAAGCGCGACCAAATAAACTCTTTGGTAAATGTTTATTTATAGTTTTTTTCATTAAAGGCTTTCAACAGATAAACGATAGCCTATACCGCGAACAGTAATCAAGTATTCAGGAACAGAGGGATTATTTTCAATTTTTTTACGAAGACGTATAATCTGTATATCTACGGCTCTCTCAGACTTAGCACCTGTTTCGATTGAAAGAGCGTGCCGAGTAACCACTCCACCATTTCTTCTAGACAAAATATCAAGCAATTTAACCTCGCTACTTGTTAAGTGAACAGCCTTGTCATTCTTAAAAAGCTTTGACTGTGCATGATTATAAGAATAGGGGCCAAAACTGACTTCAGGACCAACTGCTGTTGAAGCAAGCCTTTTAAATATTGACTCAATTCTTAAAACTAATTCTTCAGGTTCAAAAGGTTTAGAGATATAATCATCAGCACCTGCCCTTAAACCTTCAATGCGGTTATTTACGTCACCTTTAGCAGTTAACAAAATTATAGGAATATCATTATATTGACGCAATTTACGTGTAAATTCAAACCCAGTCTCTTCAGGCATCATTACATCTAATATAAGCAAATCAAAACATAGACCTTGCATCTTTGCTCTAGCATATTTGGTACTATTACATTCTGACACCCGAAATCCAGCTCTCAGGAGATATCTTTTTAGTAACTTACGTATCCGATCATCATCATCGACTATAAGAATATGAATATCATTTCTATGTGAATTAAGAATATTTATGCTCAAAATATCTCCTATAAAAGTGAATCATTGTTGACATTTTTGCTAACGTGTCGAGAATGGCGTTTAAATTAGATCCTAGCAAGTAGGTACTTCATTTAAGGTGTTCGTAATGATTACTAAGGCATATCACGATAGAGATGGTAAAATTTGGTTCGATGGTCAATTTGTTGACTGGAGAGACTCAAAAGTTCATATACTCACACATTCACTTCATTATGGATCAGCAGTTTTTGAGGGTAATAGAGCATATAAGGGTAAAATTTTTCGACTTGAGGACCATACTGATCGTTTGATAAAATCAGCCAAGTTAATGGGATATGAAATTCCTTATTCAGCAAGTGAAATAAACAAAGCATGCATAGAAACTTTAAAAATTTCAGGTTTATCTGAAGCATATATGAGACCTGTAGCATGGCGTGGTTCAGAAATGATGGGGGTAGCATCAAAAAACAATCAAATTCATCTGGCTATCGCATGTTGGTTTTGGGGTAATTATTTTGAAGACAAAATGAAGGGCATAAGATTATGCATTGCAGATTGGAAACGCCCTGCCCCTGATACTATACCATGTAAATCAAAAGGTGCAGGACTCTATATGATATGCACTCTTTCAAAAGATGCAGCTAATTTAAAAGGTTTTGATGATGCCTTGATGTATGATTATAAAGGTCGGGTTGCTGAATGTACAGGAGCACATATATTCTTTGTAAGAGGAACAGAAATTCATACGCCAACTTGTGATAATTTGCTTGATGGAATTACTCATAATACTATTTTAAAGCTAGCACGAAAGAGAGGCTATTCAATTTTTGAACGTGATATTTATCCATCAGAGATTTCCCATTTTGATGAATGCTTTGTAACAGGAACAGCAGCTGAAGTTACTCCAGTGAGAGAAATAGATGGAATACATTATAAGCCTGGGAAAGTTTGTAATGCATTATCATCAGATTACGATTTACTCGTAAGACAAGAAATATCCCTTTAAAAACTTTGTCTTTTAATTCCATGCTTGAAATAAATAGCGCCTGTCCACAATGATAATACAGCTGAAATCCATAATGAAATTATTCCTATCGATCCTGTGATAGTCAAAAAATCTAATTTTTCTGATAAATCACCGACTGCTACAAAATTATAATTTGCAACGAAACTTGCTAAAACTATGATTGCCAAAAACTCAACACCTGTTTTCCATTTAGCTAATTTTGTTGGAGGCATAAGTATACCACTATTTGATGCATGTTCACGGATTCCAGAAACTAAAATATCTCTGAAGATTATCATAATGGCGGGGATTAAGACGAGCATATCGCCCTG
>CAJQGR010000049.1 GCA_905477785.1 uncultured Hellea sp.
TTTTTGTAGAACATTAGCTGCTTCAGGTCCGCTTATTCGAAAGACTGAAACACCGGCCCTACCAGGTGCTGAGCTTAATGAAAATATGGTGGGTTTTTTATGGTTTTTCATAGTAATACGCAGGTGGGTTTTAACGCCAGTATTTATTCCAAACCATTTTCTCACCTAATGATTCAATATATTTTTTATGCGACCTCACTTGATCGCCTGTAAGATTGCATAATAATGGCGATGGTCGCTCTTTTGTTTCATTTTTTGTTATGCTTGTTATATCAGGGGACTGGCCGCTTCCTAGATCTAGATTACGCATTCTTCCGCCTTTTAATTGCAAATAAACCTCTGCTAGCAATTCAGAATCTACAATTGCTCCGTGCTTATCTCTTGAGGATAAAGAAATGTTATACCTTTTGCAAAGCGCATCAAGTGAAGCAGGCGACCCTGGAAACTGTTCCCTGGCCATTTGAAGGGTGTCTATAAAGCGGTCATCAGAAAACGTAGGAAAGCCTGATTTTTCAAGCTCGGCATTTATAAAGGATTTATCAAAATTGGCATTATGCGCAATAAGCTTGCTATCTCCAACAAACTCTAGAAACTCACTAGCAACTTGTTCAAATAGTTTTCCGTTTTGCTTTAAAAACTCTGTTGTAAGGCCCGTTATTTGTGTTACCTTTTCTGGAACATCTCTTTGTGGATTTAAATAAGCATGATATTGTCTCCCTGTTGGTAGCATATCTATTAATTCTACACACCCTAACTCAGTTATCCTATCATCGCCTTTAGCATGAAAGCCTGTTGTTTCCGTATCAAAACAAATTTCTCTTATGCCGCTCATATTAGATGCCCTCAATACTTGATAGAAATTTAAAAACTTGGTTTTTGGTGTCCTCTAAACTCTTATCTGTAGTAATAATTATATCTGCTAGGGTTCTTTTTTTATCATCAGTCATTTGTTTGGCCAGAATTTCTTTAAAGGTTGTTTCGGTCATTCCCTCCCGAGACATGACTCTTTCGTATTGTACATGATGAGGAGCGGTAACTACAATATTAATATCCATAGTTTTATTTAACCCTGTTTCAAATAAGAGCGGAACATCAAAAACGAGAACCGCCTTATCTTTATTTGCGATAAGAAAGTCTTCGCGGGCTTCGCTAACTAAGGGGTGTATAAGCCCTTCGAGTATTTCTAATTTTTCTGGGTTTTTTACTATATAGTCACGAAGTTTTTCGCGGCTAATAGAATCGTTAACAATCGCCTCTGGATAAAAATTTTTTATTTGGTTTATGGCTCGACCCCCCCGTGAGTAAAGACGGTGAACAGTTTGATCTGCGTCAAAAACGGGGCAGCCATAATGCTTAAACATATTTGCTGTAGTGCTTTTGCCCATACCAATAGAGCCGGTAAGCCCAACCTTAATCACAGTCTTTCCTCCAGAGCTTTGATAAGCTTTTCTCTTATATTTATATTTTCTGGAGGGTCTTGATTATAAAAGAGCCTGAACGATGGACGCGCCTGTGCTATCAGCATATCTAAGCCCCCCAGAGTTTTACACCCTAATGCTTCCGCTTTTTTAATCAATTCTGTTTCCGTAGGTGTATATACCAAATCATAGACAAATGTTTTATTACTACACTTAGACAATTCAACATTAAGTGCGGGCTTGCCTGTCATTCCAGCTGATGTCGCATTTATAATAAGTGTGGAATCTTTTAAGAAATCGTTTCTTTTTTTCCACATCACTGGATTTACGTTTGGTACACCAACGTCGGCAACCAGTGATAAAAGTTTATTTTGGGATCTTCCTGTAATATAGATCTCTTGATGATTAATCGACAAAAGAGCCCAAACAACTGCTCGAGAAACCCCTCCGGTTCCCAATATAAGCACCGGTTTGTCTAGTATTTTTTTAGTACCTAGTATATTAATCAATGGGTCCAAAAAACCACTGAGGTCTGTATTGTGTGCAATCAGTTTGCCCTTCTCCACATAAAGGCAGTTTGCAACACCCAGCATTTTGGCTTGTGCGGTGTGTTTATCTGACGCTAAATATGCGTGCCTTTTAAGCGGCAGAGTTACATTTACTCCTTTAATGCCTGACTTTTTTAAGGTTTTAAAGGCACGTATCGCGTCTTCAGGTTGAACTTCATATGGGTAATAGATGCCTTTAATATTTAAGGCCTCTAGCCAGGCATTGTGAAGAAGCGGGGAAAGGGAGTGGTGTACCGGATAGCCACAAACTCCTGCTACTTTACTATTTTTGTTCATGACAAGATGGCGCCTCTGGTGCGCAAATAATCGAGAAGCGGTAAAAGCGGAAGACCAAGAACTGAAAAAAAATCACCCGCCACATTAGAAAAGAGCTGAGACCCTCTTTTTTCAAACCTATATGCGCCAACTGTTTTTAATAACGCGTCTCCTTCTTTATAAACATAGTGATCTATGAATTCTTCAGAGAAATTACGCGCTGTTAGCTCAACTTTTGAGTTATGTCTCCAAACTGAAACCCCTCCTTCACTTACTACAATTGATCCCATAAGATAGTGTGTTTTATTTCGCATCAAAAGAAGTCTTTCTCTCGCCTCTTTTATTGTTTTAGGTTTGTCATATATTGCGCCCTCTAATACCATTATCTGATCCGCGCCTATAACAAGCCCTGGGCTATTAGCGCTGACCTTTATAGACTTCAGCTCAGCAAGGGCGCTCACTATACTTATATTACTTGCCCCTTCCTGCTGCATAGATCTTTTTATAGCTACTTCATCTATTGGTTTAACTTCTGTTTCAAACAAAACTCCTGCATCATTTAATATCTGCTTTCTTATACTGCTTCCTGATGCAAGAATAATATTCATAATTCAATCTTTTGGTGAGCTTGATAGGCTTTTATAATTTGAGCTGAGGTTTCTTCAATAGACTTTCTTGTGACATCTATAACCTTATAGTTCTTTTTTATAAACATTCTTTTTGCAAGTCGCATTTCTTCTCTAACGCGGTCGACATCAATATAATCTGTTTGTTCATTTTGGTTTAACCCCACAAGTCTCTGTTCGCGTATTTGCACGATTCTATCCGGAGACGCGATTAACCCAACAATGAACGGGCTCGTTAGTTCGTCTAGTATTCTGGGTAATGGTGAGCCAGGGACAAGTGGGATGTTTCCGGTTAGATACCCTCTATTTGCCAAATAAATACATGTTGGCGTTTTAGAAGTCCTGCTTATTCCTAAAAGAACGATATCTGCTTTATTAAGCCCTACAACATTCTGCCCATCATCATGCGTCATTGCGAAGTCCAACGCCTCTATTCTGTTATAATATTCGGCATCTAAATTTCTTTGTGCCGCTACTTCACTAATCATTCTTGTACCAAGATATCTGGCTAACATTGAAATAGATTGATCAAGAACAGAAATAGCCGGTATTTTGTTTTTAGTGCAAAATTTTTCAAGCATTTTCCTTCTGTCTGGGTTCATAATTGTATATAATACCACTCCGGGTTTGCTTTCTATTTCGTCCATCGTTGCTTTTAAGTTTTCTTCTGATCGAACTAATGTGTGTAAATGCTCAAGAGCGGTGGCATTTCTAAATTGAGCGGCTGATGCTTTCATCAAAGCCACTAATGTTTCTCCTGTTGAATCAGAAACAAGGTGAATATGGAAATAAAGTGAAATACTGTTATTTTTAAGCGACATTCTTTATCTTAAAACTAGATATTAGTTTTTGTCCACAGATTGAATAAAAAATAGAGTCTTTATAAGGATTATGTGCGTTTTTAATGTTTTATTTTTGTAAGAATAACATGTTAATAAAAAATAATTGGTTAATGTTAATAACGTGGATAATTTTTATACACAAAAATATACATATGATAAATAAAGAAAATAGGTATTAAATCAATTGTGCAGCAAGTTTTCCTTATAATTCAAATTTTGTTTATAAGTTTTATTATCAGGTGTTGTTATATTTTTTAAGTTTTTGTTAATATAAGTTAACTAAAAGTTAATTTATCCACTTATACAATTTTCTATTACTATCACTTCTTTAATATAATATATAAGAGAGGGATTATAAATTTTATAAATAAGTGTATAAAGAAATATGAAAAAAATTTTAAGTGTCTTATCAGGACATAGAGAAGATATTCCTCCTATTTGGATGATGAGACAAGCAGGGAGACATCTTCCTGAATATCTTGAAATAAGAAATACGACAACTAGTTTTATTGACTTTTGTTTTAGTCCGGAAAAAGCATCGGAGGTAACATTACAGCCTATTCATAGATATGATATGGATGCAGCTATCTTATTTGCTGATATTTTACTTGTCCCTATAGCTTTAGGAAGACAAGTTACTTTTGAAAAAGGGGTCGGTCCTATACTCAATCCTATATCAATTAATGATATAAAAAGACTTCAAAAAAATACTAATGTTTTAAAGCCTGTATATGAAACAGTAAAAAAAGTTAAAAAGAAACTATATAAAAGTAAAACACTTATTGGGTTTTGTGGAGCGCCTTGGACCGTTGCTACCTATATGTTAGAAGGAAAGGGTACAACAAATAAAGAAAAAGCAAAAAAATTCGCTTATGAAAATCCAGGAGCCACAAAAGACCTTTTAGAAAGTCTTGTTGAAGTTAGTGTAGAATACTTAATAAAACAAGCGGAAGCAGGAGCAGAAGTTCTGCAAATATTTGAAAGCTGGGCGAGTGATTTATCGCCATCAATGTTTCATGATCTTATTATAAAACCAACAAGAAATATAATTAAACTGGTAAGAGATTCAGGCGTTGATGTTCCAATAATTGGATTTCCTAAGAATTGTGGATTATCTGTGCTAGACTATGTAGAAAAAACAGGTATCTCAGCGATTGCAGCAAGCACAGAAATACCGATTAAAAAACTGAGATCATTAATTCCTGAAAATATGGCAATCCAAGGAAATTTAGACCCTCTTGCATTGAGATTAGGAGGGAAAACTCTGGAATATCAAGTAGAAGAAGTTCTAAAAAATGCAAGGGGTCCTCATATATTTAATTTAGGACATGGTGTTTCTCCCGATGTAAAAATAGAGAATATCAAAGCAGTTATTAACCACATTAGAACAGGCAATGGAAATTATGTATGAATGGATTAAAGCAATACATATAAGTTTTGTAATTTTTTGGATGGCTGGTTTATTATATTTACCAAGATTATATGTTTATCATAGTACCTCAAAAAAAGGGGGGGAACTTGACATAAAGATGATTGAGGCTGAAAAAAACTTAATTAAGATTATAATCAATCCCGCAATGCTAGTGACTTTAACTACAGGATTAATTTTATTGTTAGGATACAATATAGAAAATTTAAAAAACTCGCTGTGGTTACCAATGAAGCTT
The DNA here is from genome assembly GCA_905477785.1 of uncultured Hellea sp. GTDB lineage: Bacteria > Pseudomonadota > Alphaproteobacteria > Caulobacterales > Maricaulaceae > Hellea. Next base: position 5,378 of record CAJQGR010000049.1, read on the forward strand.
TTTACTCTTTTTCTCTTATTTGGTTATCACGGTTATTTAATTAAACAAGGCAAACTGTTTGCGGGCGGCAAAAGACCTAAAAGTGAAAAATTCTTTAGATTAATAAATGAAATACCTGCTCTATTAACTATTTTTATAGTAATCTTAGTTATAGTAAAGCCATTTTAAAATAACTTGACCAGTATAATAAATTATATGTAATGTAAATATGACGTCCTGTCTATGAAATCATATTAATATGATAAAAATCAAAAAAAAGAAGAAATATGTCTGAAACATTCCTATCCCTAGATGATATGTCATCTATAAGTCTAGAAGATCTTAAAAAACTAAAACCTGCTGAATTAATAAAATTTGCCGAAGAAGTAGGAATAGAAAATGCTGGGTCTATGCGAAAGCAAGATATATTTGTCCAAGTACTTAAAGACTTAGCTGATGATAATATAGAAATCCATGGCGGAGGGGTTCTTGAAGTATTACAAGATGGTTTTGGTTTTTTAAGAGCGCCAGAAGCAAATTACTTACCAGGTGCAGATGACATTTATTTAAGTACAAAAGTAATAAGAAAACTGGGGTTGAGAACGGGTGATACAGTTGGCGGAGAAATAAGGGCACCTCAAGAAAATGAACGCTATTTTGCGATGAGCAAGGTTTTATCCATCAATTTTAGCACACCAGAACAAGCCAGAAATAAAGCCCATTTTGATAATTTAACCCCTCTTTATCCTGACAAAAGGATGAAGATGGAAATAGAAGACCCCACGCTAAAAGATATATCCGGACGAATAATTGATATCATAGCCCCTATTGGTAAGGGACAAAGGGCATTAATAGTTGCTCCGCCTCGTACAGGTAAAACTGTATTATTACAAAATATTGCTCATTCAATCGAAAGGAATCACCCTGAGTGTTACGTCTTAGTTCTTTTAATTGATGAAAGACCTGAAGAGGTTACTGATATGCAAAGAAACGTAAAAGGAGAGGTAGTCTCATCAACGTTTGATGAACCTGCAACAAGACATGTTCAGGTGGCCGAAATGGTTATTCAGAAAGCTAAAAGAATGACAGAACACGGAAAAGATGTTGTTATACTTCTAGATTCGATAACAAGGCTTGGTAGAGCTTATAACACAGTTGTTCCAAGTTCTGGTAAAGTTTTAACAGGTGGTGTAGATGCTAACGCCCTTCAACGACCCAAGAGATTTTTCGGGGCCGCTAGAAATATCGAAGAAGGTGGCTCTTTAACAATAATTGCCACAGCATTAATAGAAACCGGCTCAAGAATGGATGAAGTAATTTTTGAAGAGTTTAAAGGCACAGGGAACTCAGAGTTAGTATTAGACAGAAAGGTAGCTGATAAAAGAATTTTTCCTGCGATTGATGTTACAAAATCAGGGACAAGAAAAGAAGAATTGTTAATTGGTCCAATTGACCTCCAAAAAACATATGTATTAAGGCGCATTCTTAATCCCATGGGAACAATGGACGCAATAGAGTTTTTATTATCTAAATTAAAAGATAATAAAAATAATGCAGACTTTTTTGAAAGCATGAACACTTAAAGCCAAAGGGTTTTTTATGAAACACCAACAATATGAGACAGAACTTTTAGATATATTTAATTCAATCCCTGAAGATAAAAGAGGTTTATTTATAATTAGCCATAAAAACCAAGTAAAAAGCCCAACAGTTATTTTTGGCTGGTCTGCTTTTTTAGGCATTCTTGGAGCAGATAGGTTTGCATATTAGGGCAAATATTTCTTGGACTACTTAAGCTTTTCACCTTAGGTGGTTTTTATACTTGGTATATTATAGATTTATTTCTAGTTGCAAAAATAACGAGACGAGACAACATCAAAAAGGCAAGAGAATTAGCCGCAAGGCTTTAACCCCGGATAAAAAAATCATTAATAAAAATTTCTAATTTGTCGGTTTTTCAGCTGCACGACGCATCATTTCAGCACGAAACATGCCAGCAAAGTCAGGCGGCTCTAGCATAATTGGCGGAAAGCCTCCGTTTTGTGTCATTTCTGCCATGATTTGCCTTGAAAAGGGGAAAAGAAGCCTGGGGCATTCAATCATTATTAGCGGCTGTATTTCTTCAGCAGTAACCCCAGCAAATGCGAACAGACCAGCATATTCGAGTTCTGCTATAAATGCGACCTTATCCTCTCTTCTTGCTTCAGCTTTAAGCATTAAAGTAACCTCTACATTGTCACCCTCAAGCATTTGTCTTCCTATTTCTATATTAATCTGAATCTCAGGAGCAGAAAGGCCAGATCTCAGGCTATCGGGAGCATTTGGGTTTTCAAAGCTTTGGTCTTTTGTATATTGAGCCAAAACACTAAGCATAGGCGGCTTTTGATCCTCAGCCTGAGCTTCTAAACCTTTCTCTTCCGTTTGCGCTTCAACACCTTCTTCTTTTTTTGGCTTTTTTGCCATAATGAATTTCTCCAATTATATTTATTAATTGGCTCGCTAACATAGACAGGCTAAGGGAGCAATTGGTTATTGCTACTAATGCGATTAGATTCTATTGGGGCCCATAACAAAATAAATTACCCGTATTTAAAAATAAGGGTGTCTTGAGGAGTATGCTTAATGTATGAAGTTATATTATACGCAGCCATAGCAACAATAGTATGCATTGTATTATACTCTGTATTAGGAAAGTCTGTCGGACAAGACTCATCAGAAAAACTAAATATTAATAACATAACTAAATCTAAAAAAGACAATAATACCAGCCTAACAAACAAAAACCTCAATATTAGCAGAAAAGACAACGAAGAGTTAATTAAGATACAAAAAATAGACCCCTCTTTTGATATTTCTGATTTTATTGGTGGAGCAAAAGCGGCGTATTCAATGATAATCGAAGCATTCGCTGAAGGAAATAAGGAAACCCTAAAGAGCCTGCTTACGAATAAGGTTTATAGGGCTTATACTAAGGAGATAGGCCTTAGAGAAGGGCGTAAACTTAAACAAGTAACAGACCTTGTTCGGCTACAAGACGCTTCAGTAAAGTCTATCAAGGTAACAGGACGGTCAGCAACCATAGAGGTTGTTTATAATGCTGAGCTATCATCGGCCCTGTTTGATTCAGATAACAATTTAGTACAAGGGGACCCTGATGTCTTAGCATTTATATCTGAAACATGGATGTATAAAAAAGACCTTACTTCAACCAATTTAAACTGGCTATTAGCTGATGTTTTTCCAAACGAAGGGGACACCTTAGAGGCCGACCCAACACCTGATACTAAGAAATAATGAAAATAAACGGCTTATATGTAGTTAGTTTTGCATTGCCCATTTTATTTGCATCCTGCCAAACAACAAACCCCTTAATTGATAGCGCACCTCATGAGTTAACTAAGCAGGCCCCTAAAACTACACCAGAGGATAATTCATTATTAAGCGCAGCCGATAAAAACTTACCCAAAGAGAACAAGACGGCAGAGCCTCAACAGCTATCAAATAACCTGCTTTGGGAAAAATATGATTTTCTTCCATCGCTTTTGGCATTTGAAAAAAGCTGTAAAAATTTTTCTAAGAAAAAAGATAGCCTTTTTATGCGCCCGACCAACAAAAAATTTGGAACTTTCGGTGACTGGAAACTTAAATGTAAAAAACTTAAGAAAATAAATAAAAATAGCGAAGATGCTAAAAGCTTCTTTGAAAAAGAGTTTAAGTTTATTAGCAGTAATGAGTCAAATAACAGTGGCACATTAACAGGTTATTATGAACCAATTATAGAAGTAAGAAGAACAAAAAGTAATGTTTTTTCTGAACCTATATTAACGCTCCCTTTAAAAAAAGAACATAAAAACCTCACAAGGTCTAAGGTAAAAAAAATATATTCAGATGTTATTGCATTTGGTAAACCGATAGATGTTTTCTTTATGCAGATACAGGGGTCTGGGAAGATAGAGTTGGAAAACGGAGAAGTAAAAAGAGCGGCATATTCTGGTAACAACGGGAAGCCTTATATATCTATAGGAAAAATATTAATTGAAAATGGTGAACTATTACCCACCAAAGCGAGTAAGTTATCTATTGAGAAATGGATGCAGCAAGCAGGTTATGAAAAAACAAAAGAGCTGATGAATAAAAACCCAAGGTATATTTTTTTCAAGGAAGAAGAGGTTGTAGATCAAGAAGGTCCTCTAGGCGCAATGCGAGTGCCACTTACAGACATGGTTAGCATGGCATCAGACCCAAGATATAATTCATATGGATCTTTGGTATGGTTAGAAACGAATATACCAAAAGAAATAAATGACTTCAAAGGGGAAAAATCAGGGCTATTAGTCTCCATTCAAGATACAGGCAGCGCAATTAAAGGGCCTTTTAGGGGTGATTTGTATTTTGGATCAGGCAAAGAAGCTGGTCTAAAAGCAGGGGTTATGAAACACGATGCTGAATGGAAATTTTTAGTTCCTAGAAAATAATCTGTACCGATGATATTTTAGTTACATCTTTTTTATGAGGTGCGATTATGCGTTTATAAAATCTATTCTTTGCGCCACATGCGTATAGCAAGAATGTAAGTATTATTGTTGAAATTTTCTTAGTAGCACATTACACAACCTTTGTGTCGCTAAGATAAGTTATAGAGCCTTATCTATTTGGGGCCGATTAAAAAATGCAAATTTATCAAAAAACGAACAACCGTGCCCCATAAAGAAAAGAAACATAGAACACTATCGAATGAAGAAAAGGGTATCTGGTCTAAAGTAACTAGAACGATAGCACCAAAAAAAACCAAAAGAGGACAAGGTTCATCGAGGCCCTTATATAAAAAGGCTGAGTTTGAAAATATGATGCGGCTTCCAATATATATTGAAAAACCAATTTATAATAGCAAAGCACAAATAGAACTAAACTTTGATAAAAAAACTCGCCGAGGAAAGGTTCGGATTGAGATGCAGATTGATTTGCATGATTTGAATCAATCACAAGCCAAAAAGAAACTGTTCAAGACAATTATAAGCGCTTCAAATAAAAATCAAACATGTATTCTGGTAATAACAGGAAAAGGCCTAAGGGGAGAAGGAGTGTTAAGAAAAAGCTTTATAGATTGGGTAAATGCACCCGAGATTAAAGACATAATAGCAACATATGCACCTGCTCATAAAAAGCACGGTGGAGATGGCGCATGGTATATTTTTTTAAAAAAGGATAAAGGCTATAAAATGAATTTAGACAAATCTTGATTTTTAGCGAGTCCGCCTACATGTTTATTAACATATGACTTATTTACAATAACCTCCTCACCATTCTTATCTGTTGCCTTAAAGCTGATATCATCCAGCAAACGCTCCATTACAGTATGTAAACGACGGGCCCCTATATTTTCAATACTTGCATTAACTTCAGCGGAAATTTTAGCAATTTGTTCAATCCCATTTTTAGTAAAAGAAAGTGTTACGCCTTCGGTGGCCATTAATGCCTGGTATTGTTTTATCAAGCTTGCTTCTGGTTCTGTTAGTATTCGAATAAAATCCGATTCTGTTAAGGCCCTTAACTCTACTCTAATGGGAAGCCTTCCTTGAAGTTCAGGCAATAAGTCTGCGGGCTTGGCAATATGAAAAGCACCGCTCGCAATGAATAGTATATGATCAGTTTTTACGGGCCCGTACTTTGTTGATACTGTAGTCCCCTCAATTAACGGCAATAAGTCTCTTTGAACCCCTTCCCTTGATACGTCGCCACCCCTTGCATTCGAGCGAGTGGTAATCTTGTCAATTTCATCAAGAAAAACAATTCCATCTTGTTCGGTTAGGTCTATCGCCTCGCGTTTTATGGAATCTTCATCTATTAATTTATCCGCTTCTTCTGAAACCAAAGGACCATGCGCATCTCCTATTTTCATTTTCACAGACTTTGTGCGTTTCGCTTTACCCAACAATGAGGATAAATCCATCATTCCCATAGATGCTCCAGGCTGACCAGGTATATCAAACCCTTGGAACGGGGAAGAATTATCTGCCAGCTCCAACTCTACTTCTGTATTATCTAATTCGCCTCGCAGAAGCTTTTGTCGAAAACTATCTCGAGTCGCCTCTCTCCCGCTTTCACCAACAAGAGCATCTATAATCCTTTTTTCAGCGGAAAGCTCTGCTTGCGCCCTAACTATTTCACGCTTTGAATCCCGAAGAAGGCTAATTGCTGCCTCAACAAGATCTCTTATTATTTGCTCAACATCGCGGCCCACATAGCCTACTTCAGTAAACTTTGTAGCCTCAACCTTTATAAAGGGCGCCTTAGCTAATTTGGCGAGTCGTCTAGAAATTTCCGTTTTCCCAACACCGGTTGGACCTATCATTAAGATGTTCTTAGGAGTTACTTCATAGCGTAAACTATCGGGGACACGCCTTCTTCTCCATCTATTACGAAGTGCAATTGCAACAGCCCTTTTGGCATCAGATTGTGCAACTATATGGCGATCAAGCTCCGAAACTATTTCTCGAGGTGTAAAGTCAGTCATAATCTATAAATGGTAACTAAATTTCCGGGTTCAAGACTTAATTACCTATTTAAAACACGATATAGTTATTTTTTGTGTAGAACACGTTGCGGAAAAGGCATTTCAATATTTGATTTATCAAGAGCCTCTTTAATTTCCACTCTAATATTTGATGTTCTGCTCATCCATTTATCCGCAGGTATCCAGCAACGACATGAAATCATAATAGCGCTATCTCCAAAGCCAGTAATGTAGCATTCTGGCTTAAGCGCGCCCTTTTTTACCCCAGGAGTGCTTTTAAGAACCTTAAGTAATATCTTTTGTGTTTCTTTTAGGTCGCTATCATAACCAACCCCTATAGTTTCCCTGAATTGTCGTTCAGTATGTCGAGTATAATTCTGGAGCCTATTGCTCCAGACTTCACTATTAGGAACATATATATATATGCCCTCTATATTTTTTAAAGTAGTGGCAAATAACCCTATTTCTTGCACACTTCCAGAATAGCTATTTGTATCAACAAAATCTCCTACTTGGAGGGGCCGAAGAAATAAAAGCATTACACCTGAAGCTATATTTGACAGTGTGTCTTTGAGGGCTAAACCAACAGCTAAACCCATAGCCCCAAAAACAGCTAATAAACTTGTCGCAGGAACCCCAAGCTTTGTTAAAAAAGCATAAATGGACATTCCCATTATTACATAAAATACCCCTGAAGCAACAACAGGCCTGAGAGTTTGATCAAAATTCTTAGGGCCAAAGCCTGGATTTCTGAGACGCTTCCTAACTATCTTAGCAAAAACCCAGCCAATAATTAGTATAAATAAAGCCGCTGTAATGTTTAATGAAATTTCAATTATAAATGGGGCATTCGCACTTAATTTTGAAAATAATGAATTAACCTCTTCCATAACTAATTTCTCCTTTTAGAATAACTTGATAATGCAATTAATAGCCGTCCTACCATAGCCTCTTGCGGCGCCCCAGCTGTTTTTAGGTTTTGTTCTACAACAAGGCTTTGAGTTAGTGCTTTGTGCAATGCAGAAAGTGTCCAAATTCTTAAATGTTTCATAAAGTTTGTTTTATGCATATAAAACACAGGGGGCCGGAGGCTGTTAATAGCGCTTTCGAGGCTTGCACCTTTATTAACTTGCGTTTTTGCTTGTATAAGTCTCACTAAATGATTTTGAAGTCCACGCAAGACCACAGCACTATTTAACTTGCTTTTAATAGCGCGGTGAAAATAATTATCAGTTTCTAATAAATTCCCACTCATAGTATTCATTATAACATCAGAAATTGTAACATCATTGCCCCCAGCTGCAATTTCTTTGATATTCTCGATGGTTATATTTTTCTTTCCTTGCTTTCCATAGCCCATATAAAGAGCCATTTTTTCAACCTCAGAGTTTATTAAAGCAAGATCACCATCAATGAGTGGTGCCCAATATTGCAGAGCATTTTTTTCAATATTTATAGAAAGCTCTTTAAGGCGTGTCTTAATTAATACCTCTACATCAATAGTAGATAAGCTGTAACATGCGATGGATAAAAAATTTTTAGATGCTTCAAACGTTTTACGAATTACTGATTTTTGAGTAAGCTCTCCCGCCTCTACTATAAGTTTAGCTTCTGCCATCTTTGGGTTGTTATCATATTTTTTTATAATCTTTGAAATGGTTTGTCCATTACGCTCATGGTCTAAAAGCAACCTTACAATACGAGCGTCCCCAAACATAGATAAAGCAGATATTTCATCATCTAATTTCCCTGGATCTCCGGAAAGGTCATCAGATGTTAACACAGATGTGCC
>CAJQGR010000050.1 GCA_905477785.1 uncultured Hellea sp.
TTATTTCCATGCGGTTCAGTGACTGGCGCCCCTAAAATTAGAGCTATGGAAATAATTGATGAGTTGGAAGAATCAGGGCGCGGTGCCTACTGTGGCAGCATTGGTTTTATTGATCCTAACGGCGTAGCCTGTTTTAACGTTGGAATTCGTACAATCATTTTAAAAGAAGGAGAATTAAGGTATAATGTTGGAAGTGGCCTAGTAATAGACAGTGATGCATCAGATGAATATGCAGAGTGTATACTAAAAGCAGATGTACTAAAAAAACAAAACAGCGAAATACTTGAGACTTTTTTATGGGACCCAAAATTAGGAATAAAAAATTTTAGTCATCACAAAAAAAGGTTAAAGAAAACAGCACATGAACTCAAATATCCTTTTGACGATGATTGCTTTGAAAATGCTATCAGAAGTATAAACTCTGATAATAAACCCCAACGTGTGAGGCTCGCATTAAATAATCTGGGTGAATTCAATATACAGCAAAATGATTATGTACCACACCAAAGTGATAAAGAAATAACATTTTCAATATCTAAATACCCGTTATCAGATAATGTACAGGTTACTCGGCATAAAATTTCAAGTCGGAACTTTTATGATGGGGAAAGAAATCGTATAAAAAAAATTACAAATGCAGATGAGGTTGTTTTTTTTAATAAAAAAAATCACATATGTGAAGGTTCATTTACATCTATTTTTATAAAAAAAAATGGAGTTCTAATAACTCCACCTTTAAGCTGCGGCTTACTTCCTGGGGTGTTGCGAGCTAAACTATTAGAAAAAAAACAAGTTATTGAAGAGACACTAACTATAAATGACATTATTGAAGCCGATGAAGTGTTTCTTGGCAATTCATTACGCGGACTAATGAAAGCCAAACTTTTACATGTAAGCCCTTTATAATTTGAAAGAAATTATTCTAAATAAGCTTCTTTTATAGCTAATATTTCTTCTTCACTAACATCGAGTTGTCCCAGTATATATTCGTGCATATTTACTATCGTGTTAAAAGAACTCTTAAGATAGGCCTCTTCAACACCGAACATAGGTCGTATAGCCTCTGGATCAATTTCACGTCCGTACTTAGCAGTAAACATTTTAGCAGCAGGCAATAAATAGCTATCAATATCGACAGCCTCCATAGTTAACATGTAATCGGTCATTTGGATGGCTTTATCTACACCTAAGCATCCAAGTATAATACTGCATAGTGATCCAGTCCTATCCTTACCGGCAGCACAATGAACTAAAATAGGCTGCCCAGTATTAGCCATATAACGCAACGTATCTCCAAAAATTTTTTTAAAGCCTTTGTCTAAAGGCCGTTGCCCATAAGACCTGAGCATATAATCTCTTGCATCTTTAGGAGAGTGTAATTCGTCTTTCATAAAGGCTTCATGCGGTGCTATGGCCTCATGATTATTCTCTTCTTCACTTAAGTAGAGTAAGCGTTTTGGGTTTTGTGTATCTGGCCAATTTGTAGGTTGGCGTTCACGTTCAGTTTTATGACGCAAATCAACAATTAAACCTATATCTAACTCTGCCAAACTGTTTCGATCAGATTCGGTTGTATTGTTAAAATGCGCCGAACGAAAAAGCTTGTTAGCCCTTACCATTTTACCTGTTTTAGTTTTGTAACCACCAAAATCACGGAAGTTAAAAATTTTTTCAAAGCTCTTAATGCGGGTTTTCATAAGGCTTTTATATCACACGAAAGTGTTGTACTAACAAGAATGGTAAACAAAAATTTTCGATTATGAAAACTAACTGATTAAATTTTCTAATGGTTTGCGTTTTTGCATTTCTTCAAACTTACCCCATACTCCGTCATCACCATGCCATATACCCTCAGTGGCGCCTTTAGAATATTCAGTTGCACGTGCTTCAAAGAAATTAGCATGCTCCACACCATTCAATATCTCTGTTAACCAAGGCAAAGGGTGGTGCTTAATACCATAAACTTTAGGTAACCCAAGCTGTCCTAGGCGCCAATCAGCTATATATCGAATATATCTCTTAATATCTTCAGATGTCATACCTTCTACAGGGCCCATCTCAAAAGCTAGATCAATAAACTTATCTTCAAGCTTAACAACAGTCTTGCAACAATCAACTATATCGTCCTTCACTGCTTGTGTTAAGGCGCCTGTTTCATTTGCGAATGTATGGAACATTTTGATCATACCTTCACAATGCAAACTTTCATCACGTATAGACCAAGTCACAATTTGACCCATACCCTTCATTTTATTAAGTCTTGGAAAGTTCATTAACATAGCAAAAGAAGCGAACAGCTGCAGGCCTTCTGTAAAGCCTCCAAAAACAGCCATTGAAGTTAATATATCTCTTTCGCTATCTACACCAAATTTTCCTAGATAGTCATGCTTTGCTGCCATTTCTTCATATTCCATAAAAGCACCAAACTCTGAATCAGGCATTCCGATGGTTTCAAGTAGTAAAGCATAAGCAGCAACATGGATTGTTTCCATATTAGAAAAAGCAGCAAGCATCATTCTAACCTCTACTGGCTTGAATAATGGCATGTAATTTTCCATGTAATTACCCCCGACTTCAACATCCGACTGGGTAAAGAAACGAAAAATTTGAGTTAATAAGTTTCTTTCATTATCATTTAAATTTGTTGCCCAATCTTTGCAGTCTTCACCTAACGGCACTTCTTCTGGCATCCAATGTACTTGCTGTTGTTTTTTCCAAAACTCATAAGCCCAAGGATAACGAAAAGGCTTGTAACTATGACTTGGGATTAAAAGTCCTGATTTTGAATTCGTTATAAAGTCTAATTTTCCCATCTTATTTCCTCTTCAAGCCCAAATCGGCAAACTAATTAGTAAATTTTACAAACTAAACCACATATAGGTTACTGATTTGCTAACATAACAATATGTAGTGTCTAAATTTGTGCAAGTAGTTTTTTTAAAATAACTGACTTTTTTTAAAAAAACTACTTTAATTAAAAATAACTGTGAAAATATTTAATACTTTCTGCGTCTATTTTTATTATTTCCATACCGTAATCTACCTAATATTTCTGCAAAGTTTGGTATATTGTTAATTTTTTCAACAATTTTGAATTTAGACTTTTCAAAACTCATAACATTCGAAATCCGTGCATCAAGAAATAGTTTAGTTTTTACTTTATTTTGATCACTATCACTAATCCAAACTGTTATTGTTGAACCAAGAACACCCGCAAGTATAGTTCTTTTAGTATAGTAATTATAATCAGTACTTCTATCACCTATTGCCCTCCAAATTGAATCTGCCAGCGACCAAAGGTAAGTTGGGCCCTGTACAGCTGCATCAGGAAGAGAAAGTCTAATGATAGCACGCCGCATGGCTTCTTCATTAGACCCTATAGATTCTAACGCTGACAAAACGCCAGCCGTAACCTGTTCTCTAATTTTCATTTCTGATTTATTAAGACTCTCTAAATTTGATTTAACAAATTCATTCATTTGGTCATGCCAAAAACGTATGACTTCGAGCGCTCCCTCCGGAAAATATAACTCTTCGGAACCCTCAGGTAAGTTTATTGATTTAATTGATGCACGAAGGCTTTTCTGATTCCACCCGTCAAAAACTACAATTGGCAGCATAGCTTGGAGAATATCTACTCTAACTTCTTTACTCGTGTTTACCATAGAGAATATCTATAAAGCATTAAGTTTAAAATGTCTTGCGACGTAATATCTTGCTCTTAATCCAATTGAGTGAGCCTTTTACTCCTGATCCTGATAAAACACCGTAACGGAATATTCTCTCCGCTAAAAGAATAACTCCAAAAGCAGTTAATGCCAAAATAGAGGAAGACAGTATAAGTTCCCATAAGGGGGGATCAGACGGCAAGCGCACAATAGCTGCGAAAGGCGCAGAAAGTGGAAACCAACTTAAGAAAGCTAATAATGAGCTATCAGGAGATTCTAACCCCAATGGGATGATAAACATACAAGCTGTAAGCAAAAGAGTAACTGGCGTGGTAAGCGTTTGTGCATCTTGCATAGACTCAGCTAATGCACCCATAGCAATGAAAAAAGCTCCATAAAATATATAACCTAATATAAGAAATATAACAAAAAAAGACATCATCTTCAAAGTGAATGTTTTTTGAATGGCTTCACTTAGATTAGGTCCTCCAAGTCCTAAAAGAATTGACGAAAAAATTCCGACTAGCCCCAATATTAAGTAAGGTAACATTGATGTAAAAGTTAGCGCCGCAACACCTAAAAGTTTTCCTAAAATAATTTCAGAAAACCTGGCTGAGGCAAGCATCATTTCCATAAGTTTATTGAGTTTTTCTTCTAGCATAGATGTCAAAAGCATATATGAACCTGAAAAAATTGTTAGCCAGAGAATAATGGATAGAACTGCTGCAAATATAAAAGGCAATCTATCTGCACCCGTTATAGCTTGATCACCCGTATCAGCTTTAGAGGGATCGAAGATATTCGCCTTCAAAGATTTATTATCCAAATTCTGGTAATCTTCGAATGATAAGCCTGCAGATTTTAAATAATCTCTTTGTATTTTGGTTGAAAAAAAATCATCCACAATATTTACAACAGGTGGATTATTGAAGTTAGTTGACCAATAATCAGTGATTAATTCAGGGTTATTATATATATGCAGAAATCCGCTAAGCTTAACTTTATTGCCATTAAGAAGTAAATCTTTGTTTCCACTTACATATTCTTTTAGTTCTTGGAGGTCATTTGAAGGGAGATCCACAAAAATAGTCTTACCCATCAATTTATTAAAATCTTTATTACCGGGAATAATTTCGTTGAGGTATTCAGTTCCTGCTTTAAAATCCTTTGTATTCATAATGGTTTTTAGTTCGACCATTTGTTCATCAGATATCATTGGTTTTATTGCAGCTAAGAAATTTTCTTTATTGTCTCTTTGGTGAGCGGCAATTATTTTTTCTTTATAGTCACCCGTTTCGTCATAAATAGCTTCATATCTCACCGGGGAAAGATCAATATCAGATATCACTATTAAAGCAGTAATGCCCCCTATGATTACAGGCATAAAAAATGAAAGCCAAAACCCCCAAGTTTTAATATAACCAAAGTAATCACGCTTTGCTATCAATAGAGTTCTACGCATGTTTACATTGAAAATGCTCATTAGTGAAACTCCGCGCCAGTAAGTTTATCAGCTCCTACCATAGCTACAAAAGCTTCATGAAGTGATGCTTTTATAGGCTCAAAACGGCTTAGTTCTATTTTTTTTGAAACACATCGCTCTAATACATCTTGGTTTTGGGCATTATCATTTAATATTAAATCATATGCACCGTCTGAACGAATTTCTAAAAATTTAGTGAGACCAGTTAGGGTCTCGACAAATTTGTCTGACTTTGTACCAATTACTATTCTTCGGGGAGCCTTAGATAAAGCCTCCTTGGTTGTGCCGTCAAATATTTTTCGACCCTCCGCCATCAATATTATACGATCACACAATCTTTCGGCATGCTCCATTACATGAGTTGAAAAGATAACTGTACTATCTCTCTTGGCTATTTCTTTAACTATCTTTTCAAGCACCTGCTGATTCACAGGGTCTAGACCTGAAAAAGGTTCATCTAATATATAAAATTCAGGATTATGAGCCATTACAGATAAAAGCTGAACTTTTTGCGCCATACCTTTTGACATATCCTTATTCTTTTTTTTCTTCGCATCAGAAAGGCCGTATTTGTCCAGTAACATATCTGCAGTTTTATAAGCCTCTTTTCTTTTAACTCCGTTCAATTGTGCCATGAGTGCAATACTATCTATAGCAGTTTGTTTTTTGTATAATCCTCTTTCTTCAGGTAAAAAGCCAATCTTACCAAACGTAGCTTCAGAACCTGGAGTTTCCCCTAAAGTTTTAATTGTCCCTAAATCCGGTTTAATTAAGCCAAGGGCCATTCTAAGTGTGGTTGTTTTTCCTGCCCCATTAGGTCCAAGAAAACCAATTATCTCACCTGGGTTTATAGTAAAACTAACATCCTCAACAGCAATTTTTCCACTAAAGCTTTTACTGACCTTATCAATATATAGAGGTGTTTTAAGCATTGTATAATCTTGTTTTTAAATTACAGCTTTTGAAAAAAAATTATAATGACTTAATAACTTCTTCAACAAGTTTTTTGGCATCTGATAATAGCATCATAGTCTTATCTTCATAAAATAGATCGTTATCGATACCTGCATAACCCGGCGATAGCGAACGTTTAACAAACAAAACTGTAGAGGCCTTATCGACATCAAGAATGGGCATTCCAGCAATTGGACTTGCTGGGTCAGTTTTAGCAGCGGGGTTTGTCACATCGTTTGCACCAATTACAAAAGCAACATCGGCATTTGAAAACTCCGAGTTTATATCCTCTAATTCAAAAACTTCATCATATGGAACATTTGCCTCAGCTAATAAAACATTCATATGACCTGGCATTCTCCCAGCCACTGGATGGATTGCGTAGACAACATCAACCCCCTCCTCTTTTAACTTATCAGCCATTTCACGCACGGCATGCTGTGCCTGAGCAACTGCTAGTCCGTACCCTGGTACAATAATAACTTTTGAAGCATTTTTCATAATAAAAGCAGCATCTTCAGCAGATCCACGTTTCACAGGCCTTTGTTCTCTATCGCTATCAGAAACGCTTGCGCCATCAGCTCCAAATCCACCTAAAATAACAGATATAAAACTTCTATTCATAGCCTTGCACATTATGTATGATAGTATTGCTCCTGAAGATCCAACAAGTGCGCCAGTTATAATAAGCGCTAGGTTACCCAAAGTGAAACCCAAAGCTGCTGCTGCCCAACCTGAATAAGAGTTTAACATTGAAACAACCACTGGCATATCTGCACCGCCAATGGGAATAATTAGTAAAAAACCAATGATAAATGTTAGGACTAATAATACCCAAATAAATTCAGGGTTATTCCCACCAGTCTGCATAAGCATAATAAGAGTTACAATGATACAAATCAGCAAAGCGCCATTTATTAAATGCCTAAAAGGAAGCAAAATTGGTGCACCAGACATGTTACCATTTAACTTAGCAAAGGCGATAACAGAACCTGAAAAAGTGATTGCACCAATAGCGGCGCCTAGGCCTAACTCCAAAAGACTTGCAGGTTTTATACCTTTTTCTGACAGAATACCGAAGCTTTCTGGACTAAAAAATGCAGCTATAGCAACTAACACAGCGGCCAATCCGACTAAAGAATGGAAAGCAGCAACAAGCTGGGGCATATCCGTCATTGGTATTTTTTTCGCGATAACCGCACCTAATAACCCGCCGATAGCCATTGCAGTAAAAGCAAAAATCAGGCTCTGACCCCAAAGCCCTGCTGACAGGGCAGTGGTTGCAATTGCAATGCCTATACCAAGCATCCCAAAAACATTACCTTTCCTTGACGATTCAGGGGATGATAAACCCCTTAAGGCAAGTATAAAAAGAACAGCAGATACTGTGTAAAGCACTGCAGCGATATCAACAGAAATAGTAATACCCATGGTTATTTACTCTTTTTCTTGTACATTGCGAGCATTCTTTGCGTCACAAGAAACCCTCCAAATATATTTATAGCACACAATAAAACAGCCAAAGATCCAGTCCATGTGGATAAAGATGAACCGCCCTCTATACCTGCAACAACTGCAATAAGAGCTCCAACTATTATTACTGATGATATAGCATTAGTGACTGCCATGAGGGGTGTATGAAGAGCAGGTGTTACAGACCATACTACATAATATCCTACAGCTATTGCTAATACAAAAATTGTTAATTGAAAAATTATTGGAGTTACAGCGATACCTGCTGCTGCAGCAATGGTAAATGTTATCATAATTTAACCTTTCAATCTTTCGTGTATTACTTTTCCATCGCGTGTTAAAGCACACCCCTGTATTATTTCATCATCCCAATCTGGCTCATAAGAACCATCTTCGGCTGTCACTAGAGGAATGAAGTTCTTTAAGTTTTTTGCAAACATTGCTGAAGAATCTGATGCCAAACGGCTAGGCCAATTCAAAAGTCCAACTATTTTAACACCATTTTTGGTTTCAACAATTTTGCCTGCCACTGCTCCCTCAACGTTACCACCCCGCTCAGCTGCTAAATCTACTAAAACAGAACCTGGTCTCATATTAGCAATCATTGATTTAGTTACCAGAATAGGTGCTGCTCTTCCTGGTATCAGTGCTGTTGTTATAACAATATCCTGTTTAGCTATATGACTAGCAGTAAGCTCAGCTTGTAATTTTTGATATTCAGGCGACATCTGTTTCGCGTAGCCACCAGCGGTTTCTGCTTCTTTAAACTCTTCATTTTCAACAGCAATAAATTTTGCCCCGAGAGAGGCTACTTGCTCTTTAGTTGCAGGCCTCACATCCGTTGCAGTTGTAACAGCTCCCAGTCTTCTGGCTGTCGCTATAGCTTGTAATCCAGCCACTCCAACACCCATTATAAAACACTTAGCTGGTGCAATTGTACCTGCAGCAGTCATCATCATAGGCATTGCACGGCCATATATACTGGCACCTTCAACAACAGCCCTATAACCTGATAGGTTAGATTGCGATGATAAAACATCCATACTTTGCGCTCTAGAAATGCGTGGGATATATTCCAGTGCAAAAGCAGTTACATTAGCCTTTGCACAAGCCTGAGCATATTTAGGGTTATCAGTAGGATTCATTAAACCTGTAATTCCTGCCCCACTCTTCAGCCCAGCAACAAACTTTGCATCTTTTCCAGTAATTGATAATACTAAGTCAGCGTTTTTACTTGCAACTTTATTCGAAGCAGATATTGAAGCCCCGGCAGCCTTATAATCATCGTCGTAGTGATTAGCGTATTTCCCAGCATTTTTGACAACAATCACTTTATGACCAGCTGCAACATAACTTTTAACTATATCTGGAGTAGCCCCAACGCGAGCCTCTGCGTTATCGCCAAATGCATCGTCAGTATCATTCAAAATAGTAATATTCAATTTCAGAGACCTTGTTTTATTGATTAATCATTACATAAACCAAAAATAATAAGCTTATAATCGGTTTGCGAGAGCTTGAGTAAGTTATCCGTGTATCATTGCAATCAAAGGGCTAGCCATTGCTACAAGTACCGCTGAAACAATAACTCCTGCATACCAGCCACCTTTTAACTTCAATGCTAAACCAAGAATAACACCCAATATCACAGTTATCAACAAAGCTGAAGTCCAACCCATTGATACACCAAAAACTAAAGTAGGAAAAATAACAACAAGTGCTAAACCCGCACCACCATAAACAGTTGTACCCATAAAACCACCAAATGTTTTTTTATGTCCATCAACACCCATTGTACCCTTAACATAGTTTGTTTCGTCTACTGCCATTTCAAGATCCTTTAATGCTGGCTTATTTGAATGCTCAATAACACGAGCTAAAGCCACCTTCAATAGCCTAGAGCCCTATTAAAAAGAATAAAATTTATTCAAAATAATTAGTTATTATTCACAATTCTTAGAAAAGGTTTATTTCTTTTGGGGCTATATTCGGGAATATAGGTTTCAGAGGGAGCAGTTTCTCTAACGGGCATATCCTCAGATAAGTCTCGGACGTTTGGTTTATACGTTTTTTTAACTTTTACAGAAGAAAAGGAAGAATACTTCTTTTTTAAATCTCTATCCGTACAACTTAATCTATCGTTTTTAAATTTAGGTTTTTTTAAATCTTTGACCTTCTTAGTCATTGCCAATACAACTCGTTTTTGTGCAAAACTTAGAGCATCACTCATGTTACCCTTTTGCAAATCATAAAACGCAGAACCGAATGTATCTAATCTTTCCAATACACTTTCACCAAATTCATCTTCGAAATCTGTTATCTGACCTAAATCAGATAAATCCTTATGAAGCCTTGATAACTTAGTTTTAGCCTTACGAGCCGCTCTTTTGCGCGCTTTATCAAGCTTTATCTTAACCTTCTCGTTCTCAATATCTCGAACTAGACTTTGTTCTTGCCATTGTTTTTTGTCATATTCGCTATTCATGTATCAAACTATAACACACTTGGAACAAAAAGTGAACACTAATCTTCTACAGCACTCATATAAATATCAAGAAGCGCCTCTTGCTCTGCACGCTCAGATGCCTCTTGCTTTCTTAGCGCTATAACTTTTCGCATGACCTTAGTGTCTAATCCAAAGGTTTTTACCTCAGCATATACTTCACGAATATCCGCTGTCAGTTCTGTTTTTTCAATCTCAAGCCTTTCAATTCTTGCAACAAATTGTTTTAGTTTTTCGCGTGTAGCTTCGCCAAAATTATCGGAACGATCTGAGTCAGTCAGCATTTAAAAATCCTCTTTAAAATAAATATTTTTTACTATTAAATTTCTTTAAAAAAATTAACTAGGTACACAGACCTATTTGTTGTGGATGGATTGAAAATTTAGAGAAAATGTGTAAATTAAGAACGGTGAAATCGCCGCAGTTTTTTTATACGTAAACATACTATAAAAATTACTTAACTAATTAGGAACAAGCAATGATCATATTATGGACACTCACAGCATTGGCATTCGGCATGGTATTTCTTTCATTAATAATGGGGGCAAAGAATATGGGCGGAAAAACAGATGATGCTCGTCAAAAATCTAACATATGGATGCGGCGTAGAGTTACCGGCCAAGCATTAGCTGTTGGTTTACTGCTCCTAACAGTTTATATCCAAACAAAAAGTCAAGGTGGGTAAATTGGTTAAACTTAACAAAATCTATACTAGAACTGGTGACGATGGCTCTACTGGATTAGTTAATGGCGAGAGGGTTCTAAAAAATAATCTAAGAGTAAGAGCATTTGGTGATGTCGACGAGACTAACAGTGTTATAGGTATAGCTAGGCTACATCTTGAAAATACAAAAATAGATAAAATGTTATCCCGAATACAAAATGACTTATTTGACCTTGGGGCAGATTTAGCGACACCATACACAACACAAAGCACTGAAGATAATAAACAAGATTTACGAATAAATGCTACCCAAACTATACGACTAGAAGAGGAAATGGACAGTTTAAATTTAGATTTACTTCCACTCTCTAGTTTTATACTTCCAGGAGGCGCAGCTCCTTCAGCTTATTTACATCAAGCCAGAACAGTTTGTCGAAGAGCTGAAAGGGTTTGCGTTGCGTTAGAGGTCGAACATAAATTGAATAAAAATGCTCTAGTTTACCTAAATCGTTTATCCGACTTTTTATTCGTTGCAGCCAGGTGGTGCAATAATCAGGGTCAGACGGATGTCCTCTGGGTGCCAGGAAGCAATAGGAAATAAGTTCTGTACTTTAAGTCGAAGAGCCTCAGAAAAATTAAACTAATAGGTCTTTTATAACTTGGCTAATTTCTTGGATGGTACTTCGACCAAAGAAGAAATCTACGAACATACCATTTTCATCCATGAGATAAATAATATCTGAATGATCAACAGTATAATCAGCTTCACTGTTAGATAGAGGAACTCTTTGAGAATAAACCTTATATGCTAATTTAACTCTTTCTATTTGCTCCTCAGTCCCTGTAAGTCCTTTTAAACCCAAAGGAAACCCACCAGATTCCACATAAGCTTTTAGGCTATCAGGCGTATCTCGTTCAGGGTCAACACTAATAAACAAATAGTTTATTAAACTTCCATTTGGGTCTAATTTTTCTTGAACTGCACCCATTTTTTGCAGAGCAGTGGGGCAAATATCTGGGCAATAAGAAAATCCGAAATATATTAATTGGGGTTTCCCTAAAAAATTATTTTCGGTAACTGGTAAATTAATTTGATTAACTAAGTCGTAAGAACCACCAATTTCAGCTGCGCCAGAAATAACATTTTTGCCAGACTTAGCTGCCTGATCACTACACCCGAATAGAAAAATAGGTAACGAAAAAATTAAGATTATCAGGGCTTTCATAAACCAAACTCCACCTTTATAGTTACAGAATGAATATTCCTAAACTGGACAGCATTATCAAAAACGTCAAGTCAAATACTGATGCAGAAAGCGTTGGAGCGGCAAAGAAAAAAATAGTAAATACATCCGGACAATTACGTAGGAGTACCCTAGTAATTTTAAGGTGGGGAGCGGTAATAGGACAAGCTGCAGCATTGTTTATAGTCTCTACTTTATTAGATTTTTCCTTTCCTGTAGGGCCTTGCCTAGCTGTAATTGGATTGAGCATATTTGTAAATATTGTTGTCACTGCGTCTTATGAACTTGATAGGCGGGTAGGCGATAAAGAAGCTGGACTACAATTAGGGTTTGACTTACTTCAATTGGCTGCACTGTTATGGTTGACGGGTGGTATGGCAAACCCTTTTGCACTTTTATTTCTAGCGCCAATTGTAACTAGCGCTACTACGTTAAATACTAAAGTACTCTTTAGTCTTGGTTTCTTGGCAACAGCGCTTTCATTTTTCTTGATATATAATAGCCAGCCATTGCCTTGGTCACCGGCAGGAAGTTTTGATTTACCATTAATATATAGATGGGGGGCATGGAGTGCAATTTTAGTAGGATCAACCTTTACATCACTTTATGCATGGCAAGCCACAAAGGGGAGTCAAGCTATGTCTGATGCACTCGCAGCCACAGAAGCAGTTTTAGCACATGAACAAAAATTATCTGCACTAGGCGGAATGGCAGCTGCGGCTGCTCACGAATTGGGAACACCTTTAGCTACCATTCAAGTAATTGCAAAGGAGATGACGCGTGAACTGAATCCGAGTACAACGCTAGGGGAAGATGCAGCATTAATGTTATCGCAGGCTCAACGTTGTCGTGAAATACTTACTCAACTTTCTCAAAGAGGAGATGAAGGAGATGTCTTTCACGATATTTTATCAATTGAAGGCTTGCTTGAAGAGGCTGCTGAACCATATATTGCATTGGGTAAAGATATAGTCATAAATGTAACAGGTGAAGGTGAAGAACCAACTTTAAAACGCAAAGCTGAATTATTATACGGACTCAAAAACTTTATAGAAAATGCTGTCGATTTTGCAAAATCAACAGTTAACCTTAATGGCAGTTGGAACCAGAATACACTTACCATAACTATTGATGACGATGGTAAAGGTTTTGACCCTTCAATAACCAGAAGGCTTGGTCAACCATATGTTAGCCGTCGCCAAAATCAAAAAAATTCAGAGGTTTTGGCTGGCGGATTAGGGTTAGGAGTATTTATTGCCACCACTCTTATAGAAAGAACTAGTGGGAAGGTAAAATTCGGCTCATCACCTCAAGGAGGTGCCAGAGTGAAACTAGTTTGGTATAAATCTAAATTAGATTTATACTCTTAAAGTAAACTTAATTGAAAGCAAAGCCGTATATGGTGTAAGGATAAAAACATGACAGATTATAATATACCCGAAGATAATACGCTTTTAATACTTGACGATGATGGTCCGTTTCGTAACAGGCTCGGTCGTGCATTGGAACACCGAGGATTTTCAGTATCACTTGTTGAGAGCGTAGCCGAAGCTAAAGCTGTCGTAACCGCTAATCCACCCGCATTCGCAGTGCTAGATATGCGTCTAGAAGATGGCAATGGATTAGACGTTATAGATAAAATTCATGAAATTAGACCTAATTGTAAAATGGTTATGCTCACCGGATATGGAAACCTCGCAACAGCAGTTTCTGCGGTTAAAAAGGGAGCCATAGACTACCTCGCTAAACCGGCTGATGCAGATGATGTTTGTAAAGCTTTACTTGCAAGCCAAGGAGAGGCACCTGCTCCACCCGAGAATCCTATGTCGGCTGATAGAGTTAGATGGGAGCACATTCAGCGAGTTTATGAACTATGCGGAAAAAATGTCTCAGAAACTGCTAGACGCTTAAATATGCATAGAAGAACTCTACAGAGAATACTTGCCAAGAGGGCTCCAAGGTAGTCTTCCCAGTAAATTTTTAGACTAGAATTATTTAAAAATTAAAATATATGATACCTATATCTTCATGTTGATATAGGTTTTAAAAACCCTTTATCTTATACTAATAAGGGGAAATTATGTTAAAACTACCAATAGGTTTAGTTTTCTTTTTAAGCATCATTGCCTGCAGTCCTTCACCTAAAGAAAAAACAGATAAGCCCACTGAGAGTTCACAAAATAAAAATATAATTCAAACAAAAGACTACAATCCTAGTAAAAATGTATACTTTGGCGATCTCCATATTCATACAAAAAATAGTTTTGATGCCTATATATTTAATGTGCGTTCAACACCTGATGATGTTTATCGTTTTGCTAAGGGCGAAACATTAAAGCATCCTTCCGGGTTTGAAATGGCAATAGGCGGAGACCCTCTCGATTTTGTATCAGCAACGGACCATGGCGCTTATATGGGTATATTACCAGAGATGAATAATCCGGATAGCCCTCTGTCAAAATTGGATATGGCTAAAGAAATGTTTGGAACTGATCCTGAGTTAATAATCGAAGCTTTCAATAAAATTGGAGATACTGTGCGATCAGGCGTTCCTTTTCCAATAATTTACGATAAGAAAATTATTCAAGACACATGGCAAAGGGCTGTAAAAACAGCAAATAAACATTATGAACCCGGAAAACTTACAACTTTTTCTGGATATGAATATACTTCGGTTGACAGCAGAGGCCGAGAAGAAGAAGGTTTTGCAGGTGGAAATTTACATAGAAATGTAATTTTTGAAAATACAGCATCGGATCGTGTTTTTTCAACATTAGACTCCACTAATCCTGAGGACTTATGGAACTGGATGGACAACGAAAGAAAAAATGGCCACGATGTCTTGGCCATTCCGCACAATTCAAATGTGTCAGATGGAAAAATGTTTGCTACAAAAAAATATAATGGAGATAATCTTGATTTTCTGTACGCAAAACAACGAATTAAAAATGAACCTATAATTGAAATTACTCAAGTAAAGGGCACATCCGAAACCCATCCTTTGCTATCACCAAATGATGAGTGGGCTAATTTTGAAATTTATGAAAAACTATTAGCCTCTCAAATTACCTCAAAAATAAGTGGTAGTTACGTGCGTGATGCATTGGCAACTGGATTATCTCTAACAAATAAAATTGGCTCCAACCCCTTTAAATTTGGAGTAATAGGGAGCTCAGATAGCCATGTAGCCGGTGGATCATATGACGAAAAAGATTATTGGTCAAAAGTTGGAATACTTGATTCATCTCCTGAAAAACGTGGTTCAATACCCCCTAACAATCTTAAATCTTGGGAAGGCATAGAGCAAACGGAACGAGCCAAAAATTGGTATTCAAAATGGGGGGCTTCAGGTCTTGCAGCTATTTGGGCTGAAGAAAATACTCGAGAATCTTTATTTTCTGGAATGCGAAATAAAGAGACCTACGCTACAACTGGTCCACGCATAAAATTAAGAGTGTTCGCAGGCTATGATTATGAAACTGATATTTTAAATGATCCTAATATGATACAAAAAGCTTACAAGATAGGTGTGCCAATGGGCGGTGACTTAAAGCCATCCAGTCATGCACCAAGTTTTATAGTATGGGCTATGCGAGATCCTCGTAACGCTCCCTTGCAAAGAATTCAAATGATTAAAGTTTGGAACGAAAATGGAAAAAATAGAGAAAAGGTTTATGATATTAAATGTGCCGACGACTTAGCTCCAAATAAAATTTCAAATCGTTGTCCAGATAATGGCGCAAATGTTAACTTAATGGATTGTTCTATTTCATCAGATAAGGGTGCACCTGAACTTAAAGTAATGTGGACGGATCCACAGTTTAACCCTGAGAATGACGCAGCTTACTATGTAAGAGTTCTTGAAAACCCTACTTGTCGGTGGAGTACTTGGGATGCAATAAATGCAGGAGTTAGCCATGCGCCTAATTTACCTCCCACGATTCAAGAGCGTGCCTATGGATCACCTATTTGGTATAATAGTAAACAGAGTTAATATGAATAAATATTTCAAAGATCCACTCATTCATTTTATAATATTGGGAGTATTAGTTTTTTTTAGTCACTCAATATGGCAAAGAAATATTGTTAAATCCGATTATACTATAAACGTCACTGAAGAGGAGATGGCCCGTCAAGCTACAATATTCTCTGGAGAAAACAGACGCGAGCCTACCAATGATGACATAAAAGCTCTTCTTTATTCCTATATTGAAGAGAGGGCGTTAATGCGTGAAGCTCAAAAATTAGGTTTAGGTGATGATGATACAATTATTAGACGGCGACTAGCGCAAAAGATGCGCTTTATAATTGAAGATATAGATACAATACGCTTGCCAAAAGAAGAAGAATTAAAAACATGGTATTCTGAGAATATAACAAAATTTATCTCTCCTGAAAAAAGAAGCTTTGTTCATGTATATATAAGCCCAGAAACAAATGGTAACAAAACAACAAAAAGAGCGAATGGAATATTAACTAAACTTGCGCGCGAACCAGAAAGTTGGGAGGAATTAGGCGATCCTTTTATTCTAAAAAGAGATTTTAATTTTTCAAGTTTTACTGAGGTCAATAGAACCTTTGGAACCAATTTCGCAAAATCAATTTTTTCAATATCAAATAACGAATGGTCAGGGACAATAGAAAGTGCTTATGGCCTACACATTGTAAAGGTAAACGAAATTGTATCTGAAATCATCCCAGAATTTGAAGATATTAAAACTGCAATAATATCTCAATGGAAAGAAGAGGAGCGACGAAGAATAAACAAAAAAGCTTTAGCAAAAATTATTGATAAATATAAGATAAATATCATAAATGATAAAACTAATAATATAAAGTAATGTTGCGTTTAATATTAATTTTAAACTTTTGGCTTTTACTTTTTAGCCCTGTAACTGCGCATGAAGTGCGGCCAGCTTATCTAAGTATTTCTGAGGACAGCACAGCTGAGTTTACAGTTATTTGGAAACAGCCAATTCTTGATGGAAAAAGGTTACGAATAAAACCCGCATTTCCAGAAATCTGTATAAAATCCAACTCTAAAAAAAGCATTGAAAACTCTACAATAATTGAAAAGTTTAATTTAAAATGTGAATTAATCGAAGGAAAAGTTATAATCTCAGGATTAGAGCAAACTATGACAGACGTCATAATAAAAATAGACTATTTATCTGGCAAAACAAACACTTCTTTAATTAAACCTAATAATCCTAAGTTTACTCTGGGTGAAAAGACATCAACTATAGGAAATAATTATCTATCGATAGGTATCGATCACATACTTAGAGGATGGGACCACCTTCTTTTTATAATTGGGCTTGTTTTACTGATTAATAGAAAACAAATACTTGGAGTGGCAACCGCTTTTACTGTAGCACATAGTTTAACACTGGGTTTGGCTGCATTTAGCATAATAAACTTACCCTCACAGCCAGTAGAAATATTAATTGCAATGAGTATAGTTTTACTTGGAATTGAAATAATGCGAAAGAGAAATGGTATTATAAGCATTTCAAACAAACATCCATACCTTATTGCTCTAATGATAGGGCTCATTCATGGGTGTGGATTTGCTGGAGCTCTAGCAGATATAGGTTTACCCAAAGGTATGGAGCTTTTTTCTCTTATACTTTTTAACATAGGGGTAGAACTTGGTCAATTTGCAGTAATAGGCTTAACAATTATTACTCTAACTATTTTAACAAAATTAAGTAGTGATATACGAAAAAAATCAGAAGTTATATTAACCTATAGTATCTCATCAATAGGTATGTTTTGGATTATAGAACGGGTATCAAATTACATTGTATAGGTATTTTTGAAACCTAGTTCTCTTCAACTAAATAACTTATTAGCGACTTTACTTCGGTAGAATTCCAATCTGCTTCGCCGGGTAACCGCGCTATTTCTCTGCCATAAACATCATATAATATGCTGGTTGGTAACCCTGGCAAACGAAGTTTACCGCTGATAGAATATGATGCATCGTGCCACGGGGTCAGTGCTGATATATCATTTTCTTCAAACCACAATTTTGCATCATCTGCTGTACGATCCATGCTAATTGTAATTACCTCAAAATTCTCACTCCCCATAACCATCTGAAGGCGGTTTAATGTTGGCATTT
This sequence comes from uncultured Hellea sp., assembly GCA_905477785.1. Classification (GTDB taxonomy): domain Bacteria; phylum Pseudomonadota; class Alphaproteobacteria; order Caulobacterales; family Maricaulaceae; genus Hellea. The sequence continues at coordinate 18,117 of CAJQGR010000050.1, forward strand.
CGGCGATACATGGAGCACACCAAGTTGCCCATACGTTTAACAAAATTACTTTACCTTTGTAATCTGATAGCTTCATTTGACTACCAGTAGTTGTTGTAAGATACATTTTAGGCTGATCGGGTGGAGTGCTTAAAACAGACAATCGCTTCAATGTACCCTTAGAAAATGCATCTATACCAACTTTAGGCTGGCTACAGGATTGCACAATCACTAATAATATGGCTACAAGCCCTAATACGAGCATAAGCCTTATTGTGTTAGTTATATTAAAAAGAGAAGATATGGACATGGATAAACTATCTAACAATAAAAATAATAAAGGCCAGAAGATGTGGGGAGGACGTTTCAGCGCATCTCCAAATGAGATTATGCAAGAAATTAATGTATCAATTGATTTTGATAAAAGGTTAGCATTGCAGGATATTAAGGGATCTATGGCTCATTCAAGCATGCTTGAGGTACAAGGTATAATTACAAAGGAAGATATGCTGCAGATACATCAAGGCTTGGAAAAAATTAAAAAAGAAATATTAAATCTCTCGTTTCCTTTCTCGCATGAATTTGAGGACATACATTTAAATATTGAAAATAGACTAAAAGAATTAATTGGTGACGCAGCTGGGAGACTTCACACTGCTCGTTCAAGAAATGACCAAGTGGCAACAGATTTTCGACTTTGGGTAAGAGACTATTTGGATAATTTTGAACTTCAGCTGACCGAATTAATGAAAGCATTACTTCAAAAGGCAGATGAAAATACTGACACTATAATGCCAGGTTTTACACATTTGCAATCTGCTCAGCCTGTAACATTTGGGCATCATATGTTAGCATATCTAGAAATGTTTAATCGCGATAAATCTAGGTTTAGTGATTGCAGGGAACGTTTAAATGAGTGTCCTTTAGGAGCTGCTGCTCTGGCTGGAACATCATTTCCAATAGATCGTAACTTTACTTCAAGTACTTTAGGCTTTTCTAAACCCATGGCTAATTCTCTAGACGCAGTTTCTGCACGTGATTTTGCACTTGAAGCATTATCAGCTGCCAATATTTGCGCTACCCACCTCTCAAGACTTTCTGAAGAAATAGTCATATGGATGAGCGCACAATTTCAATTCATTACATTAACAGACGCTTTCACAACAGGTAGCTCTATTATGCCTCAAAAACGCAACCCAGATGCAGCTGAATTAATACGTGCTAAAGTAGGCCGGATATCTGGAGCGCTTGTATCACTAACAATGGTTATGAAAGGATTACCGCTGGCCTACTCGAAAGATATGCAAGAGGATAAAGAGCCGGTTTTCGATGCTTTTGATTCTCTTGATCTAGGTTTAAAGGCAATGACAGGCATGATAAATGATATGCAGCCAAATAAAGAAATTATGAAGGCGGCTGCAGGAAATGCATTTTCAACAGCTACTGATTTAGCAGATTGGTTTGTCAGAAAAATAAATATGCCATTTCGAGATGCCCACCACATCACGGGAAAAATTGTTGCGCTAGCCGAACATAAAGGGGTAACTCTCGATGAACTTCCTCTCGAAGATTACATAAAAATAGAACCTAAAATAACAAAAGAAATTTATTCAGTTTTATCACCGGAATCTTCTGCAAAAAGCAGAGTGAGCTATGGAGGCACAGCTCCAAGTGAAGTTAAAAAACAAGTCAAAGCCTGGAATAATATCTTATCTTAATTCTTAAGTTTTATTTTTCATGCTCAGGAGTCTTTTCGACAACTCGGTCATTATAAATGCTCGTCTCGCATCACTTAATCGTGTCCAAAGAGCTATTTCTTCCCTAGATCGCCCACAGCCCTTGCAAAGACCAAATTCTAAATCTAAGTCACAGATAAGCTTACAGGGAGAACTAATGCGATCAAGTTTCATTAATCTATCACTCTATTTACTAACATTCTCCGCCCATGATAGATGTAAGTTTTTCTAAATCTGGTATAGGATATAATAAGTAGGACCCGCCTTTTATATAAAGACCTTCAACATCTGCATTTTCAAGATCTTTAAATTTAATTACCTCATTTGCGCAATAATTTTCACTCTCTATTGGTAACTTATCATTATCCTTATTTTTAGCTTCAAAATAAATACTATCTTTATCGTTAACAGCAGAAATCAATAAATGCGTGAACTTTGGCAAAAATAAGCTAGTCGGTGCAGGAACCATTTTTTTATAAAAGAATCTAGAATCCTTGAGGCCATCCTTTAAACTACTAACATGGTGGTAACCATTATTTTTAATAAATATTACATCAGCGTCCATATCAAATTCTAAAGCGTCTTCACCCTTAGGGGTGCCAGCCCGCAATGGGTCATAGGCACATAATTCCGAACCATTTTCTGCTTTAGTTATTTTTTCAATATTAACAACTTTTCCATTTTGAGAAAAACTCAAGTCATATTCGTTTTCTTGATTTTTTATATATACTCTTTCAGGCAATAAGCCGCCATCTTTTATTTTTAAATGCGCTTCAAAAAACATATCAACAGAGTCAGTTCTAGAGCTTTTTATATTTTCAAATTTTCTAGCAAAATCAGATATACCTGAAACAGGAAAACACGAAATTTCTTCACGCAAATTTATAGATTCTTCTTTAGACTCTGCATAAGTCATCTTGAAGAATATAAGAAATATTATTGGTATAATTAAGTATTTCATATATTTCCTTTACTATCTTGAGGACAGCCATATTTAATTTCTTTTTTTAAAAACACTAAATCTAATATTAATTTTATAAAGTTAAATTTAATTAATTTTTTAAGATAGTGACTCGACGTTTGTCATAGGCTCAATTAAAGAAATATAATCCATAGGAATACAAAATGAAAAATTACCGTAAATCAAATTTTTTTTTAATTTTAAACACTTTAATATTACTTTCTGCCTGCGGTATTCGCGGAGAACTCAAAACTCCCCCCCCTTTGTGGAATAATACTTCATTCGAACTAGAGCACTTAACGAGCGGTAATGAAATCTTTCAAGCTACAGTTAAAAATAAAATAATAATTCAAAAAAATATTTAAAATGCGGCATTTCGAATTCAAGAATGGAGAAATGCATGCAGAAAATGTACCTCTTGCAAAGATAGCAGCAGAAGTGGGTACGCCCTGTTATGTATATTCAACAGCTACATTTGAGAGGCATTTTAATGTCTTTAAGAATAGTGTTTCTGGCATAAATTCTTTAATCGCATATTCAGTCAAGGCAAATTCAAACATCGGTATCTTAGCAACACTCTCCAAGCTAGGCGCAGGCGCCGATGTAGTCAGTGGAGGTGAACTACAAAGAGCTCTAACCGCTGGAATTCCAGCCAATAAAATTGTATTCTCTGGAGTCGGAAAAACCAAACATGAAATAGAAGCTGCAGCCAATGCAAAAATAAAGATTTTTAATGTAGAAAGTATACCTGAACTCTATGCAATAAATGAAGTGGCGGCCCGAATGAATTATTTAGCACCAATTGCATTTAGAGTGAACCCAGATGTTACGGCAGGGGGGCATAAAAAAATAAGCACAGGTAAAAAAGAAGATAAATTTGGAATTGCTTGGAATAAAGCTGAACATGCTTATGCAATAGCTAAATCCTGCAGCAACATAGAGATAGTAGGAATAGATGTTCATATTGGGAGTCAAATTGATCATTTAGAGCCTTTTGAAAAAGCAATTTCTAAAGTTGGAAATCTAATAAAAAAACTTCATGCGAATGGACATAATATTCGCTGCTTCGATATTGGAGGGGGTCTTGGAATTCCGTATGGGAATGAAACTATTGCGCCTCCAGATCCCTCAAATTATGGAGCCATGGTAAAACAGCTAACAAAAAAAATGAATGTAGAGATAATATTCGAACCTGGAAGAATGATATCTGGAAACGCTGGTATATTATTATCTAAAGTACTCTATGTAAAAAAAGGGGAAGATCGTAATTTTCTAATTATTGATGCTGCAATGAATGATCTTCTACGTCCAGCTTTGTATGATGCTTTTCATGAAATAGAACCCGTTCGGAAAAAACCAGAAAAAGAACAAGTAGAAAAGTACGATGTTGTAGGCCCAATTTGCGAAAGTAGTGATACATTCACAAAATCGAGAAAACTTTCAAAAATAAATCAAGGAGAGCTTATAGTAATGCATACGGCAGGAGCATATGGGGCATCACAGTCGAGCCAATATAACACTAGACCACTCATTCCGGAAGTTCTTGTGAAAGATAACAAATATGAAGTTATAAGAAAACGCCCTACAATTAACGATATTTTAAAATCAGAGAATATACCTAATTGGCTCATTTAAAACATTTCATAAATCAATTCTTGTGGGTGGGTAATATTAGACCTAAAGTTATTTAAATTAATTATTAACTAGTTATAAAGTCTGTGTTTAAAAAGAAAAAATCCAAAGTACAAATCGCATTAAATAACGAAGTAGTTCGTTTTGAAAGATTGGGTTTGCGTTATGGTAGAGGACCAGAAATTCTGTCGGATGTAGACATGTGCTTGAATAAAGGAAGTTTTAATTTCTTAACAGGCCCATCAGGAGCAGGTAAATCTTCATTACTGAAATTATGCTATATGGATTTGAAACAATCTCGGGGTTTAATAAGCTTATTTGGAAATGATATTTCTTCAATATCTCAAAAAGCTAAGTATTCAATAAAGAAAAGAATTGGGGTTATATTACAGGATTTTCGTTTAATAGACCATTTAACTGTTTTCGAAAATGTTGCATTACCATTGCGTGTTTCAGGAGAAAAAAGACGAAATTATACGAAAGATATTTGTGAATTACTTCAATGGGTTGGATTAGGAGATCGGATGGATGCACTACCTAAAACTTTATCTGGAGGAGAGAAACAAAGGGCAGCAATTGCAAGGGCTATTATATCTAAACCTGATTTAATAATTGCGGACGAACCAACTGGAAATGTTGATGAAGTTATGAGCAAAAGACTACTTAAACTTTTTATTGAAATGAACCGCTCTGGAACCACAATACTAATAGCAACTCATGATAAAAAACTTGTCAAAGGTATAAATGCTAATATTTTAAATATTGAAAATGGTACATTAATAAATACTAATTTTAATTCGAGTTTTTGATGCAAGATAAGAGCATAAAAAAATTAACTTCTAACCCATTACTTGATCCGAATAGTAATAATGCAAGGTCTTTGGTATTTACATTATCCATAGTAGCATATCTTGCCACGATCGCTTTATTATTCTCAGTTACTATGAATCGTATGAGCACTTCATGGAATTCAGCCTTGGAAAATTCTGCTACTATTCAAATTTTAGTTGAAAACCCCACGCTTCGTGAGGTGCAGGTGGAAATCACATTTAAAAATTTAAAAGAAAATTATCCTAATTCAGAAATTACTGTATTAGACAAAAAAAAGTCCTTAGATATGCTTAAGCCTTGGCTTGGCAATTTTAATCTTCCTGATGACTTACCCATTCCAGCTTTAATATCTATTAATTTTGCAGAAGAAGATAACAAAGATCTCACTTACATTTCAGCAGCCCTTAAAAATGAAGGAGTTATTGTTGAGATTGACGATCATACACGATGGTCTGACCAAGTTAAAAAATCAGCTATTGCACTTAAGGTCGGATCTACAGCACTGCTTATATTAATTTTTAGTATAGCTATATTCATTTCAAATTATGCTACAAAATCAGCCCTTCTAGCTCAAAAAAATATAATAAATATATTGCTGCAAGTTGGAGCCAAAAATATATTCATCTCAAAATTATTTATAAAACAAGCAGGAATTAGAGGTTTAATTAGTGGGTTATATGGTGTTAGCCTAGGTTATTTTACGATGGTTATAATGTCGACAGAGCGTATGAAAGAAGTTTTTATAATTCCAATACCAAATTTTTATTGGCCTGATATAATCTACCTTTTACTATTTATAATAGGCTTTAGTATAAATTGTTCAATATCTGCAGGATTAACATCTATGAACATATTGTCAAAAAAACGTCGGCGACGATGAATAATTTTGCAAATTAAATAAACACTAAATTAAACTTAATATATCAATCACTAAAATAAAATTGTTTAGAATAATGAAATTACTTAAAGTTATTACTATAATGATCATTACCTACACATTAGGTTTTCTCTTTTATATAAAAAAAATTAATGACTTCAGTACACCTAAAACTATCCCTGATGCGGATGGAATTGCCGTATGGACTGGAAAAGGTGGTGGAAGACTTGAGGCGGGCGCGAATCTGTTATTACAAAAAAAAGCAGAACGCCTACTTATATCAGGAGTAAACTCTGAAATTTCTCTCAATAAAATCAAAGAAATTATTTCTATTCCCGAAAAAATGTCAGATTGCTGTTTAGACTTAGACTACAATGCAAAAAATACGATTGGCAATGCATATGAAACAACAGCATGGGCCAAAGCATTAGGATACAAACATATAATATTAGTAACATCTGCTTATCACATGCCGAGGGCTGAAATAGAAATTAAAGTGACTACTAGTCAAATTAAAATAACTCCATTTCCAGTTTTTATTCAAACTGGCGAGAAATGGTACTCAAATAGTGATAGATTCAAACGATTAGTTCAAGAATACAGTAAACTTTTAATAAGCTATCTAAGGTACGTCACTATAGAACCAAGTGAAAAAGAAATATTATTAAATAATAATATTTCTTTAATCGTCTCTTCCAAAATTAGGTTCTGAACTATCTTGTCCAGCATCTACTATTCGACGACGAATATGACGGGTTTTTGCAAAGTGCTCCAGTAAGGCGTCCCCATCTTTCCACCTTATAGCACGTTTGAGAGCCGATAAGTCTTCAATAAAACGATCTACAACCTCTAATGTTGCATCCCTATTAGCAAGAAAAATATCACGCCACATAACTGGGTCAGATGAAGCTATACG
>CAJQGR010000051.1 GCA_905477785.1 uncultured Hellea sp.
ATTTATCTCGTGGTTCTGATGTTGAAGCAATATTTAATATGGTTATGGTGACTGTACTTCAAGCTCAGGCTTGAGGTGGGGGGTATAATTAATGCAAGCAAAAATATCAGAATTTAAAAATCATACTCCAGGTCTTGTTGTTTGCATTTTTACAGGAATTCTTGCCGCCTTTGTATCAAAGGTAACAATGATACCTGTAATGTTGCTTGCCATTATAATTGGACTATTGCTGCATGCTTTAAATTCAATTTCTATTTTTAAAGATGGAATAAATTGGAGCTCTCGTGGCTTACTTTATGCTGGGGTTGCATTAATGGGTCTACGCATAGATTTAACCGATCTATCCCAAATAGGTTTCATGGCTCCTCTTTTTGTAATTATAACACTTATAATAACGCTTCTAGTGGGTTATTTAATAGCTAGGATTTTAGGGCAGCCAAAAGATTTTTCAATTCTCATGGGCGGCGCCGTTGGAATATGCGGCGTATCAGCCGCTGCTGCAATTTGCTCCGCTCTGGAGGATAACCCGCTTCGTGATGCTCAGCTTGCAATTACTGTTGCAGGTATAACTGTTCTATCTACATTAGCTATGCTTCTATATCCATTTATATCCAATGCTTTAAATTTAAATATATTAGAAAGTGGGATTTTTATGGGAGGCGGTATACACAATGTATCACAAGCCGTTGGTGCTGGATATGCAGTTTCAAATGAGGCAGGAGATCTCGCCGTTGTATTTAAACTCATACGTGTTTCCATGCTGTTACCGGTTATCATTATTATATCTCTGATCTGGGGAAAAAGCTCCAGTACACCCTACCCTAACTTGAGGTCCAAGCTTAGGGCGAGCACACCTCCGTTTTTAATTGTATTTTGCCTTTTAGCGTTGCTTAGCTGCTTAAATATTATTCCTGATTTAGCAAAGAACGCAGGTAATATATCCGCACATTGGGCATTAATAATATCCTTGGTGGCGATCGGTATAAAAACAGATATGAAATTAGTCATGAAAGTTGGTGCAAAACCCCTTACAATCATGACTTTGACAACAATATTCATGGGCGCAATGCTTCTTATTGGGGTGTCAATAATAACTTAATACAATCCCAGTAATTTTTATGGTATTACCTAACAAGTATCACACTTTCAAAACTCTATGAGTTAAAAAATAATATTCCTCAATATATTTTTTTTAAAGTATAATTTACCCAAAATATATATTTAATAGAGAATTTTTTTCCTATATATTTGTATATTATAGCATAGAAATTGATTCAAAAATGTAAAATTTTGTAAGTGAGTGCATCATATTTACTACCTTTAAAAAAAACAGGAATTACCACCTAAGAGAATTATTTCTACACTTTATTAATATTAAGCAGGGGTAAAATGAACTCAACAGTAAAATTACCAAATATTACACTTGCGGACAAATATACCCTAGATCGTGGCCGCGTATTCGTGACAGGGCAGCAGGCAATCATTCGCTTGATGATGATACAGAGAAAAATAGATGAAAAAGCAGGATTGAATACAGGTGGTTTTATATCGGGCTATAGAGGCTCCCCTATGACAGCTATTGATATAGAGCTATGGCGCGCAGGAGAAAAAACTCTCGAGGAACATCATGTTAAATTCTGGCCAGGGCTCAATGAAAATATGGCTATGACTGCAGTCTGGGGAACCCAAAAAGTTGGTTTTAAAGATGATGCAAAATATGATGGTGTTTACTCAATGTGGTATGGCAAAGGGCCAGGGCTAGATCAAACAATTGATGGTTTGCGCCAAGCTACTTTGCACGGCACAACAAAGCATGGTGGAGTCCTTGTGCTTTGTGGTGATGACCCTGATATGACGTCCACAACTGACCCCTATCATTCTGAACTACTTTTTGAAGACCTTCTAATGCCAGTCTTGTACCCCGCAGATATTCAGGATGTTTTTGATTTAGGTATTTATGGCATTGCTCTATCGCGGTTTTGCGGATCCTTTGTGGGTTATAAATTAATACCTGAGACAATTGAAACATCTGCATCAATTGATGGCGATTATAACCGAATTAAGATTTCCTATCCAAAATTTATATTCCCAAAAGACGGCGTTAACGCACGACGCCTAAATGACATATACGACATGGATAAACGTGCAAGAAAATATAAATTACCGGCAGCATTGGCATTTGCGCGCGCCAATAATCTTAACCGTATTACACTTGAAAGCCCAAAGAAAAAATTTGGTATTGTTGCCATGGGTAAGGAGTGGAGCAATGTAAAACAAGCCCTGAGTGATCTCGGTATTAGTGAAATAAAGGCTAAATCCCTCGGTATCAATGTGCTCAAAATAGCTATGCCCTTCCCTTCTGATGATGATCTATACAGAGAGTTTGCTAGAGGGATGGATGAAGTTCTGGTAATCGAAGATAAGCGGGAACAAATTCAAAATGGATTCATGCGCGGCTGTTATGATCTTCCAGATAAAGAACGCCCTCGAATAGTCGGAAGAACAGATGAAAACGGTAAACCACTAGTTATTGATTACAAGCAAACAAATTCAGACAGAATAGCACGCATTATAGCAGAAAGAATCGCTTATTTTTACACAAGCAATGAAATAGAGACCCGTCTTGAATTACTGAATAACTGCCAAGAGTCCATAGCAAAGGCTAATTCTATTCACACTAAACATGTACCTTATTTTTGCTCTGGTTGCCCTCATAATACTTCTACCAAAGTTCCAGAAGGCAGCAAAGCAATTGGCGGTGTTGGTTGTCATTATATGGCAACTTGGATGGATCGAGATGTTGAAGGGTTTACCCATATGGGAGGTGAAGGTGCGACATGGATTGGCGAGGAACCTTTTGTAAATAGTAAGCATACATTTCAACAATTGGGGGATGGCACCTACTTTCATAGTGGGTCATTAGCCATTAGGGCAACTGTTGCAGCTGGGTCCAATATCACATTTAAAATACTCTTCAACGACGCCGTCGCGATGACAGGCGGACAGCCAGTTGATGGACAAATTACTGTACAAATGATTACCCATCAAGTTTACCAAGAAGGGGTCAAGCGAATTGCTATAGTAACTGATGAACCCTTCAAATATGGAAAGAAACCAGGATTTGCAATCGGGACTACTATTCATCACCGACGGGAACTTGATAGTGTCCAACGAGATTTAAGAGATATTAAGGGTACTACAGTTTTAATTTATGATCAAACTTGCGCCGCTGAAAAACGTCGTCGCCGTAAGCGTGGAACCTTTCCCGATACACCCAAACGCGCCTTTATCAATGACCGTCTTTGCGAAGGATGTGGAGATTGTTCGAAAAAGTCCAACTGCCTATCCGTTCAGCCGTTAGATACAGAGTATGGCCGCAAACGGCAGATACATCAGTCATCTTGCAATAAGGACTATTCTTGCGTTGACGGCTTCTGTCCGAGCTTTGTCACTGTTCATGGGGGTGATATGAAACGAGGGATAGAAATCAATAATTTCAAAGCTACGGTACCTTCACCCCAATTATATAATATCGTTAAGGGTGAGACCTATGGAGTGCTAATTGCAGGTGTTGGCGGAACGGGGGTAGTCACGATTGGCGCACTCTTAGGAACTGCTGCTCATATAGAAGGCAGAGGGGTATCTATTGTTGATCAAATGGGATTTTCTCAAAAAGGTGGGCCCGTCATGACACATATCCAATTTGCAAATTACCAATCCGAAATTAATGCAGCTAGACTAACAAGTGGCGGGTCCGACGTTTTAATCGCTTGTGATATGATGACTTCAGGCATGGATAAAGTTTTAGAAACACTAAGTCCAAATAAAACAAAGGCATTCATTAATCTGGAAAAAACAATATCGAGTGATTTTATAGACGATCCTGACCTTAACTACCCTTTAGAAGAACTACAAAACAGGTTTTCTACTATGCTTGCATCCGAAAATATAGAATATCTTGATGCAACCCGTATGGCTGTAAAGTTACTAGGGGATTCAATCGGAGCAAATTTATTCTTAGTCGGCTATGCTTGGCAAAAAGGTGCATTACCTATTGGTAAAGAGGCTATATTCAAAGCTATAGAACTAAATGGTGTAAAACCCGATTGGAATAAACAAGCTTTTGAATGGGGACGTCTTGCGGCCCATAAACCCCAAGCAATATCCGAATTAATAAAAATTGAGCCCCCAAAATCAAAAACAGATATTGAATTTATTGAAGCGCGTATTGCTGATTTGATACTTTATCAAAATGCTTCTTATGCCGAAAGATACAAAATTCTCGTTCAAAAAATAGTGGATTTAGAAAAAAATAAAACAAAAGGACAGAGTGGACTAACCCGTGCTGTCGCAACATTTGCATATAAACTAATGGCATATAAAGACGAATATGAAGTTGCAAGACTTCAAACTATGCCGATATTTGCAGAAAAACTCGCTGAAACCTTTGATGGTAATTATAAAATTAAGTATCATCTGTCCCCTCCGCTAATTTCTAAAAAAGATCCACATACTGGACGTCCAAGAAAATATGAAATTGGAGGTTGGATAACGCCAATTCTTAAAATTATATCAAATATGAAAGGGTTGCGCGGGACACCCTTTGATATTTTTGGATACACCTCAGAACGTAAAACAGAGCGAAACCTTATAGTACAATATGAAGCTACTGTTAATATGTTAATAGAAGGGCTAACAAATGATAATTATGCACTCGCAGTTGATATAGCCAATTTACCCGATAAAATTAGGGGTTATGGGTACATAAAAGAAGAAAGTATAAAACAGTATAATAAAGAAAATAAAATACTCATCGGAAAATTTCGTAGCTCACTTTACAAAAATCAGAAATGAGAAAACAATTAAGAAAAGTTTCTAAATAATAACAGCTTTAAAAAGATTATTTACCCCTGACACATAGCGCATATTTTATTACCCGACGGGTCTCTTAGATATGATAAATATAACCGAATTGCGCCGCTCTCGCGCCATCCTGGAGGATCTTCAATTGCCGTACCACCATTCGCAAGTCCTGCTGCATGAAAAGCATCCGCTTCCTCTGGAGTCTTTGCTGCGAAACCTATTGTACTGCCATTAGCGGCAGTTGCCTCTTTGCCATCTATTGGTTTTGTAAGAAGTAAAATACCGCCAGAATGAAGATACATAGCGCGTCCCTTGGGATCTATGAATGACGGTTTAACCCCCATTGCACCTAACGCAGCATCGTAAAATATTTTTGATTTCTCAATATTATTGGCGCCCAACATAACGTGACTAAACATAGAAACTCCAATTTAAATATATTTAATTTTTCTTGCCGTATTGTTATATTATTTTAAATCTTCGGCAAGGTGCTTATGAAAGTTTACAATAGCTTTTTCAAACAAACCAAAAGTAAGATGGCTATTTGCATCAGATGATACAGTTTCTTGAATAGCCCTTGCAGCCTCTAAATCTTCACTTAATCCAAACTTTGATACAAAATCGGAATCGCGTTTTGCATCTTCTACAGAAATTTTAAAATCATCTGTTTGCCTGTTTACTAAAGTATAAGAGACAAGCTTTGAGTAACCCGGACTAATAGGCTCCATAATTGTGAGGTTAGAATGCTTAGATAGTACGGTAACACTCGCATTTGGATAAAGATGATATACAGATGTCATACTTCCATTAATAGACTGCTTTTTAGAATCAGAAGACCTTAATTTTTCAATTCTTCTAAACGGGAAAATAACTCTCGCATTTGGTCCATATGTTTCCACCAGATTTGTATTATCTAAACCATAAGGATAAAATGATTTTTGGTGGAGGGATTTGATATGATAACCCTCTAATAATGTTTCAATTAAAATCTTCCAATTTGCTTTTTCTTCAATTTCACCACTTTGAAAAAGTTGCTGTTCGCTAGAAAAAAAATCAAGACACTTATCTAGCATGCCATCTTTAATTTTTCCCTTTTGCATCACATAAATAATCCCGCCTTTTTCTTTCGCGCTAATTTCAACAAGACCATTTTCAGTCATGTCAAAACCTGGGAAAGCTTCTTCACCTGGTATCCTTTTTAACTTCCCCTCAAGATTATAAGTCCATGCATGGTAGGGGCAAACAAATGCTTTAGCGCAGCCGTCACCGCTAGCCACTTGCATACCTCTATGCCGGCAGGCGTTGATGAATGCTCTTACAACCCCGTCTAAACCTCTAACAACTAATAAAGGCGTACCCGCAGCTTTACGGGCTATGTAGCTGCCATTCTTTGATAAAGCAGCAGATGGACAAAATGGTACTGGCAATTTTTTTAATAGCTCTAATTCCGCCTCAAAACGTGCTTGCTTATAATAATGTGATGTCGGTTCCTGCCAAGTTTCATTTCCAAGGTCGGTAGTGCCATTATCAATATGATTAAATACACGGTCTAAAACTTCTTCATCATTTAGTAAATCTATATTACTGGGTGGTTTTGATAGAGAATAAATTTTTGACATAATTGTTCATAAGCATTTATTCCTTACTTTAAACTAAATTTTTATTTTAAATCATGAATTTTTACAAGTATCAGTAGGGTTCAAATTAGTTGGCAAAATATGAAAGTGATTGATTTGTATAAAATATGATGACTATAGTATAACCCATTCATGGAAAAATAGAGGCTTACTATGATACGTTGGGTTTTTAGAATTTTTATTTTTTTTCTCAGTTTTGTAATTGCGTTTAATGCTGCTTCACAGAATATGATTGAGGCGAATTATGACTCAAAAATTCCAACCCTCCTTGAAAGCGTAGGCCATTCTAATGGAGACCGTATTACCTCACCAGCTCAGGCTCTTTCCTATTTGAACGACTTGCAGACCTCTGCACCAGAAAGCATGATCATTAAGTCTTACGCTAAATCCTGGCAGGGACGGGACCTAGTCGCCGCCATTATCAGTTCACCAGAAAATATAAAGCGCCTTGATGAGATTAAAGCTGATATACAAAAGTTAGCAGACGGCAATCTCTCGCCAAGTGATCGCGAAAAACTCATCATCAACACTCCAGCAGTAACATGGCTTTCATATGGTGTTCATGGAGACGAAATTTCATCAACAGATGCGGGCTTAAGCCTGGCCTATCATTTATTAGCCGCTCAGGATGACCCGATCGTTAGCATAATACTCAAAGATACCATTGTTATAATAGATCCTGTACAAAATCCCGATGGCCGAGAAAGGTTTATACAATCATTTGAGTCCTCATTAGGCCTTGAGCCCCTATCAGATAGGTATAGCGCTGAACATGATCAGCCATGGCCCGGCGGAAGATTCAACCATTATCTTTTTGATTTAAATAGAGATTGGTTTGCTGTGTCTCAGCCTGAAACTCGAGGTAAGATCAAAGCTGTATTAGAATGGAACCCTGTTGTTGTAGTTGATGCTCATGAAATGGACGGAGACGAAACTTATTTTTTTGCACCAGCCGCTAAACCTTTTAACCCTGGCATCACAGATAAGCAGCGGCAGAAGCAATTCCTACTTGGTAAAAACCATGCAGATTGGTTTGACAAATATGGCATTGAATACTTTACGCGTGAAATTTTTGATCAATTTTATCCTGGCTATGGTGATATGTGGCCAACTCTCAACGGCGCTATTGCTATGACTTACGAACAAGGGTCAGCTAGAGGGCTTTTATATAAAAGATCTAATGGAGAAGAACTCACTTATTTTGAGAGCGTTAAAAATCACTTCATAGCAACGCTTTCAACTGCTGAAGTAGTGGCAAAAAATAGAAATCTCTTCTTGAAAGATTATGCAAATTATCGAGCATCAACTTTAAAAGAAGGACAAAAATCGAACAACCGTTACTTTGTTGTTGATCGCAGCAAGAAAGCTTGGGACGTGGACCAGTTTGCTCAAAGAATGGTTCTGCAAGGCATAAACACTCATCAAGTCATTGGCTCTAGTAAATTTTGCGGACAAAAATACCCAAAAGGGGCTGTCATAATTGATCAGGCTCAGCCTAATGGTAGGTTAATTAAATCCTTACTCGCTGATAGCACCCCCTTACCAAAGGATTTCATGGCAGAACAAGAATCTCGCCGTGACCGCGGTCTTCCTCATGAATTATATGATGTAACAGCTTGGTCAATACCTATGATGGACGGCTTATCAGTCACAACCTGTAAGTCAGCTGATTTATCAAAGGCCGCCCTAATAAAGTTAGGCGAAACCCCTAAAGTTCCCAGTATATCTAAAGCCTCTTTTGGTTATGCTATCCCTTGGTCCGATGCAGGACAGGCAAAGTTAGTCTTGGCGGCTTTATCAGAAGGTTTCAAAGGCAAAACAACCGATAAGAGCTTTACAGTGGGAGACCGTGAATACCCTCGCGGCACAACTATTTTTCCTGTAAAAGGAAATCCTGAGAACTTAGTGTCTCGGCTAAACGAAATATCCAGCAAGATTGGTGCCGAAGTTGTACCTATGGAGAGTAGCTGGGTTGAAGATGGCCCTAATTTTGGATCAAATGAATTCAAATATTTAAAATTACCCAAAATAGCTTTAGCCTGGGGCGAAGGAATGGTTCCCACTGAAACAGGCGCTACTCGGTTTGTTATTGAACGCTATCTCGGCGCTCCTGTAACGCCCATCAGAGTGAAAACATTGGGCAGAGCAACTCTTGAAGATTATGATGTTATTATCTTACCACAAACCTACTCTAATTTTTCGTATGTACTCGGCGATACCGGCATTGAAGCTTTGAAAACATTTGTATCAAATGGCGGAGTATTAGTTGGTTTTGATACTGCATTAGAAACGCTTACTAGTGAGAATTTTGATTTATTGTCAACATCCTTAGAGACTGCTGCAACTGAGGACGAAAATAACAAAGAAGACAAAGGTGCCAATAAAGAGACCAATCTTGTTTCCGGTACAGTAATCAAAACAAAAGACGATTATAAAGCAGCCATAACGGATCCAGAAAAAAATCCTGATTCAGTGCCAGGCGTATTAGTAAATACTATTATCGACACCGATCATTGGTTGTCAGCAGGTTATGAAGAAGCTTCAGCGCTACTACGGGGCAGTAATATTTATCAACCGCTTAATGAAGCCGACGGCACAAATGTATTTAGCTATGCTGGCCCTGAGGAGTTACTAAAAAGTGGATATTTGTGGGAAGAAAACCGGCGCCAGCTTGCCTTCAAGCCTTTCGTTATGGCGCAACCCCATGGTGAGGGCATAGTTATAGGCTTTACCCAAAGTCCTGTTACGCGCGCTTATTTAAATGGCCTAACTCTGCTGCTGGCCAATGCCATAGTTCTTGGACCCGCACACACAGGTTAGTTATCAGAGATTACTCAAACTACCATTTCAATGGAGTACCGGACTAAGACTGTTCAACCCTACGAAAAACCCTTAGGAAATTTCCGCCCCATATTTTTTCAATATCTTTTTGGCTATACCCGCGGGCAACCAAGGCTTTTGTTAGATTAAGAGCTTCATCTGCTTCGTTAAAACCCTCGATTCCCCCGCCATGATTAAAATCAGTTCCAATCCCTACATGATCTATACCTATTCTTTTGACTACATAATCTATGTGGTCCACTAAACGCTCAACGCTTCCTGATCCAATTACAGCTCTCATCGCCATTAAGAATTTCATCTTTTCTGCGGCATCATCAATTTCCCAGTAAAGCTCATAGGGATAGGCATAGCCGCTGCCGGGAAGACCCGCATTTTCTCTAACCATTTTGATAGATGCGCGTAGAGTAGGGTCTGACAAATCGACCAAATACGCCCCAAAAGGAAC
>CAJQGR010000052.1 GCA_905477785.1 uncultured Hellea sp.
TATGTATGGGCATGGCCGAGTATTACCACCTGCATTACGTAATTTTATTGATGCAAAAAATTGTTCTCGGCTTTTATTAGTAAAGGCTGCGCGTCGTATGCGAAGGGCAAATTTTAACGCTGGAATACTTTACATCTGGATGGGCCTAACGAAAGGCTATAAAAAAGGTAATTATAGCTGGTCATCCAGTCACAAACTCTATGCTGCCAATGATGATCAAGCCTGTTTAAAGGCATTAGATACTTTATGGGAAAAAGCAAAAATACAAGTACCGTCATCGATGAAAATAATGCGTATTGGAGTTACACTTGCTGACCTCACACCCGCTAATAGCAGACAACTAGATATTTTCATCGACGATGATTTCGAAAGACAAAAATGGAAAAAAGTTACTACTACTGTCGATAATTTGAATTCACGTTATGGAAAATCTCTCATAACTATGGGCCCCTGGGAATTACCGGCAGGTGGGAATCTTGGGGGGAAAATTAGTTTTACGCGGATACCACGTGCGGAGGACTTCTGGTGAGCTGGAAGAAGAAGCTTCAACTTCTCGATATGAAAAGTGATGAGCTCATAGAAGCGCGTTGTTCTAAATGTAGCTATGTTTGGTATGAGCGAGCTTCATACCATTTACATAAATCATATATGCGTCAACTATTCTTAGACGAATTTGAAGAAAAATTAAAATGTAAGCAATGGGCATGCAGAGGAAAAATAAGAATAGCACTAACAAATGAAGACGAAACTGAGGGGTTTCAAGGCGGTCTAGCGTAGATAATCAATCACTCGACATCAAAATAAAATAGATTAAACAACTCATATGTCAGCACATTTTGATATCATAATTATTGGTGCAGGGGCCGCAGGCTTAATGTGCGGAGCAACCGCAGGAGAACGTGGGAAATCTGTGCTCATAATTGATCATGCGAATAAACCTGCAGAGAAAATACGTATCTCTGGAGGTGGGCGCTGTAATTTTACGAACATTTACTGTAATCCCAAAAATTTTATATCTGAGAATGAGCATTTTGCGAAATCAGCACTCTCACGTTACAGCCCAGAAGATTTTATCCAATTGGTTAAAAAATATAATATTGATTTTCATGAAAAAACAAAAGGGCAACTCTTTTGCGATGGAAGAAGTCAACAAATCATTGATATGCTTATTAATGAGTGTGACAATTATAATAACGAAATCAGACTTTCGACGGAAGTGAATGGTATAGAAAAGTTTAATAATTGTTATGCAGTCACAACTCCAAATCAAACACTTACGGCAGACAAAGTCGTAATCGCATGCGGCGGGCCATCAATACCTAAAATGGGGGCAAGCGGTTTTGGATATAAAGTAGCAAAACAATTCGGCCTCAATATTATAAACCCTGAACCTGCGCTAGTTCCCCTCACTTTTACAGACTCACTCAAAGAACCACTGAAAACTTTAGCAGGGGTGAGTGCCAACAGCCGTGTTGAAAATGAAAGCATTTCATTCGATGAAGCGCTTCTTTTTACACATAGAGGTTTATCTGGGCCGGCTATACTGCAAATTAGTTCTTATTGGACTGCAGGCAGTCACATAAATATAAACTTAGCCCCAGAAATAGATATATTAAAGGAACTCAAATTAGCCCGAGAAACATCACCGCGGCAGAGCCCTAAAGTATGGCTTTCAAAATACTTACCCTCACGGTTAGCGGAATACATAACGAGCTATATCAAGCAAATTAGGTTAGCCGATATGAATGATAAAGCTTTGATAAATTTAGCACTAATGGTTAATAAATGGCACGTAAAACCCGCTGGAACAGAAGGTTTCCGTACGGCAGAGGTCACAAAAGGCGGTGTAGACACTAAAGAATTATCATCGAAAACCATGGAAACCAAAAATGTACCGGGGCTATATTTTATTGGCGAGGTAGTCGATGTAACAGGGCACCTTGGCGGCCATAATTTTCAATGGGCGTGGGCAAGCGGTTATGTTTGCGGAAAAGAAATATGATTAGGTATTTTAAAACCAAAAATTATGATTAAAAAAGAACTATGAAGTCTATTGATTTAAATGCAGATCTTGGAGAAGCCAACAACACTGAGTGGGCTAACGATGAATTAGAAATGTTACATTACATTAGTTCGGCTAATATTGCATGCGGAGGCCACGCAGGGTCAGATGAAACTATGAGCAGAATGATCTACGGTGCGCAGGAACATAATGTTGTAATCGGCGCTCACCCTTCCTATCCTGACAAAGAATTTTTTGGACGAAGATCATTTGAAATTGGTAGGGATATTGGAGCACAAGAACTCAAATTGACGTTGATAGATCAAATAGCAAAATTAATTAATTTAGCAGACTCTGCTAATGAACCAGTAAGATATGTTAAGCCTCATGGGGCATTATACAATGATGCAATGAAAGACTCAGAAAAAGCAGATATAATAGCGAGCGCTATCTCTAGCTTTAAGCAAAACCTTATTTTTTTAGGGGGCCCTAACTCAGAGATGAAACTTGCTGCAAAAAAATATGGTCTTAGATATGTATCTGAAGGGTTTGCAGACAGACGTTATACTGATGATGGACACTTACAGAGTCGCAAAATAAAAGGCTCAGTAATTGAAAAACAAAATAGACGAATTTTGCAAGCAAAGAACATAGTTTTCAATCAATCTGTTAAAACTGCATCAGGAAAAGAAATACCAATTGAGGTTGATACAATATGCCTCCATGGCGACAGCCCAGGTGCGTTAGAATCAGCAAAAAAAATAAGAAATCAGTTAGAAAAATCTGGTGTTAAAGTCATGGCTTTTGCAAATGTCTGATACTGAATTAACTCCAGATATCATAGAATATGGAGACAGTGCTTTACTTGTGCAGTTTAAAACCAATAGTTTTTCTCTCGATGTAAATAATCGTATTCATCAGCTTTCTAAAACTCTATCCTCAAAGCCTGATTGGCAAGAACTAGTCCCAGGTTACGACAGCATTCTATGTTGTTTTGATATGGCGCGTATCTCTATGGAAAGAGCAAAAAAAAATATAGCTACCGCAATTAAAAAGACGGCATCAGTAGAAATAACAGAAAGTAAAATAATAGAAGTACCTGTAGTATATGGTGGCATATATGGTCCAGACATGGCAGCCATAAAGAAATCAAGCGGTCTTAATCAGTCACAAATCATAGAAACTCACAGCGCACAGCCTTACAGCGTGTGTATGATGGGCTTTATACCTGGATTCTGTTTCCTTTCAGAAATACCTAGCCCTCTAAAACATCCACGTCATAAATCTCCGAGATCACTTGTACCTGCAGGTTCGGTTGGTATTGCAGGTTGGCAAACAGGTATTTATGGTCTCGATAGTCCAGGAGGGTGGCAAATTATAGGTAGAACACCTCACAAAATGTTTGATAAAAACCGCGAAAAACCTTTTCTTGTTAAAGCGGGTGATAAAATAAAATTCATCCCTTCATCTAAAGCTATTTTTTCATGATTGAAGTACTTAATGGCGGAACACAGACTACCTTGCAGGATGCAGGAAGGCCTGGAATGCGACACCTTGGCATCCCATCAAGCGGAGCGGCAGATCAGCTTTCTTTTGCTTTAGCTAATTGGATGGCGGGTAACCGCTGGGATGCTTTAGCAATTGAGTGTGCTTTAGGAGGCCTTCACATAAAATTTCAATCTTCAAATACAGTGGCTATAGCTGGAGCTGAAATGTGGGCTCAAGTAAATGGACAAAATGTTAATAACTTTTCTGCCTTTAGCGTAGAAAAAGGTGATATTCTTACACTTAGTTTCGCCAGAGATGGCTGTAGGTCCTACATCGCTATTGCCGGAGGTTTAAAAGCACCTGAATTTATGAATAGTTCTTCGACATATCTACCCGCTAAAATAGGAGGGCTCAATGGTTGCGCTCTAAGGGCAGGAGATCAATTAATATCAAGTAACCGCCCCAGAAGTGCTCAACGCAAAATACCACAGGGTTTTACCCCCAAGTTATCAAGACATGTTGTTTTGCGTTCCTTACCAGGGCCTGAATGGAAAATACTTGATAAGCCAAGTCAGAGGCATTTATTCGTTAGTCCTTTCCATGCTACAAATTTAACGGATAGAATGGGTTCACGCCTTAAAGGTGATAAAATAACAACCGAAGTTCCAATCTCGATGACTAGCTCTCCTCTACTGCCAGGTACTCTACAAATTGATACGAATGGAGAACCAATTCTGATGTTTGCTGACGGTCACTGCACTGGGGGTTACCCCAGAGCACTTCAAGTTATACAATCTGACAAATGGCTTTTAGGCCAAATAGCTCCGGGAACTCAAGTTAGCTTTCGCCGTTGCTTTCAAGAACATTCGAAAAAAATTCTAAAGGCCCGTAATAGTTTTTATGGCGGACTTATTGAGGGGTTTACCTTTTAGGCAATGAATGCTTAAGCGCTAATTATGATAAATTCTGAACCATATATTTTTTTGGATGATCAAATAACCCAAAAAACAAGGTTTTATTCAAAACCAATAGATATTATTACTGTATATGACGCTGAATCAATACATTCAGCCATGCAAAAACTGATTGAGTATCATGAAAATGGTTATCATCTAGCAGGCTATTTTTCTTATGAATTGGGCATGCTTTTAGAGCCCAAGTTAAAGGCTTTAGTATCAGAAATATCAGAAGAACCACTTCTCCATTTTGGGGT
>CAJQGR010000053.1 GCA_905477785.1 uncultured Hellea sp.
ATAGGCTGTATAACACCCCCACATATTATAAATCCATATGCATGCAAAGGATAAGAAGGATTTGGTGAATATATTATATCGCCTGGCGCAGTAATCGCTTGAGCTAAATTAGCAAATCCTTCTTTAGAGCCTATTGTCGCAATTATTTCACTTTCAGGACACAAAGATACACCAAATCGCCTTAAATAATAGCGAGCTGCAGACTTTCTTAGTCCTGCTATTCCTTTAGAGACTGAATAACCTGTTGTACGAGGCTTTTGCACCGTTTCAATAAGTTTTGCTATTATATGATCTGGGGTAGGACTATCAGGGTTTCCAAAGCCAAAGTCTATTATGTCCTTACCATCTTTTCGTAGTTTAGCTTTAAGCTTATTAACCTCTGCAAAAACATAAGGAGGAAGACGTTTAATTCTATAAAATTCTTCAGGAAGGTTATCAAGTGGACTATTCATTACGCGAATTACTATCTACTGGATCATCGTTTTTGTAGGATTTAACAATCGTCTTTAGAGTAATTATTTCATCAAGAATATCAACAGTTGAAGTCTCTTCTTTGCTGATAGTTTTAATATCATCACTTACATTTTTTCTATCTTTAATTATCTTTTTTACTTGATTATCCCATTGCTTTACTGAACGTAGATCATTTGGCAAATCAGGCAAGTCTGATAATTTAGGATATTTTCCTAAATCACTCTTATTACTATCAAAAAAATCTAAGTTAGGAACTCTAACAGTGGTACATCCATGTATTATAAATAATGCAAAGAAAAGAGTTATTATTTTGAAAGAATGAGTCATATTAAATCTACTGCATGTTTGGTAGCTTATTTATTACACATGGGCTTAAAAAAATAAATCTATATATTACTAAGGAAATATTGATATATTCATAAGACCTAATGTTTCTGTCCACCCCTGAGTAATATTGTAATTCTGCAAAGCTTGTCCAGCAGACCCTTTTGTTAGGTTATCTATCACGCTTATTATAATAACCCAGCCTGGTCTTCTATCCTCAAATAAAGCTACTTTACAAACATTACTACCTTTAATGTATCTACTATGTGGAGAAATACCTTTGTCTTCAAACTTAACAAAAGGTTCATTTTTATATCTATCATGATATATTTGTCTTAGATCTTGGTATGTTGCACCATTAACTAATTTAACATAGCTAGTGGAAACCATACCTCGGTTCATTGGAATTAAATGAGGAGTAAAGCTAACTTTTATACTTTTACTAGTTATATCCTTAATGGTTTGTTCTATCTCAGGTGCGTGTCTATGATCAGCAACACTATAAGCATGACAACCATCAGTAATTTCAGAAAAATGTAATGATTTACTAGACTTACGTCCAGTACCTGATGCACCAGATTTAGCATCTATTATAATATTATCAAGATCAATAACAGATTTTTCAAGAGCTGGGAGTAGTGCAAGTAAGGCGCAAGTCGGATAACAACCTGGACATGAAACTAGCTTAGCGTCTTGTATTTTTGCTCGATTATATTCAGTCAAACCATATATTGAATCAGGAAGGTATTCGGGAACAAGGTGCTTTTCTCCATAAGTATCTTGGTAAAGATTAGGGTCTTTAAGGCGAAAATCAGCGGACAGATCTATTATTGTGTCGACTAAATTATAAACCTTAGAGATCACGTCTTGGCTTGCTCCATGGGGTAAACAAGAGAAAATAACATCCACGTTTGACCAATCTATATCATTAATTGATTTAATAATTGGCAGTTTTAGACCTTGGAAATTTGGGTACAAACTTTCATACGGTATTCCTACATTAGTATTGCCAACTAAAGCGACTATATTTATTTTGGGATGTCCTGATATTAATCTTACTGCTTCAGCACCTGTGTAACCTGTCGATCCAAGTATTACTGCATTTTTCATAATTTAATCCAAAAAAAAAGGCGCCTGACAAATCAGAGCGCCGAATTATTAATAATATATTAAAATAATTAACGCTTTGAGAATTGAAAGCTTTTACGCGCTTTTGCTCTACCATATTTTTTTCTCTCAACCACTCGGGAGTCGCGTGTTATAAAACCAGCAGCTTTTAGCGACTTTCGTAATGAAGGCTCGTAATAGGTTAAAGCTTTTGTAATTCCATGACGAACTGCACCGGCCTGACCCGATAATCCGCCACCTTTTACAGTTGCTACAACATCATATGAATCTACACGTTCAGCCACCTGAAATGCTTGAGCAATAACTAATCTAAGAACAGGTCTAGCGAAATAGACATTCTGATCTCTCCCATTTACAGTAATTTTACCATTTCCTGGCTTTATCCATACACGAGCTATTGAATTTTTTCTTTTTCCAGTAGCGTAAGCTCTGCCTAAATCATCAATTTTCGGCTCAGGTAATGTAGAGTTATCAGACAAGGAAGTAGATTCATCAGCACCCCCGATAACATTTTTTAAATCTTCTAAAGTTTTAGTGTCAGCCATGATCTAGTTTACCTTAATATTTTTGGGACTCATTGACTTAAAGTCAATAATTATTGGCTCTTGAGCAGAATGAGGATGCTCTGATCCTGAATATATTCGTAGATTAGAAAGCTGCTTTCTAGCTAATGGAGATTCTTTTGGCAGCATACGCTGTACGGCTTTTTTCATTACTCTTTCGGGAAATCTGCCATCAAGAATTTTATCAGCTGTTCTTTCTTTAAGTCCTCCAGGGTAACCAGTGTGCCAATAATAAACTTTATCAGTACGTTTTTTGCCTGTTAATGACACTTTATCTGCATTAATAATGATTACATTATCACCATGATCTATATGAGGAGTATAAGTTGGTAAGTGCTTACCACGCAATCGCATAGCAACAAATGTAGCCAAACGACCAACAACAACATTTTCAGCATCAATCAAAATCCATTTTTTATTGGCTTCTGCTGTTTTTACGAATTTAGTAGTCTTCATAATTTTCTCATGTGTTAGGGCTAAGAGCTACATGCTGCTAACCTTTTATATTTGTTAGCCCAATACAATTATCCTACAATATATGTCAACAAAATTATTTAATAAGCTTTAACAATTTAATCAATAAAATCAATTGGATATAAATATGGTATAATAATACCACAAAAAATTAATGACGTAATCAAATAAAATAATGAATTATAGAAAAATATAATGCATACTTCAAAAATGATAAATAAATACATTAAAATTATAACTATAGCTATGTTTTTAGCATCATGTCAGTTTGTCGTTGATAGAAATAAAAATCAAAAAAAACTAGATATATCCTCAACTAGCGAAATTTTAACGAATGCGCCAATATCGGAAGTGACTTTCGTGCCTAATAACATAGCTACCTGGTTAGGGCATCTAATAATGATCGATAAAACTGGTTCTATTATCCGGGCAAGTACATCCGATAGAACAGCTAAATTAATCACTGAAGATTCTTATATTGATGTGATAGGTACTGCTCTGAATAATCAATCAGGAGTATTTTTTGCAATTAATAACCGAGGAGTAATTGTTTCTTTTATCGAAATTACGAATGCAGGTGATTTTGCCCCCCTCAAAAACAAAAATGCTCCAAAAGACTTCATAAAATTTTGTAAAAATCCTAGAACAACAAATTCTATAATTGCAATAAAAAATAACGATCAAAGCTACCAAATAAACTATAATATAAATGAAAAAACTAAATCTATCATAACTACTGAAACTAAAATTAAATCCTCTCCAGTTTCTTGCTTGACCAAAATAAAAGTTAATTTACTAGATGAATATAATTTGACATTAAATGAAGGCTTACTGCTTCTAAATGACAATCAGAGAAATCTAATTACTTTAACTATAAGGGATGGGTTGAGTATAAAGGGTACAAGTAATCCAGCAGGAATATACCTCGTAGACCAAAATATGGGAAGTGTATTTAATGAAGGATTAATTGCAGTATCAATAAAAGAAGAAAATAGAATAATTTTATTATCACTTAATTATGTCAAAAATGAGGTTATAAAGTTACTTAATCCTAGCTAAACGAGTAATATTTACTATTGATAACCAAAGGATAATAGCAGAAAACTGGTGTACAAGTGCCAACCAAAGAACATCAACAGTCAAAATAACAAAAACACCCAATGACACCTGCACTAACAAAAGTAATTTAAAACCAATCAACGCCCGCCTCACCTTTTTGTTATTTTTAGAAATTATAAACACCCATATTGTTAGAAGTACGATTATGTAGGCTAAGGTTCTATGATTAAATTGAACCGCACTTATATTTTCAAAAATATTTTTCCAATATGGATCTAAACGCATATAACCCCTAGGAACAAAATCACCATCCATAAGAGGCCAAGTATTATATGTGCGGCCCGCTTTCAAACCTGCAACAAAAGCGCCCAAAATAATTTGTAAATACACAAGTAAAGTCAAAATTTTTGTGTACCTGGTTAAGGAATTTTTTTTGGAAATTTCCGGCCATCTCTCTTTTTGATTTTTCCACAACCAAAAAAGACAAGCCAGTATTATAAAGGCCACTCCTAAATGTGTAGCTAACCTGTATTGACTAACATCTATTCTGTCGTTTTCTAATCCACTCGAAACCATCCACCAGCCGATAATTCCCTGCATACATATTAATAAGAGAACTCCGACGAAATTAAATATTTTTTCTTTTTGAATTTTCTTTGAAATAATAAAAATTATTAATGGGATTGCATAAACCAATCCGATTATACGCCCTAATTGTCTATGACTCCACTCCCAAAAATAGATAGTTTTAAATCCAGACAAATCCATATCTGAATGTTCTGCAAGAAATTCTGGTATTAGTTTATATTTCTCAAACTCACTTACCCAAGACTGGTTATTAAGAGGGGGCAAAATTCCCTTAATTGGGGCCCACTCAGTTATAGACAAACCAGAATTTGTTAAACGAGTGGCACCACCTAATATAATCATTGCAGCCACCAAAAGCATTGAAACAAACAACCACAACTCAACTTTATCAGCTTTATATTTTAAAAATTTGGATTTCATGGTTTATAATACGAATGCTTAAGGTTTTGTGGCTGTGACATTTTTACATAAATAAAATGGTCGGAGTAACAGGATTTGAACCTGTGACCCCTAAGCCCCCAGCTTAGTGCGCTACCAGACTGCGCCATACTCCGAAAATATACATTTTATGTACATGCGATCTATAATCATCAAATCTTTTTTGGGCAACAAGATTAATGGATTATATTAAGTATTACCTCTAAAATCCAACCATCTCCTACGTAAGGTTATTAACCTTTCAAGTGCAGATTGCATGTCTTCGTTGGCTGAAGTATCTATATCGCTCTTAGCATCAATTAAATTTCCATCATTTTTTGAAGATAAGGGCGCTAATTTAGCAGTTGATGAAAAAGTAGTAGATTTCTCAACGTAGATCTCCCCTACCATTTTGATTCTTTCTGGAACAAGTTCGGTTTCGTTAATTTCTTTCTGCCGCGAGGCTTTTTGTATCGATTGACCAATTTTTATGACTTCTTTAATACCTCCGGACCTTATACGTTTCTGAACTTCTCGTATCGGTTGTTTTTCTTCATGAAGTAATACCTTTATACCACGGATAAACTCTATATCCTCTGGTCTATAAAACCTTCGACCACCCCCACGTTTAATTGGTTTAATGTCTGAAAACTTTGATTCCCAAAATCTAAGGACGTGTGGCTGTAAACCAAGTTCATCTCCCGCTTCACTGATAGTCCTAAAAGCTCGTGTTGTCTTGCCTTGCATTTCGTATCCTCGGTTACGAATCAAAGTATAACACTATTTGGATGATAAAGACGAATCCACTCGTTCTTTGAGTATTTGGGAGGCCTTAAAAGTTAAAACCCTTCTGGGGGTTATTGCAACTTCCACTCCTGTCTTAGGGTTACGGCCTATTCGTTCTCGCTTGTCGCGTAAAGAAAAAGTACCAAAACCTGCTAACTTAACTTGTTCCCCGTTTAGTAGGGCTCCACTTATATAATCAATAACTGATTCTACAAGTTCAGAACTCTCAGATCTTGATAGCCCTATCTCACGATAGACCGCTTCGGCTAAATCTGCTCTTGTTACGGTTTGAGTACTCATAAGCAAAAAATCCTTTAAATAATTTCTTATTTAAGCAAATTGATGTAGGTTAGGGCAAGTTAAATATTAAAAAAGTGTCTAAAAAACAGTAATCTTTTTTCTTTATCAGCCAAAAGAGCTAAAGATTTGCTCAATAATTAAACAAACTGAATAATTTTTAAAATATTTTTTTAAAATAATACTTTACGATTGCAAACATGATGGCTAGAAGGCGCAATTATTAACTGGGATATAAAATAAATTATACTCAAACAACATAGAAAAGAGTTGATACCAAATGGTTGAAATTTATGTACGACAAAACAATGTAGACCAAGCACTCAGAGCTTTGAAGAAAAAACTTCAAAATGAAGGCGTATTACGTGAAATGAAAGCTCGAAAACATTTCGAGAAACCTTCGGAAAAACGTGTTCGTGAGAAAGCTGAAGCTGTCAGAAGAGTTAGAAAGTTAGCAAGAAAACGTGCTCAGATTGAAGGATTAATACCCACTAAAAAACGACCGCCACGCTATTAAGAATTTATTTGTTATAAACCGCCATATGGCGGTTTTTTTTATACAAAATTTAAAAACGTGTCTTAAAGCCTCTATTAATCATAGATTCAGCAATTTGAACCGTATTCAACGCGGCACCTTTCCTAAGATTGTCTGATACACACCACATATTTAACGTATTATCTTGTGTTGAATCCTCACGTATACGTGAAACAAAGGTAGCGTATTCACCTACGCATTCAATCGGAGTTATATAACCATTTTCTTCAGGTTGATCGATAACAATTAAACCTGGACTTTCTCTTAATATAGATCTCGCTTTATCGGCGCTAATTTCTTTGTGGAATTCAATATTGAGACTTTCTGCATGACCAACAAAAGTTGGAACTCTTACACATGTCGCAGTAACTTTTACTGATTTATCTAATATTTTCATGGTTTCTGCTTTCATCTTCCACTCTTCTTTTGTATCTCCACCATCCATGAATACATCAATATGCGGTATTACATTAAATGCTATTTGCTTTGTAAAGTTAACGGGAGGAAAAGTAGTTTGCGGATGAAAAACTGACTTCGTTTGCTCCCAAAGTTCATCCATATTTTTTTTTCCTCCGCCAGAGACAGATTGATATGTAGATACGACAACTCGTTTAATTTTTGCCACATCATGCAACGGTTTTAAAGCTACCACCATCTGAATGGTGGAACAATTAGGGTTTGCAATAATACCTTTTTTAACATTATCTACTTCAGATGCATTTACCTCAGGCACAACAAGAGGAACATCAGGATCCATACGCCAGGCACTAGAATTATCAATTACTACTGCACCTGTAGCAGCGATTACGGGAGACCATTTTTTTGATACATCACCTCCAGCCGACATGAGAGCAATATCACACTTATTAAAATCAAAAGTTTCTAAATCCATACATTTTAAATCTTTGTCACCAAAACTGACTATTCGGCCTACAGACTTTCGGCTGGCAACCGCGTAAACTTCATCTACTACGATGTCTGATTCTGAAAGAATCTCTAGCATTTCCGTTCCTACATTCCCTGTTGCTCCAACAATAGCAAAACGATAGCCCATAAGTTTTTCCAATAATTTCATTAATAATGAACAGAGCCAACTAAGGTAAACAAACAAAGCCTGCAACCCATAAATTTATACTTTTATTATTTATTTTTATATATTCGGAGAACAATGCCCAATGTAAGAAAAACAAATAAAATACCAATAAACCACTCGAGTCGTGATAAACCAAATAGCCAAGGCGTTAGCAATAAACCATATTCAATTCCAATAATTTTTGAATTAATTCCAAAAAACACTAAGGAGGCTATAAATATAGAAAAAAGAGTTAAAAAACTAATTAAAGAAAAAAGAACTCTATAATACCTGCCTTCATCTAAATTTTCCTTAGATCTGTATTCCATATATTTTTGGTATCGGCTTATTCTTTTTTTTCTTTTAGAATGATTATCCATTTGAATATATTATCAATAAAAAGCCTGATGACCTGTTTGGGCTCGACCTAAAATAAGTGCATGAATATCATGGGTTCCCTCATAAGTATTAACTGTTTCTAGGTTCATACTGTGACGCATTACGTGGTATTCTGAACTTATTCCGTTACCGCCATGAATATCCCTTGAAACACGTGCTATGTCCAATGCTTTACCACAATTATTTCTTTTCATTAATGAAATAGACTCCGGGCTCCACGCATCATCATCTAGTGCCCTTCCCAATGATAATGCTCCGTGGAGTCCCAAAGATATTTCGGATTGCATATCTACTAATTTTTTCTGTACTAACTGAGTTGCCGCTATTGGTTTACCAAAAACTATTCTATCTTGAGCATAATTTCTAGCTGAATGCCAACAAAACTCAGCTGAACCCATAACACCCCATGAAATTCCATATCTTGCTTTATTTAAGCAACTAAAAGGACCCCTTAGACCTTTTACATTCGGTAATAAATTTTCTGAAGGCACGAAGACATCTATAAAAGAGAGTTCTCCAGTTATCGACGTTCGAAGTGATAACTTTCCTTGAATTTCAGGTGCTGTAAATCCCTTCATTCCCTTTTCAAGAATAAATCCTCGAATAACGTCATCAAGTTTAGCCCAAACAATTGCTATGTCAGCAATTGGAGAGTTAGTGATCCACATCTTTGAACCGTTAATAATAAATCCACCGGGTACAGGCTCGGCTTTAGTACGCATAGATCCAGGGTCAGAGCCCCCATCCGACTCAGTTAGACCAAAACAGCCAATAAGTTCACCTGTTGCTAGTTTAGGCAAGAATTTTATTTTTTGTTCTTCGGTACCAAAAGCTTCAATAGGATACATAACTAAAGAACTTTGAACAGACATCATTGATCGATACCCACTGTCAACTCTTTCCACTTCTCGAGCCACCAAGCCATATATAACATGGCTAGCTCCTATCCCCCCATAACGTTCATTTACCATTGACCCAAGTAATCCTAATTCCCCCATCTCAGTATAAATATCTCTATCAAATCGTTCTTCGTTATAAGCAGTTTGAACTCTTGGCATGAGTTTTTCAGTGCAATAATTTCTAGTCATATTTCTGATGATAACTTCATCTTCAGAAAGACGCCTATCAAAAAACAAAGGATCTTCCCAGTTGTGTGTCAATTTATTTTCAGAAGTCATAAATACCTCATTTTATTAATTCTCATACTAATTATGCTCTATAGCACTATTATAAGTATATTTATTTTTGTCATGTTGAATTTTATTTTTTTTATTTGATTTCCAATACCTTACAGTATTATTTTTTGTTAAAGATAATGCTTCATATGCCTCAGAAGATATATTCACTTTATCGCCTATTAATTTTGTTTTACTAATAACAGCTTTGAAATTTTCAATAGCACCGGAAGTCACTATGCTGTAATTTCCCTTAATGATCTCATCAACTTTATTAGCTTTAATTAATCTTGAGTTCATAATCGTTCTAATAGTATCCCTGTGTGCCAACATAATTGGACCTCCATCAAATAAATCAATGGTTCCTGAAAAAATAAAACCTTCACTTTGCAAGAGTTTCATAGCAGCCTGACCTGATATATTTGGTTGACCAAGTGAAGCTCTGACATCGATGGGCATGTCGCAAGTACTAAGCTTTCCTATTGGTACAATATCACCCAGGGAATTTGGATTTCTGTCAAAATATTCTGAATCAGCCTCTATAAAATTTTTTTCGAGCTTATCTTTAAAAATATGATTATACAGAGGGCTTCCATTGGTATCACAAATTCCTCGGAGTTCTGCGATTATGCAATCGTCAAACCTCCAAGGCTCAGTTGCCATCAACAAATACCTTACTCTGGCCAGATAGCTACCTAAACCTAATGAACGGTAGGATGGATCTAGATAAAGTGACCCAACTTCAGTAGACCCCTTAAATCTACTTGATGCACTTAAGTATTGATCATCTCCTTCACCCAATATGTCAAAGTTTATAAAAGGTGTATTTATACCAGTTTTAGTCTTTACAGCTGCGCAGCCTATTAATTTTTTGTCAGCACCTTCAAACAAGCCAAGTAAATACTTGCATGGTTGATCAAAATTATTCTTATGAGAAAAGCTTTCTTCTGATGCTTCAATGTAACCTTTTAAAAAATTTAATCTAGGCTGAAGGCTTGATAAGCCACCACTAGATTTTTTCACAAGAGATAATAATGATTCTGCATCACCAGTTACTATAGGTCTTATAAGGTATATATCCTTTGATTGTTTCAAACTAAACTCTCATCCATATTTTTATGCATAAAAACAATGACTTCTGTTACAAATAACCACATAATTATAATTATTTATAGTGACATTTTGATCAATTTAATGTAAATATTGTTTCAATATGGATAATATATATGACAATAAGACTAACTCATAAGGATAACCAGCTACTTAATGTATTAAGAGGCAAGGCACGGGCTAGTGTAACTGAGATCGCAAAGCTACTCAATGTTTCAAGGTCAACAATACAGAAAAGGCTGGAAAGACTTGAAAATGAAGGAGTTATATCTGGATATACAATCCAGTTACACTCTAGCTATCTTGATCAAGAAATTAAAGCGCAGGTGATGATAACTGTTAGTCCCCGAATGACATCCTCTATTATTAACGAAATGAAATTAATAGATGGAGTGCGTGCAATCTATTCGGTTTCTGGCCCGCATGATTTAATTGCTGAAGTAGCAGCCTTAAATATGGCTGAACTAGATACTATGATAGATAGAATTATAGAAATTGACGGCGTAGAAAGAACAGTATCATCGGTAATATTATCAACAAGGTTAAAGCGCTAAATTACAATGAATATAAAGGTTACACAAAGAAAAAAAAAGGTAACTCTTGGATTAGCTTTAGGGGGTGGTGTTGCAAGAGGCTGGGCACATATAGGAGCAATAAAGGCATTAAGAGATGCAAATATAGAACCTGAAATTATTGCAGGTACTTCTATAGGTGCTCTAGTGGGCGCATCTTTTGTTACAGGAAATATAGATAAGCTTGAGCAATGGGCTCTAACTTTAAATAAAAATAAAGTTTTTAATTATTTAGACTTAAGATGGGGTGGTACTAGCCTTATTAAAGGAGAGCGATTATCGCTAGCGTTAAAGGCACATTTAGATAACATAAATATTGAAAACATTTCACAAAAATTCATAGCAATAACCTGTGATTTAGAAAGTGGAGATGAAATATGGCTACAAAGTGGATCGATTTTAGAAGCTATTAAAGCATCATATGCCTTACCTGGAATTTTTGAACCAGTTCAAATAAATGGAAAATACATGATAGACGGAGCTCTGGTAAATCCGGTGCCTGTATCAGCATGCAGATCTCTAGGTGCTAATATTGTAATAGGCATTGGATTAAATGATTATCTTGGAAATACAAAATCATCATATAATAAGTCATCTAATCAAAAGCCTTCAAAAACCTTTATACAAAAAATGTATGATTTTAGACCAGAAAAACTCTTACTAGATACATTATTTAGTAACAATCCTAAAACTAACAAACCAAAACTAGGAATGGTAATGATAGATGCTCTTGATATTACTATGGATCGTTTGGCGAGAAACTGTTTAGCAAAAAATCCAGC
>CAJQGR010000054.1 GCA_905477785.1 uncultured Hellea sp.
TTAGTTGCTGGAATGATAGCACAGCTTATTTTTGGATGGGGTATTATTCCTGTCGTTCCAAAAACATTTTTAGCTATAGGTCTGGTAAGCTTTTTTACCACTTTCTTTTTTCAGGGAATGCTGGTTATGTTTATTCAAAACTTTATGCCTGGCAGAATAATCGGAATGTTCGTTGGAGCAGGCGCGTTAATATCCCTCATATTTGTAATAGGAAACCTACCTTTCTACCACCCGCTAATGAATTATGGGAGCATAGGCGCTGGAGCTTATTCTGAAATGGGAGGCTTTTCTGCACCAAAATCATATGGTTGGGAATTTGCCTATTGGGCAGGCTTTTTATTGATTCTTGGTGCAATATCTACATGGATATGGAGAAGAGGTTATCAAGTTAGTCTATCAGAACGTCTGCTGGGTATTAAAGATAATATAACTCGCTTTTCCTCAAGCACTGCTATCATAGGCATTACTTTATTTCTAGGTTTTGGGATTTTAGGTTCTCAAAGCTACAAAGCAGAAGATTATGTAAATGCCAATCAGGTTGAAAAAAATAGAGCGGAATTTGAAAAGAGTGTAATCGATATTTGGGAAGCTCTAGAGCCTAGAATAACTAAAGTTAGCGTGGTAGCAGATTTTTTCCCGGAAAATCAAACAGCTTCTTTTAATGGTGTTTATACAATCGATAACCCTCATGAAGAAACAATAGAGAGAGTTACACTCTATTCTGCCGTAGGAATTGAGAATATTTCAAAATTGAAAATTGAAGGGGGAACCGAAGTTACAGACGACGATATTAGTAAAAAGTTAAAAAAAGACTATGACATACTAACTATAAAATTTGACCCCCCCTTGGCCCCAGGCGATGAAAGAGAGGTTGTATTTTCTACAAAATTTAACGGTTCAACTCTAACAGACAGTTCAGATATCTTACGTAATGGAACATTTTTAAACAATAATGAAGCGTTGATTGTATTTGGTAATCTAGAAACCCAATTCATTTCAAATCCAGATAAGAGACGCAAATATGATTTAGGCGATAGGGTAGAATGGCCAGATCGCGAAAATGAAGAAGCTCGTAGATATCATTTGTTAACGAGTTTTTCAGGATATGCTGATTTTGTAGACTTTGATGCAAAGATTTGCACCATAGAAAACCAAATTCCTGTTGCCCCAGGAAAATTTATTAGTGAAGATATTGCAGGTGGACGGCGATGTAGAATATATAAGTCAATTAACCCTATATTGAACTTCTTTTCCTTCATGACTGCTGAATATGAACTACAAACGCAAACATGGAACAATCCAGCAGGCGATAATATTGATTTAGAAATTTATTATCACCCAACGCACAACTATAATATTGAACTAATGTTTGACTCAATGAAACAAGCTTTAGATACTTACACCAACACCTTTAGTCCTTACCAATATGCACAACTTAGAATTATGGAATTTCCTTATCAAAGTTTTGCTCAAGCCTTTGCAGGGACTGTACCTTTCTCAGAAAATATTGGTTTTGTTCAAAATCCAGGCGACTCTGATGATCCTAAAAGAGTTGACTACGCGAGCTATGTTACAATGCATGAAATTGGTCACCAATGGTTTGCACATCAATTGATAGGAGCATTTGCAAAAGGAAGTAACCTTCTATCAGAGGGTTTGACCGAAAATGCGACTATGTTGGCATATGAAAATCATTATGACTTTACTAAAGCTAGAAGAATGCATGAAGAGCGTACAACTCAACAATACCTCACACAGAGAACATTTGATAATGACGATGAACCAGTGTTAGCTAAAGCTGAAGGACAAGGTTACCTAAACTATAATAAAACTAGCTGGGTTTTCTGGGGAATGAGACAATTAATCGGGAATGAAGTTGTTCAAAATTCTGTAAAAAGAATGCTTCAGGAACATCATGGTAATATGGGAGCACCTTACCCTACCACGCTGGAATTGGTTAAAATTTTAAATGAAGAGGTTCATCCTAAATATCATAAACTAATAGATGATTATTGGAATAAAATTACTTTCTGGGAGTTATCATTTACAAGTGACGTCGAGATATCAGAAAAGGGCAAATACTTTCAAGTATCAGTACCAATAACTCTTGATAAAAAATATGCAGCAGAAAAAGACGGTGAAGAAACATCTGTAACTGATATTAAGGGAGAGAAATTGAATGAGTGGGTTGAGGTTGGTTTTTATTTAGAAAACCCAGAAGGTGACTTGGGTGCAAATCCTTTTGAGGTAAAATTAGTACAATTATCAAAATCAGAAACTATGATGAAATTCAATTTAGAAGAAAAACCCAAATATATTGTGCTTGATCCAAAACGTGCTCTTATTGAACGGAATGTGAAAGATAATACAAAATCTGTAATATAATAACCAATTGAACTCATTCAAAAGACTATCATTACTTGCTCCTTCTTCTTTTGTACACTAAAGGATCAAAAAAAGTAGGGCTAAGAGCTGAATTATGAAAATTAATGGTAATGAAATACGCCAAGGTAATATTATAAAACACCAAGACACGCTTTGGGTTGCTGTAAAATGCAATGCAGTCAAACCTGGTAAAGGCGGAGCATTTAATCAAGTCGAACTCAAGAATATACTTGATGGCCGTAAATTAAATGAAAGGTTTAGAGCAGCAGAGACCGTAGAAAAAGTCCGTTTAGAACAAAAACCTCACACTTTTCTTTATTCAGAAGGTGATATGTTAATATTTATGAATGCAGAGAACTATGAACAAATCAGCCTTCAAAGAGAATTTGTTGGAGATAAATCTGTTTACCTAACTGATGGCATGACTGTGGACGTAGAATTTTATGAAGAACGTGCCATTTCTATTGCTCTTCCAGAGCAAGTAATACTTACTGTTGCAGACACAGAACCTGTAGTAAAAGGCCAAACAGCAGCTAACTCATATAAACCAGCAACACTATCAAACGGAGTAAGAACAACTGTACCTCCATTTGTTGGAGTTGATGAACGACTGATTATACTCACAGAAGATGGCTCTTATATTAAGCGTGCAGATTGATGACCACTCATACTGAATCCACCAGTCATCTTTCTCCTTTAATGAGAGTTATGCAATTTGCAGCGCGTAAAGCCTCTCGAAACTTATTAAGAGATTTTGGAGAACTCGAGCATATCCAAGTTTCACGTAAAGGTCCTGCAGATTTTGTCTCTAGGGCTGATAAAAAAGCAGAAGAAACTATTATAGAAAGTTTATTACGAGACAGACCTGGTTACAGTATACTCGCTGAAGAATGCGGGGAGATTAAAGGAACAGACAAAACACACAGGTTCATCGTTGATCCACTTGATGGTACTACAAATTTTCTCCATGGAATACCACATTTTGCAATATCTATAGCATTAGAACGAGAGATAGATAATAATCCCAAAGAACTTGTAGCTGGTGTAATTTATAATCCAATAACCGATGAAATGTTCTTTGCCGAAAAAAATAAAGGTGCCTTTTTAAATGATGGAACTAGAGGTGGCAGTGATAGACGTTTAAGACCAGCTAAACGCGATAATTTTGCAAATGCAATTTTCGCCACAGGAATTCCATTTCTTGGTCGGCCGGGTCATACAAAATTCTTAAAAGAATTACATCAAGTTATGGGACGAAGCGCTGGAGTCAGACGCATGGGTTCGGCTGCACTTGATCTAGCCTGGACCGCAGCAGGCAGATATGATGGTTTTTGGGAACGTGGTCTAGCTATTTGGGATATAGCAGCTGGAGTTCTTATTGCTCGAGAGTCTGGTCTTCGTGTTGAAAGCCTAACACATGGAAATGTTTTGGATACCGGTGACATAATAGCAACTAATGAAATGCTTCACGAGCCATTATTAAAAAACTTATCTTAGCAATACTTGACGCACCAATAACTCTACTTTATAGGCCTCAATTCAGCGGAGGACCGCATAAAGTAAATCCGTAAAAATAGGCTAAGGAGCCATGAAATGAAAAAAAATACACATCCAGATTATCACATGATTACTGTCCAAATGGTAGATGGATCTACTTACCAAACCCGTTCTACATATGGTAAAGAAGGTGACACACTAGTTCTAGATATTGACTCAAAGTCCCATCCAGCTTGGACAGGTGGTGAAGGTAAACTTGTAGATAGAGGTGGTCGAGTATCACGCTTTAAAGATAAATTTGCAGGTTTTGGAACCTAATTAAAAGTTTAGTAAAAAGCGTCTATAAGGCGCTTTTTTTTATATATGCAGAGCGAATTCTTTCAACTTGATCAGCCACTGTGTTTCCCTTTTGTGCAGCAATAGATCCATAAAGGGAACGATCAAGGCGGGTGATTTTATCATAAAGGTTTTCAAGGTCTTCAGTTAAACCTGCGAACCTTAAAAACTTCGGAGAGTTTATATTACGAAATTGCGAAACCGTTAACTCCCCCAACTCTGCCTTATTGATAAGACGGTGTTTTGGTTGACAGGCGTCAAGTGAGCTAATTTTTTTCTTTTTGAGCAACCTCTGGACTTTAATCCATTTTTTTAACTGAAGAACTAATTCTTTGCATTGATTCTCTTGAGATAATATAATGTTTTTTTGGTTTTTTTCACCAGTAACGTAGTCCTTATCAAGAAATACTGCTAAGTTTGACTCTAAATATAAAAGCTCTTCAACTAAGTTATCCAAAAGCTCTGAGTTTACAAATTCAACTAACCTTGCCTCAGCTTGAGGTCTAAATGTATCTGATGTACGATCAACTGGTACTGTTTTATTTTTTTTAAAAGTCATTACTAAACTTAAATAAACCTAATTTATATTATATTATTAGTTAATAGCTCTACACTACTACTTTGCAACTGCTAGATTAAATCTACATAAAATCATTTTTTCGAAGAAAAAAGTTGATCAGCTGCTGTTAAATCAGAATTTTTCTTTAATAATTCTTTTTCAAACCTTAAAATTTCATTCTTAAATACTTTTATTCTTATTTTTATTTCTTCAATTGACAACCCATAGAGATCCTCATTGACTTGAAAGTTTTCCAAAACATTATTTACATCATTTTCCATTTCAAACTTCTCTTGCTAAAATTCAATATACACATTATAAGTATTTTTTGAATTATAAATATA
>CAJQGR010000055.1 GCA_905477785.1 uncultured Hellea sp.
GGTATTACTAAAGCATCTCTACAGACACGTTCATTTATTTCAGCTGCGTCTTTCCAAGAGACTACTCGTGTTCTGACTGAGGCATCTGTCCAAGGCAAAGAAGATATGCTTGAGGGTCTCAAAGAGAATGTGATTGTTGGAAGACTTATTCCAGCAGGCACGGGTGGAAATTTACGCAAATATCAGAAGCTTGCTAACGAACTGGACCAAAAATTGCTTGAGGAACGAGCAGCAAATGAGCCACAGCTTGAAGATTTTCCTGAAGAAATTAGTGGAGACGCAGCTGAGTAGTTGGCTAATTGAATAAGTATTAAAAACCGCACAATTGAATTAGTGCGGTTTTTTTTATTTTAATAATTTCATAAAGTAGTTTGGAGAATTGGGATGAAATATTTTTTGTTTTTTGTTTTTTGTTTTTATTTAAACGGATGCAACACTAATAAAGAAAATATCTCCTCAAGCTCGGTAGAGATTTTACATGATGATATTCTTACTTTAGACACCCACATTGATATTCCATTAACTTATATGACTGAGATAGACCCAAGTGGGCCTACAGACTTACAAGTTGATCTACCAAAATTACAAAAAGGAAATTTGGATAGTGGTTTCTGGATAATATACACACCTCAAGACTATTTAACTGAAAAATCATATTTATCGGCTTTAGAAATCGCTGAAACAAGAAATAATGCTATTCATGAATTAACAAAAAAACATAGCGATTATTTTGAGTTGGCCTTTAAGGCTGATGATGTCAGCCGAATAGTTAGTGATGGAAAGTATGCAGTTTTAATAGGAATGGAAAATGCATTTCCTTTAGGCAAAACTTTAAAAGATGTGAAACTTTGGGCAGAAAGAGGTGTTCGTTATATGGGCATTACACATTTTGGTCACAATCAATTTGGAGACAGTTCTAACCCAAGTTCTGACAGAAATGAAATGACATCACGATGGCATGGCTTATCGCCATTGGGAAAGGAATTGATAAAGGCTTTAAATGATGCGGGTATAATGGTAGATGTATCGCATGCTTCAAAAAGCACTATGATGCAAGCGGCGGAATTATCAAGAGTGCCAGTTATTGCTAGTCATTCAGGTGTTAAAGCTATTAGAGACCACCCCAGAAATTTAGACGACGAGCAGCTTTTGATGTTGAAGGAAACTGGCGGGGTAGTTCAAGTTGTTGCTTATGGATCATATATTAAGGGTTATACAAATGAACAAAAAAATCTAGAAACTACTATTGCGTTAAAATTTAATGTTAACTCCAAAGATGACTTTAACGCTCTTGATGAGGATGCTAAAATAAGTTTTGAACAAGCCAGAAATGAGTTACTGGCGATGGAGCCCCGCGCTAACGTGAGTGATTATGTCGATCATATAGATCATGTAGTAAAAATAGCAGGTATTGACCATGTTGGCATCGCCTCTGATTTTGATGGTGGCGGAGGTGTGATTGGCTGGCAAGATGCTTCAGAAACTCAGAATGTAACTGCTGAGCTAATTAAGCGAGGTTATAGCGAAAGTCACATAACTAAAATATGGGGTGGAAACCTTCTTCGTGTTATGCGAGAGGCTGAGCAGGCTTCAAGGTAGCTTGTTGTAAGACTTATTAGTATGTAGATTATAAAAATTCCTAAAAAAAAGCATATATATTCTGTTGACGAGTGACGAATCCCTGACTATACGGCGCTCAAGTCGATGAACATGCTGTCTTTGGGTTACCAAAGAAACCTTGTTTAAGATGTAAATTGAATAAACCGATCGGTAAATTTACGTTAAAGCGTAAATTTTCAGATTTAGTTGCAGGTAGCTATTAGATCGCATGGTGTGATCGATTAGATATCTGCGTTTTGTGCAGGAAAAGGCTTTTAGATGTCACGTCGTCACCGCGCTGAAAAAAGAGAAATACTTCCGGATCCAAAGTTTAACGACTTGGTTCTTTCAAAGTTTATGAACGCTATTATGCTTGATGGTAAAAAGTCAACTGCGGAAAAAATAGTTTATGGTGCTATGGAAATCGTCGAAGACAAGGCTAAAACCGAGCCTATTAGAGTGTTCCATGACGCCTTGGAAAATATAAAACCAGCCGTTGAGGTCCGCTCGCGTCGAGTCGGTGGTGCTACATACCAAGTACCAGTTGAAGTGCGTCCTGATAGACGCCAGGCACTGGCCATACGTTGGTTAGTTTCTGCATCTCGATCTCGAAATGAAAATACAATGAGAGAAAGACTTGCTGGTGAGCTGATGGATGCATCAAATAACCGTGGATCTGCCGTAAAGAAGCGTGAAGACACACATAGAATGGCAGAAGCCAATCGTGCGTTTTCACACTATCGTTGGTAATCGGGAAAAGAGACTAAGATGGCACGTGAATACGATTTAAAAGATTACCGTAACTTTGGTATTATGGCTCATATTGATGCCGGTAAAACGACTTGTACTGAGCGTATTCTCTATTACACAGGAAAAAATCATAAAATTGCTGAAGTTCACGATGGTGCAGCTACCATGGACTGGATGGAGCAAGAACAAGAGCGCGGTATAACTATTACATCGGCTGCTACTACTTGTTTCTGGGGTGGTAAAAGATTGAATATAATAGACACTCCTGGTCACGTTGACTTTACCATTGAGGTTGAGCGCTCTTTACGTGTACTTGATGGTGCGGTTGCATTGTTAGATGCAAATGCTGGTGTTGAGCCTCAAACTGAAACGGTTTGGCGTCAAGCTGATAAGTATAATGTTCCAAGGATGATTTTTATCAATAAGATGGATAAAATAGGAGCTGATTTTTATGCTTCTGTGCAATCTGTTAAGGATAGACTTGGCGGTAATGCTCTTGAGATGCAATTACCTATGGGTTCTGAAGATCAATTCAAGGGAGTTGTAGATTTAGTTAAAAATGTTGCATACACATGGGCTGATGATGCAGATCTTGGTGCTAAGTACGATACAATAGAAGTTCCTGCTGAGCTGGTAGAGAAAACGGCAGAATATCGGGAGGCTTTGATTGAGGCGGTTGCAGAGATGGATGATTCTGTAATGGAGGCTTATTTCGAGGGTATAATGCCCGATGTTGATACCATTCAAAGATTGGTTAGAGAGGCTACTATAGCCGGTAAGGTTGTACCTGTGTTTTGTGGAACAGCTTTCAAGAATAAGGGTGTTCAGCCATTACTTGACGCGGTTGTTGCGTATTTACCATCGCCACTTGATATTGCTGCCATCAAGGGTGTTGATTTAAAAACGGGTGAAGATACAACTCGTCCTGCTAGTGATGATCAGCCTTTATCTATGCTTGCTTTCAAAATTATGAATGACAAGTTTGTGGGAACCCTTACTTTTTGCAGAATTTACTCTGGCAAGCTTGAAACTGGAACAACATTACTCAATTCTGTTAAAGAGAAAAAAGAGCGGGTGGGAAGAATGATGATGATGCATTCTAATGACCGTGAAGATAT
Organism: uncultured Hellea sp.; assembly: GCA_905477785.1. Taxonomy (GTDB): domain Bacteria; phylum Pseudomonadota; class Alphaproteobacteria; order Caulobacterales; family Maricaulaceae; genus Hellea. Next base: position 3,468 of record CAJQGR010000055.1, read on the forward strand.
ACAAGAAGCATACGCTGGCGATATAATCGCTGTTGCGGGTCTTAAGGGCTCAACAACTGGTGATACACTTTGTGATGTAAACAAGCCAGTTATTCTAGAGCGCATGGAATTTCCTGATCCAGTTATTGAAATAGCAGTCGAGCCTAAATCTAAAGCCGATCAAGAAAAGTTAGGTGTTGGCTTGCAGCGCTTAGCTGCTGAGGATCCATCATTCAGAGTATCAACAGATCATGAGTCGGGCCAAACCATTATGGCAGGTATGGGTGAATTACACTTAGATATTTTAGTTGACCGGCTAAAGCGTGAATTTGGTGTTGAAGCAAATATTGGTCAGCCACAAGTTGCTTATCGCGAAGCACTAGCTAAGCCAGTAGATATCGATTACACCCATAAAAAGCAATCGGGTGGTTCGGGGCAGTTTGGACGAGTTAAGATTCGTTTCCAGCCTCTTGAACCTGGTGAGGGTATTTTGTTTGAATCCAAAGTTGTTGGAGGAAACGTACCAAAGGAGTATATACCTGGTGTTGAAAAAGGTATCAGAACTATGGCTGAATCAGGCTTGCTTGCTGGTTTTCCTGTAATTGATTTTAAGGCTGAGTTGTACGACGGAGCCTATCATGATGTGGACTCATCGGTTATGGCATTTGAAATTGCCGCTAGGGCTGCTTTTCGTCAAATTAAAGTTGAAGGTAAGATAAAGTTATTAGAGCCAATTATGAGAGTTGAGGTTGTTACGCCCGATGAATACATGGGTGACGTTATTGGCGATTTAAACTCTAGACGAGGTATGATCGAAGGAACAGAAATGCGTGGAAATGCTAATGTTATTAATTCGATGGTGCCGCTTGCCAATATGTTTGGTTACGTTAATGACCTCAGGTCAAAAACGCAGGGCCGGGCTCAGTTTACAATGACATTCGATCATTATTCAGCCACCCCTCAAGCAGTGGCTGATGAAGTGATATCAAAACAAGGTGGTGCATAGCTTATAGATATGCACCTTTATTATAGAAATTAAAACAACTCCCATAGAGAGCACGGAGAATTAAAATGGCAAAAGAAAAGTTTGAACGCAACAAGCCGCATGCGAATATAGGTACGATTGGTCACGTTGATCATGGTAAGACAACGCTGACTGCAGCTATCACTAAATACTTTGGTGATTTT
>CAJQGR010000056.1 GCA_905477785.1 uncultured Hellea sp.
GCAATTTTTTGCATTGTTTTCGTACTAAAAAAACTATCTACAACCATTACCCCAGCTGGGTTACCTCCAAATAATTTATTTGAAAATGCATCAACTTGATAAAGAATATAAGTCATAAATAACAAAGATTTCTATTTTTATACAGATTAATTATGAAGTTCAGGATATCATTCTTCAAACTTGCCTTATAACCTGAGTATCGTGAATAAACTTGAACAACTTACGTATGATAAGCATAAAGATAAAGCTTTAAAAATAGCCTACGCTCTATCAACAACAACCGCTTTTTTGATTTGGGTTAATGGTGGTTTTTGGAGTTCCTTTTTTTGTTTCCTGTGGCTCTCTTAAGCGTAGTTCACAATTACTGGATGTCCATTCAACTGAGTCCTCTACTTTGATATTAGGTTCAACTTTATAAAACATATCTTTGTAAGGTTCCTGTTGCATAAGGTCGAAGGTTTTTTCGCAAACCGCAGATCTCACTCCTCTTATAAAAGAATGGCCATCATCATCCTCGACAGAAAGCCATGGACCTTTATAAATTAAAGCTTGGTTTTTCTCCAAACAAACATCATGATTACCCTTGTAAGCAAGATAAGTAGCGCTTCTATATTCAATTCCTTCGACAACTTGCCATGGTTCAACATCAAACTTATCAAGTTTTATTCCATAAAAACCAGCCTCCTCTAAAGCTGAAATAAATCCCATTTCAGTAAGAGCACCTGATATACAGCCCGACCACAATCGAGAGTCGTCCTTCAAATTCTGTGGGCTTTCTTCATCGGAAACAATATCAGAAACAGCAACACGCCCACCGACCTTAAGAACACGAAACATTTCTTGGAATAACTGTTTCTTTTTTGTATCCGAAACAAGGTTTAATACACAATTAGAAACAATTACATCTATAGAATTATCAGGAACCATTGTTAATTCAGACTTAATCTTCAATATTTGGGCTTCTAGCTTTTCTAAATCATTTGAATTTTTTACAGGATTTTTACTCAGCCAATTATTTAAAATATCCAGATCTAATTTTAAATCCTCTATGTGACCACGTTTAAACTCAACATTGGCATATCCCAAGGTCTCTGCAATTAAAGGGGCATTAGCACGCGCCAAAGAGAGCATATCGTCAGTCATATCTATGCCTATGACTTTGCCCGTAGGACCAACTATTTGGGAAGCAATAAAACAAATTTTACCTCCACCTGAACCCAAGTCTAAAACTACGTCTCCACTACGAACATATCTTGATGGATCTCCACAACCATAATCGCGATCTAATACCTCTTTTGGAATTATCTTTAAATATTTAGGATCATAATCAATTGGGCAACACAATGCGTCTTCTACTTCTTTAGCACCTTCGCCATATCTTTTTTGAACTTCCTCTCTAACATCTGAATTTGTGGAGTCGATTTCTGATGAAAAGCCCATAAGCCTACCTCTTAATTACCTTTGCCAAGTCTATGGTTATATATATAAAATTTAATAAAAAAACCCTCGTGCCATTGGGCACGAGGGTTAAAAATTAGAAAAATTTAAAACTTAAGCCATTTTTATGTTATCAACTGCAGTTTTACCTGAGCGTTGATCAACAGCAGTATCAAATTCTACTTTGTCGCCTTCATTCAGTCCGTCTAGACCTGAACGCTGAACGGCTGAAATATGAACAAATACATCTGTATCCCCGCCTTCAGGTTGAATAAATCCAAAACCCTTTGTTGTATTAAAGAACTTAACTGTTCCAGTTTTCATTTCGTCTGACATGTGTATTCCTTTCACGTCTTTAATTTTGTAGAAACCAGCATGGTATCTAAGGTAGTCGACTTGGAAGAAAAAACATTTGTTTTATAGTTTCCTATAAAATTAGTCAGCCGGATTGTCTGGCCATAATCGATTTCTTCCCTATGACCGCGATACAAGTAATTTGCAAGCAATGATTTTAAATCTATTTTTTGTATAATCCGTCAAATATCAAATTTAAGTTATAATATTACTAAAATTCATAGGTTATACCTAGGCCTTGAGATAAATTTGGCTTCCAAGACTTTTAAATTTCTTAGACATTTCCTGCATTCCTTCATTTACATCTACTGGGTAAAGTGCAGCTTTTTCATTATCTGATAAACCATCTGCATAACTTCTTACATCTTGAGTGATTTTCATTGAACAAAATTTAGGACCGCACATTGAACAAAAATGCGCTACTTTATGAGCATCTTTGGGTAATGTTTGGTCGTGATAATCTTTCGCTGTCTCGGGGTCTAATGATAAATTAAATTGATCCTCCCATCGAAATTCAAACCTAGCCCTTGATAATGCATCATCCCGTATTTGAGCAGCAGGGTGTCCTTTTGCTAAATCAGCAGCATGGGCGGCTAATTTATACGTAATTACACCAACTTTAACATCATCCCTATCTGGAAGTCCTAAATGCTCTTTAGGGGTGACATAACATAACATAGCTGTACCAAACCAACCAATCATTGCCGCACCGATTCCAGATGTTATATGATCATATCCGGGTGCTATATCCGTCGTTAACGGACCTAAAGTATAAAAAGGGGCTTCCCCACACTCAACAAGCTGCTTCTCCATGTTAACTTTTATTTTGTGCATAGGTACGTGGCCAGGTCCCTCTATCATTACTTGGCAACCCTTACTCCAAGCAATTTTTGTTAGTTCTCCAAGAGTTTCTAATTCAGCGAATTGCGCTTTATCATTTGCATCAGCAATTGCTCCTGGCCTGAGACCATCCCCTAGGCTAAAAGTTACATCATAAGATCGCATTATATCACAGATATCTTCAAAATGAGTATATAAAAAACTTTCTTTATGATGCGATAGACACCACTTCGCCATTATAGAACCGCCCCTAGATACAATACCACAAACACGGTTTGCTGTAAGGTGAATATAAGCTAATCTTACACCGGCATGAATAGTAAAATAATCCACGCCCTGCTCGCACTGCTCTATCAGGGTGTCGCGATAAACTTCCCATGTTAGATCTTCTGCTACTCCATTGACTTTTTCAAGGGCCTGATAAATTGGAACTGTGCCAATTGGAACAGGCGAATTTCGTATTATCCATTCTCGAGTATTATGAATATTTCTTCCCGTCGATAGGTCCATAACATTATCAGCCCCCCACCGCGTAGCCCAAACCATCTTATCAATCTCTTGCTCAACAGAAGATGTAACCGCCGAGTTACCTATATTTGCATTAATTTTTACTAAAAAATTTCTACCGATAATTTGCGGTTCTAATTCTGGGTGATTTATATTGGCAGGAACAACTGCTCTGCCCGCCGCTATCTCACTACAAACAAATTCTGGAGTAACAAAAGCTGGTATATTGGCACCAAAACTCTCACCAGCAACTACGCGTTCCTCAGCACCTTCTACCATATTTTTACGGCCAAGATTTTCACGTTCAGCTATATAAATCATCTCCTTTGTAATAATGCCTGCTTTTGCAAACTCATATTGAGTGACCATTTCATTATCTTTGCCACGAAGAGGAGAATTTTTAATTGGAAACTCCCGAG
>CAJQGR010000057.1 GCA_905477785.1 uncultured Hellea sp.
ACACCCTCCAATATAGATATAGTTTGGCGCGGCTCATCCGAATACCCTCCCAAAACGGTAACGGCTGCGTTTGGACCAATAACAGCAATTTTTTTATATTTTGACTGATCAAGTGGAAGGATATTATTCTCGTTTTTTAGAAGTACAGCTGCTTTTCGAGCGGCCTCTTCAGCAAGATCACGAGCTTCTTGGTTTCCAGTAATTTCTTCGGCATAGTCTGGGTCCGCAAAAGGCGTTGCAAATAAGTTTGCCTTCATTTTCATTTCAAGAACTCTTCGAACAGCTTGATCAATGAGAGCTTCGTCAAATTTTCCAGCCTCAATTTTTTCTTTTAATTGATAGTATGCAACACCATCTGGTAATTCGAGGTCAACGCCCGAACGCAGAGCAATTGCACCTGCATCAGCCATATTATCTACTATACTATGACGTCCCTTTAACTCGCTAATAGCAAAGTAATCTGCTACTACAACTCCTTCAAAGCCCCATTCACCTCTTAAAACATGGTTCAATAACCAACTATTGGCATGCGACGGCACTCCATCAATTTCATTATAGGAAGCCATTACGGAAGCTGCATTACCTTCGCGTATAGCAGCTTCAAAAGGCGGAAAGAAACGCTCATAAAGCTCTCGATCTGAAATCTGGCTTGGGCCAACATTCATGCCGCCTTCTGGTTGGCCATGGCCTGTCATATGTTTCAAAGTAGCCACAACTTTATCATCTGCAATTGGAAAGCTATCTCCTTGAAACCCCTTAACAGCAGCCACACCCATACGGGAAACTAGATAAGGGTCCTCGCCATAAGTTTCTTCAATACGCCCCCAACGAGGGTCAAGAGCAATATCAACAACGGGTGAAAGAACATGGTGCGCTCCCCGAGCCCTAATTTCACGTGCTGTAATGGAATATACTTTTTCAACAAGGTCAGTATCAAATGTAGCAGCTAAAGCGATGGATTGCGGAAAGCTTGTTGCTTGGTAAGCCTGAAAGCCATGTAACCCTTCTTCATGAAATAATGTCGGAATGCCTAAACGTGTTTCTTCAATATGCCATTTTTGAATAGTATTTATAAGCTCAGCAGTATTTGAAGCATTTCTTCCAGTTAGGCTTCGAACTACAGTTGAGTCATTCTCAGATGTACGTTCCCGTTCATCTTCCATACCCTGGGTGTCTTGAGGGCGTGCAAAACACCCGATACCGTGGGGAAACTCTAATTTCATCTTTACAGGATTAAAGAAACCGTCTGTATCAATAACTTTCTTTTTATCAAACCATATACAAGAAATCTGAGCAAGCTTTTCATCTAAAGTCATTTTCTCAAGGAGTTCATTAACGTAATCATCGGATGAACTTGTAACAACCGGTAACATATGACTGAATTTTGAGGAAGATACTTCAGATGCTGTGCAACCTACTAGAAGTGTAGGTAAGATTAAAAAATTAGCACTCGATTTAAAAAAACGGATCATTGGTGTTATTCCCTTGATATTATTTTAGCAAAACCTGCCATCTAAAGGTTTTTATGCTTGATTGTGAACTAGAAGTAAGCAACAATGACAACGTTGTCAATTGCTCTATGGGAAGTTTTAAACGTTTATGCCAACCATTATTGATATTGCAAAAAAAGCAGGTGTATCATTTAAAACAGTATCACGGGTCTTGAATGAAGAAGTTAATGTACGTCCAGCCACACGCCAAAAAGTTTTAGATGCAGTAAAAATTCTTAACTACAGGACTAATACGGCAGCACGGAATCTTCGGTCAAAGCGTCCAAAAGTTATTGCACTTCTCATTAACAACCCAAGCCAAAGCTATACCCAAAGTGTTCAGCTCGGGGCCTTATTAGGATGTCAAAAATATGGTCTTTTTTTGAATCTTCATACAAAATATGATAAAGAAACAATTGTTTCATTAGCCTCAAATGCAGAAACCATCGGCTTCATACTTACCCCGCCAATATCAGACAATAAAAAAGTCCTGGAAACACTCTCAAATCTTAGAAAACCATTTGTACGCCTCGGAACTAAACACCCCAAGGCCGCTGGCACCTGCATATGTATTGATGATAGACAGGCCTCATATAAAATTACAGAACACCTAATAAATCTTGGTCATAACCAAATTGGATTCATCAAAGGTCATGCTGATTATGAAACTGCAACTCACCGTCTATTAGGATATCAAGAAGCATTAGAAGCAAACGGTTTAACTACAAATAATGACCTCATTGTCCAAGGTGACTTCTCATATGCCTCAGGTTTAGTATTAACCGAAAAGCTTTTAGGTTTAAATGAAAAACCAACTGCCATTTTTGCCTCCAATGATGAAATGGCTGCGGGCGCTTTAGCTGCAGCTTATAAAAAGGGGCTGCGTGTACCTGACTCTCTCAGCATTGTAGGTTTCGATGACTCTCCTATTGCTATGGCAGTGTACCCTCAGTTAACAACTGTACGTCAATCACTCTCTGATATGATAGAAAAAGCGGTAGAAATCTTAGCTAAACCTCAGACCGATAATAAAAATAAAATTGTTATTCTTGATCACGCTTTAGTGTTAAGAGACTCCACTGGACCTGCTCTAGACACATAGAAAACTTAAATTTACACCATAACAAATTAAACAGGTAATAACTGCAATAATAAAAAACAGAGAAATATATAAGGGGATAGCTTTATGTCAGACATTAAAAAGCAAAATTCAGAAAGCACAAGATTCATCTTCCTAATCACAATTGTTGCTACCTTGGGTGGCTTCCTATTTGGTTATGATAGTGGAGTTATAAACGGCACAGTCGATGGATTACAAAAAGCTTTTAATTCAACAAGTGTCGGCACTGGCCTGTCTGTATCATCAATGCTTTTAGGGTCTGCCGTTGGCGCCTTCTGTGCTGGTTGGCTTGCTGACAAATTTGGTCGGCGCAATATGTTAATCGTTGCAGCCGTACTCTTCATCATCAGCGCTTGGGGATCAGGCGTTGCAAGTGCCCCAGTTGAGTTCATTGTATACCGTATTTTAGGAGGTCTTGCTGTAGGTGCAGCCTCTGTCATGGCTCCAGCGTATATTTCAGAAATTGCTCCAGCAAGTACACGTGGACGCCTGACATCTATACAACAAGTAGCCATTATCTCAGGTTTGTTTTTATCATTTGTTTCAAATTATTTCTTGGCTAAAGCTGCAGGAGGGTCGACTGCAACATTCTGGAGTGGTTTTGAAACCTGGCGCTGGATGTTCTGGATGGAGCTTATTCCGGCAACACTCTTTTTAGTTCTCTTGTTCTTTATCCCCAAAAGCCCTCGATTTTCTATGTTTCAGGACGATGAATCCAGTGCTAAAAAAACATTACTCAAACTTTTTGGTGAGCCAAAAGCTTCACAAAAAATTGAAGAAATACGATCTTCTCTCGCCAGCGATCATAAGCCTGCACTAAGAGACACCCTGGCTAAAACTGGAGAGAAAGGGTTTGTTTTACGTTCAATTGTGTGGGTTGGTATAGGTCTTGCCATATTCCAGCAACTCGTTGGAATTAATGTTGTTTTTTACTATGGGGCTGTCTTATGGCAAGCTATTGGCTTTACCGAAAACGATGCACTTTTAATCAATGTTCTCTCTGGTGGCCTTTCGATAGCGGCAGTTCTAATTACATTGGCAACGATTGATAAGATTGGACGCAAGCCTTTTCTCATTTGGGGGTCCATAGGCATGTTCATCACACTAACTCTTGTAGCTCTTGCATTTTCACGAGGAGAACTTGTTGATGGCACCCTTCAATTACCAGGACAAATGGGTCTTGTCGCTTTAATCTCTGCAAATGCTTATGTGGTATGCTTTAATATGAGCTGGGGGCCAGTGATGTGGGTTATGCTTGGTGAAATGTTCCCTAACCAAATCCGCGGTTCTGGTTTGGCTATTGCCGGATTTGCGCAGTGGATCACTAATTTCGTAATCACATGGTCATTTCCAATCTTCCTATCAGGCATAGGTCTTGCAGCAGCTTATGGTATTTACGCCTTCTTTGCTTTGGTTTCTGTATTCTTTGTATTTTGGATGGTTAAAGAAACTAAGGGTAAAGAACTGGAAGAGATGACAGGTTAATAAATAAAAAAAAGGCATTATTAAGTGGTGCCTTTTTTGATTACCAATTCAGATTTGTTTATGCTTAATTGCACGCCTAAATATCTACGACTTAGCCCTGCCATCGTTTCTAATTTTTTAATTATCAACACATTCACCTTAAAGCTATGCATGTAATTTATAATGCCGAGTAAGTTTGTCTGGAAATAATAATATCACTATTATCAGAATTTTAAAGTTATCCCGGCCCTATAAGATTGTGTACTCAAATCATCACGGCCAACGGTTGTATCAACTGATAAACTCATAACAGCTTTATCAATTTCAAATGCAATACCTGCGCCAACTTCACCCCAAAATTGATCTGTGCCTGCCAAAAGGAAGTTCGCGTGTTCTCCATTACTTTGTGCAAATCCAGCACGAAACATGTTTAGTGAGTCATCAAATTCATTTACAACGTCACCTGAAATTCTCCAATAAAAATTGGAGTTTTTATTAGAGACAATATCAAGTCCTAACCGGCCCTGAGTACTTGAATAATATTTACGATCAATATTTAATGCTGTAACACCGCCTGTTTCTAAAACATCATTAAAATCAACCATAGCGGTTTGCAAACCCATTTTTGGTATTACAGTAAAGTCTGACATTTTTAGAGGCCTTGATAACTGAACTTTACTGGTAACTGATAGGTTTTCATCTTCTGAGGAAAGAGAATAAGACGCAGGGAAAACAATATTTCGTTCTGTGGAAGTATCAAATGAACCAATACTGAATTGCCCGCTTAAGACTAAATTCGATTTAGATTGTAATTGCCCGTATAATGTTACTGCAGCGTGGTTGCTGTTAACACTCTTTGCAGCCTGATCATTTAAACTTAAATCAGTATAACTCAACGAGGCACCTAGTTTAATATTTTCTGAAACTGCATGCTCAATGCCTGCTGATAACGTCCATCCATCAAAATGTTCTTTCTCTAAATTTGACGAAAAAGGCATTACTGATGCGTTACCGTCTATGAAGGAACCCGCAAGGTAGATTGAGTAGTCATCGGCAATTTTTTTATTAGTTTTGATACTTGCCTCATTGTCCATATCTGAAACTACAACATTGCTCATTGGAGCCATGGCATCCTGATGGGATGCTATTTTCCCAAGCGAGCCCATAACAGATATTGATCCGCCGCTCCAACTACCTGTTTCCATGATCCTTAATCGAGAGGAATGAAACTGAGAGAGTGCATCTGTTGTAGCTTTTGCTAAGCTTCTTACTGTCATTTCTGCTTCTGGAGCCCAGCTGGTTAATACATCCTGAATTTGAGAGTCCGATGACAAATCTAGAGTAGCATATACTGAGTCCAACCCGCCTAAGTCTCTATTGCTGTCCAGTAGTTTAGCATATGATGCATGAATACTATTACTTGCAGAAATTGCATTATTATAAGAACCAGCTTCTATTAAAGCAGTCACAGAATTAATATCATGTGTTAAAACTGGCGTTAAAATTGAACTTATATTTTCAGCAGAAAGTTCTCCCGACTGTAAACCGGAAGTTGTAAGAAATGTGTATGTATTTCCTGACCTAACCTCGAGATTGGGATTAAAGAATACAGTACCGCCTAAACTTGCATCTCCTGTAATTGATAGCACATCACTTAGACCATTTGAGCCTATATCTATCATAAGGCTCGATCCTGATGATAAAACAGCACTGCCATCAATAGTCAAAGTTTCAATATTACCGATATCACCAGGGGCGATGGTGCCTGCAATGTTTGTGAGAAATGGCGAATTTAGAATGCCAGCTCCTGTTAGGTAACCAAAAAATAATGTATAATCTCCAATACTATTGAGAGCTCCGTCTACGGATATGTGTCCGCCTGTTTGATTGATATCCATCAAACTTGTTAGATTACCTGCAGATCCTATTACTAGCTCTGCATTACCTCCAACATTTAATCGATCAATAGTACGAGTACTACTCAAAGTAGTGATTCCCGCATTAGACATGCTTACCTCAAAATACCGCCTTCCATTCAGCCCTGGTGCAAGGTCTATATTGTCAGGAATAAAGTTTGTAGCTCCCGCAAGACCATTATCAATTGTTGGACTAGGAAGGGGGTCCCCGCCAGATTGCGATTCAAGATTAGCATTAATTTCATTGCTAATTATTCCGTTTGTTCCTCCATTTCGTGATGGAGGAGCTGGGTTTCCAGTAGAAATATCTCGGCACGCATCTCCGGAATTATCACCTGTAAAGTCAGTACAAATAACTCCAAACCCCGAGTTACCCGAGTCCTCCACACCAAAAGAAGTGGTTTCAGGAAAACCATTAACAACACTGCCAGAACTATCAATAATTCTGTAATTCGGATCCAAGTCTGTTTGCCAATGCAACGGATCTTCCCAGTCTCCATCTCCTTCGAGAGTGCTCACATATCTATAAGGGTTATTCGCAGCAATATAATCAGAAAATAAGAATAAAGGCTGATAAAAACTTGACCCCCCGTAAGAGGAAAATACTTGACCATTAAAATAACGAGAACCACCAGACAAAACACCCAGAACTAAATCTTCTGCCGTCAAAACATTGTTTTCTGCATCCAAAATAAGTGGCCCGCCAGAGTCACCTCCAGCAGTTGTACCTTCGTTAGGAAGTGCGTCATCTTGATAAACATTCATATCATAAATGTTGGTTTGATCTGGGTCATCAAAATCAGTGAGATATAAGTTTTGCGGTAAGCCAGATCCGCCGCCATATAAGAAATCACCAGAAGCGTCTAATGAGGTTAAAGCGCCCAACATATTTTCAGCAGCCCGGCGCCTCCAGTCTATTCCATAAATAGAACCTTGAGAACCTATGCCGCTTCTTCCATACCCAGTTATGTTAACATGATACCCCGTGCCCAGTGCAGGGTCATAGCCGGTATCACCAGGCCCCAACGGAGTTGGTAGGGGAGAGAATAAAAGCGCCCATGTTGGCACATTAGCAGCCGGTGTGTCCAAAGAAGCGAGTGCTACGTCACCTTCAAGAAAACCTGTGCGCAGGGAGTCCTCATTATAAATTATCTCATTTACATTGTAGACAAACAACTCAGGGTTAGAGGTGAAGTTGTTTGCAAACCAATTCTGAAGTCCGGGAAGTGAGTCAACTTCAAAAGCAAATGCAGCTGGCACAGATGTTCCATAATCACTAGCTGCACGGTAATTTACACAATGAGCTGCAAAAATCACAGTTCTTGGATTTATGAGTGTGCCCGTACAAATCCCATTTGCATAGAATATTCCGACTCCGTTAACACCGCCGTCTTCATCAACTATTTCATCTGAAGTATTATTATCATTAGGAACAACTGCATAAGAATTTGTATTCAGAGCAACTAATCCAATTATAGATGATGCTACAGTACTAAATAAAAACTTACGTAAATTCGTTAATCTCGTCATATTTGTGTCCATTGTGTAATTATTTATTATTTAATAATAAATAATTACATAAAGATAGGAAAATTATCGTTGTCGAGCTAATAATCCGACTTAGTCAATTCATATTTAGTAAAAGACTTGCAATACTTGTAAACTACTAAATTGAATTATAAAATTATTGAGGGGTGTTGCGAATTTCTTATTCTTTGCAGTCAAGAGGCCTTTGTCTGATGTCAATCAAGACCTCGGCTTCTCGGCGCAATAATACAATGAATTATCAAAATTTCTGATCTGATAGTGTTCTTCATTCATTTTGGCATAATATATGCCCTTAAAGAGTGTTGGGTACAGCGCACTTGTAAAGTTCGATACACAATGGTGGAGATCTGCGCTCGAAATGAGAGTACCATTGCTAAAATAAGCAAATTCTAAATCATCTCCTACTGCAATACTTGAATGGTAATAAGGTGCCAGGGTCTTATCTGATTTAAGTTTTGAGAAGCCTTTACAATCACTAAGGTTCCCCTTTACCACCAAAACTAAATTTTCTCGAGAGAACACACCCGCAGGTTTTTTTAAGTTATTCTCATCAAAATATGCTGTTGCAGCAACTATAAGGCCATTATTCTGAGATATTCCTGTTGGGCGGTTCGAAATATTCTCATCTGTAATTAAATATGAGAGATCGCATGAATTAGATATTTCTTTAGTTGTTGTATTGTATTCGGATAGAACCCAACCTCTCAGACGCCGGTCTTTTCGCGAGTTAATAGAGTAGTGAAAAACCAATCCATCCTTTGATTCAGCAACACTACCTGCGTAAACAAACTCTCCAGTGTTTGGGGATAGAACCGTTTCTTCAGTTTCAAAACCATCACTTGATCTTAGCAGAACAAGTTTGCCTGCCCTAGATTTATGGTTTCTAATAGCTAAAATCGTTTCCCTTTTTTTTTGCAAAAACCTTGGATAAGTGAACCTACCTTCAATCATCTTGTAACTTGTAGTTTCAAGGCTTGTTGGATTGAGCCGGTAAAGGTGTAAGTCGGTTCCATGATAAGCTGTTGCCACTAAAATTTCACCTAAATTTTCATCAAGAATAATCGCTGGTGCAGCATGGTCATCTGCAAAGCCTATCTTTCGATTAATTTCTTCATAGTATTCATGAACGACTGTCTTAGACCCTTTCATTGTTTGCACAATTATTTGGCCACTTGAATTCAAGTATGCAACTACCATTTCTCCATCAACGCTAATAACGTTGGGGCTATTGTAGAATAGAAAGTTCCCATCATTGGTAATCTTAACATGATGGTGTCTACATCCAGATAAAATTAAAATAAAAATAAGCAAAATTCGCATAATCAAAATCTATGCTCTTATTTGTATGTATTCAACTCATTATTGTCATTTTAACAGAAAGCGAAAGTCCTTTTTATCAACTAAATAAAATTATGAAAATTTATTAAATGTTTGAGTAGTAGGTTTAATAGTCAGAGAAATTCCCGCTACACTTTCATCTGCCCAGTTATATCTCTCATCCTTTACATTCATATCTACTATGAAATTGGTTATCGATATAACTAATAAATTGATTATTGAAGCCCTCTAGTTGAATTACTCGCTATATACAGACCTAAATTTTAAGCTAATTGCTTGATACTTTATTTAAGTGACCGCCTGATTTAAGTGACCGCCTGCTATCCCCATTTTCATTTGTTTTACAAAATGCTTTGCAATATCTTCACCCTTAAAATAGCCAGAATTATCGTACCAAGCATTAAGCCAGTTTAGCGCGCCCATAAAAAAGAAAACATGCAACCTTGAATTTCCATCTGCTATTGACCCATCAGATTGACCCTGTTTAACAATTTTAATGATTTTGCGTTCAATTATGCCTCTTCTTTTTAGAACTTTTGTTTTGTTAACATCAGATAAGCTGTTTACATCCGTTAAAAGAGATATTCCAGAAGCAGTTAGCATGCGAACAAAGTCACCAAATAGATTTTCTAATTGCTCCATTCCATTTCTTCCAATTATATTCTTTTCTAAAAGAATATCCATGGCATCATAAGCTTGTTGATGGCACTCAAACAAAACTTCATCTTTATTTTTTACATAATAATACAACGCGGCTTTTGTTAAACCTAGATTCGAGGCAATATTTGTCATGGAAGTATTATGAAAGCCGCGTTTACAAAAATCTAAACCTGCAGCCCGAATTACTGCCTGGCGCTTTAAAGCAAACTGCCTGTCACGATTGAAAGGCTCTTTAATATTTATATCCATTACTAAACTTATCATTATAATAAATTTGACTCAAGAGTTAAATTTATATATTCATAGTCAAAATTAATTAAGGCTTTTTAAATGTCTCAAATAATAAGTAAGATAAACACCTCAAGTGCTGAATTCTTAGAAAATAAAAAGGCAATGGACGCGCTTGTATTTGATTTAAGAGAAAAAGTAAAAAAAATCTCATTAGGAGGTCCTGAAAAATCTAGAAATCGCCATATAGCAAGAGGCAAACTACTGCCGCGCGAACGAGTAGAACGCCTATTGGACCCTGGCACTCCCTTTTTAGAACTCTCTCAAATGGCAGCCTACGAATGTTATGATGATGTCATACCTGGAGCAGGTATTATAACGGGTGTAGGACGGGTTGGGGGCCGTGAAGTAATGATACTCTGTAATGATGCAACCGTTAAAGGTGGAACTTATTTTCCTATCACGTGTAAAAAGCAGACTAGAGCTCAAGAAATTGCTAGGGAAAACAGACTACCATGTATTTATCTGGTAGATAGTGGTGGCGGCAATCTTCCACACCAAGCAGAAATCTTCCCGGATAAAGAAATGTTTGGTCGCTGTTTTTATAATGAAGCAACCATGTCAGCGGCTGGAATTCCTCAAATTGCTATTGTTATGGGAAGTTGTACTGCGGGAGGCGCCTATGTCCCTGCCATGGCCGATGAAAATGTAATTGTCGCAAACCAAGGAACTATTTTTTTAGGAGGACCACCACTAGTAAAAGCAGCCACCGGAGAAGATATAACTGCAGAAGAGTTGGGAGGAGGCGCTCTTCATACATCAATTTCCGGAGTAGCTGACCATCTAGCTAATGATGATGCTCACGCACTAAAAATTGGCCGCAAAATTGTCAAAAGTTTAAATCAACCTAATTATAGCTACTCACCCGAAAAGAGTAACTCACCACTATATGACGTCAATGAACTTAATGGCATCATTCCTTCAGACCTAAAAAAACCCTACGATTGTCGAGAAATTATAGCGCGTATAGTAGATAATTCATATTTTCAGGAATTCAAAAAACTATACGGCGAAACATTAGTGACAGGTTTTGCTAAAATAAAAGGATACAAGGTAGGAATTTTGGGTAATAATGGAGTTCTTTTTTCTGAAAGCGCAATGAAAGGTGCACACTT
The DNA here is from genome assembly GCA_905477785.1 of uncultured Hellea sp. Lineage (GTDB taxonomy): Bacteria > Pseudomonadota > Alphaproteobacteria > Caulobacterales > Maricaulaceae > Hellea. The sequence continues at coordinate 10,940 of CAJQGR010000057.1, forward strand.
TATAGAGCTCTGCGCACAGAGGAAAATCCCACTCATTTTTTTACAAAATATTACAGGGTTTATGGTTGGTTCAAAAGCAGAATCTGGCGGAATTGCAAAACATGGAGCAAAAATGGTGCACGCAGTTTCTAATGCAAAAGTACCAAAATTTACAGTTGTTATTGGCGGATCATACGGAGCAGGCAATTATGGGATGTGTGGCCGCGCTTACTCCCCTAGACTAATGTTCATGTGGCCAAATGCTAGAATATCCGTAATGGGAGGAGACCAGGCAGCCAATGTTTTAGCTTCAGTCAATAGAAATAAAGACAAATGGACAGCAGAAGAAAAAGAAGCATTTATGGCGCCTATACGTGAAAAATATGAGCGTGAAGGTCATCCATATTTCGCAAGTGCTCGAATTTGGGACGACGGTGTAATTGCACCTTCAGATACAAGGAATGTACTAGGTTTAGGGCTGGCAATGTCTGCTAATGCACCTTTGGAAGAGTCAAACTTTGGCGTTTTTAGAATGTAACAATTACCTTATATAAAAATATAAAAAAATAGATAAATTGCTAAAAAAAGAACATGTCCATGAATAGCATAAAAAAGATTTTAATAGCCAACCGCGGAGAAATTGCCTGCCGTATAATAGAAACTGCACGCGAGATGAATATCCAAACTGTTGCTATATATTCTGATGCAGACATTAACTCTATACATGTTAAAATGGCTGATGAAGCCATAGCTATCGGTGCTTCACCCTCTAATGATAGTTATTTGGTGATAGAAAAAATTATTAAAGCTGCAACAGATACTGGTGCCGATGCTATTCACCCTGGATATGGCTTTCTATCTGAAAATCATGTTTTTGCAAAAACCTGTGAAGAATATGGCATTAATTTTATTGGACCAGATGCTGAAAGCATAAGAAATATGGCACTAAAAGATAGAGCTAAAATTCTTATGAAAAAAGCTGGGGTTCCAATTACTCCCGGATATCAGGGAAACAAACAAAATAAGGATTTTTTGATCAAGGAAGCTGAAAAAATCGGCTTTCCGATAATCATAAAAGCTGTCGCTGGTGGTGGCGGAAAAGGTATGAGAAAAGTCGAATCCAAAGAGGCATTCCTCAGTGCATTGGAGTCTTGTAAACGTGAAGCAGAAAATAGTTTTGGCAACTCTAAAGTATTACTAGAGAAATACATCTCTTCCCCTCGGCACATTGAGGTTCAAATTTTTGGCGATGGACTGGGTAATGTAGTTCACATGTTCGAGCGTGATTGCTCAGTTCAACGCCGGCATCAAAAAGTTATAGAGGAGGCACCTGCTCTCGGAATGACTGATTCTGTCAGAAAAGCTATGACTCACGCAGCTGTAAAAGCAGCAAAAGCAGTTAACTATAAAGGTGCTGGTACAGTTGAGTTTATAGTTGATGGCTCACAGAAACTCCATGAAAACGGTTTCTGGTTTATGGAGATGAACACTAGGCTTCAAGTAGAACACCCTGTTACTGAAATGATAACAGGCCTGAACTTGATAAAATTACAAATTGAGATTGCCGAAGGAAAGGGACTTCCTGCTCAAAAGAGTATAACCATGAGTGGGCATGCTATTGAGACGCGAATTTATGCTGAAGATCCATTTAATAACTTTTTTCCCAGCGTAGGAAAAATAGAAAACTTTGATATTCCTTGCGATCAATTAAAAAAAGATAGTATTCGTATTGATACGGGTTTTCAAAAAAATGATAGAATTTCTGTTTACTATGATCCCATGATTGCAAAAATGATAACACATTCAGATAACAGAAAAGATGCTATTGAAAGTATGGTTTACCTTATATCTGAATCCAGAATCAAAGGAATTAAAACTAATGCAGCCTTTTTGATCAGATGTCTTACAAATAAAGAGTTTATAGACGGCGGTGTCTCAACTCACTTCATAGCTGAAAATATGACTTCATTAACATCTAACGAATATGTAAAAGACAAAAAAATATATGGCCTGACGGCTTTATTTCTTGATAATAATTCTAACAATTCTCAAACAACACCCTTTAATGCATTTGATGGCTGGAGACTAAATCAGCCATTAAGAAAAAAATATTTCTTCAAAAGAAATGAAGAAATTATTGAGAGTGAAATTATACAGCAAACTGAAAGACAATCACTAATAAGTGTTAACGGTAAAGAGCCCTTCATAATTTATAAAATAGATAGGCCTGATACAAAAAATAACGAAAAAGCCTTATCTTATTTTTCTGAATGGGAGTTTAAAGAATTCCATAACCATATATCATTGTATCGCTACGGACAGGAAATCATTGTTGAAAAAGAAAGTTATCAACTTAATAGACTCAACAACTCAAGCAATGCAGTAATAGCTCCAATGCCAGGAAAAATAATTGATATGTTTGCAAGCGAGGGAGACAAAATAAAAGAGGGCAAACCTCTTTTGGTTATGGAAGCAATGAAAATGGAAATGACCCTTTATGCCCCAAAAGATGGAGTTATAAGCGAAATAAAAGTGCAAAACGGTGCTTTAGTCTCAGATGGGGACATACTGGTAAAATTAGAAAATACATAATATTCACACAATTCATAAAGGGGAAATATTTTGACAACCTCATACCCAACACTTCAATATGGACACTCAGAAGAAACAAATATGCTAAGACAGGCAGTCTATGACTTCACAAAAAAACATATTTCTCCAATTGCAGCAGATATAGACAAAAGTAATAAGTTTCCCCGTCATTTATGGCCACTCATGGGGGAATTGGGGCTACATGGAATCACCGCTGACACAAAAGATGGCGGTTTAGGTCTTGGCTACTTGCAACACACCATTGCTTTAGAAGAAATTAGTAGAGGTTCAGCCTCTGTCGGACTTTCCTACGGTGCTCATTCAAATCTATGCATTAACCAACTAAGAAGATGGGGCAATGATGAACAGAAAGCAAAATATTTACCAAAATTAATAAGCGGGGAACATGTTGGATCTCTCGCAATGTCAGAGTCAGGATCTGGTTCAGATGTAATATCAATGAAATTAAAGGCTGAAACTGCGCAGGGCGGATATTTACTTAATGGAACAAAAATGTGGATCACTAATGCCCCTGTTGCAGATACACTTTTTGTTTATGCTAAGACGGATCCAAGTGCCGCCTCAAAAGGTATTTCAGCTTTTGTCGTAACACCAGATATGGAAGGCTTTTCTACGTCAAAAAAACTTGATAAACTCGGAATGCGCGGATCTGATACTTGTGAACTGGTTTTCGAAAATTGTTTTGTACCCGACGAAAATTTAGTAGGAAAAATAGGTCAAGGTGCAGAAATTCTCATGAGTGGATTAGATTACGAACGAGTTGTATTATCAGGTTTATCAATTGGTATTATGCAAGCGTGCATGGACATCGTTCTACCCTATATACATGAAAGAAAACAGTTTGGAAAACCCATTGGAACGTTTCAGCTTATGCAGGGAAAACTTGCTGATATGTATGTAACTTTGTCAACTGCAAGATCATATGTTTATACAGTAGCCTCAGCATGTGACCGAGGGGAAACAACCCGCAAAGATGCAGCAGGTTGTATATTGTATGCAGCAGAAAAATCTACACAAATGGCCTCAGATGCAATTCAAATGCTTGGCGGTATGGGATATATGAACGAAAGTGCAACTGGTCGTCTTTGGCGTGACGCTAAACTCATGGAAATAGGTGCTGGCACTTCAGAAATTCGTAGATGGTTAATTGGACGAGAACTTTTTGGCGAAACTTGTTAAACCTAGCAAGACTGCCTTTGAAAACTCTCAGTTTTTTTTATAAATTCTGACCAATTATTATCTTGGACAATTGGTTTCCATAAAGTTTCTATATCTTCGTACAATAACCTAACTGGATTATCAACTTTAGGAGAAGCCCCGTTAGCTTCAAATTCTTTTAAAGAATTATACCAATCTACAAACTCATCTCCCGAATAAAGATCAGAATTTTCAGACCTTTTGGCTCTCATCAACTCATTAGCACCACCCTGCCAATCATGCCAAAACTGTGGCCAAGAACATTGGCTATTTTCTAAAAACTTAAAAGTTAAAGATATAAATTCAAAGTCTTTTTGGTTTTGTTTTGGCTGAATTTTTAGTCTTTCAAAAACGTTATCTCGTAATGCATCACGGTATGCAGGTGCAAAATCCTCAAGAACTTTGAGAAGTTTTTTGTCACTGCAAATAAGCGATAAACTTTGAGCCAATTGTCCTAAATTCCAATACATCGCTTCAGGCTGTCTTGAGAAAGCATATAGACTATTGTGGTCAAAATATGCTGCAGTAAAATTCGATTTCAAACTTGGTAAAAACCTATAAGGGCCATAATCGAAACTTTCTCCAGTTATGTTCATGTTATCTGTATTCATCACTCCATGAACAAATCCAGCTACCATCCATGATGCCACCAATTCAGATGACTTAAGGACTACAGCATGGAGTAGCTCATCAGGAGTACATGGACCACTATAAAAATTTTTAATACAATATTGAGTTAGCTTTTCTAAATTATCAGTTTTGTTGAGAAAGGCCTGTCTCTGAAATGTTCCAAACCGTATATGTGAATGGGACAATCGCACCATAACTGCTGACCGTGTGGGAGAAGGTTCGTCATTACGTTGAAGCTCTTCTCCTGTTTCAATTAACGATATTGTTTTAGATGTATTAACCCCGAGATGTTCTAAATATCGTGAAGCTAAAACCTCCCTAATACCGCCCAGCAGAGTAAGCTTGCCATCACCACCTCTCGACCAGGGAGTTTGTCCTGAACCCTTAGTTCCAAAATCTAAAAGTCTTCCTTTGTTATCTCTTAATTGTGCATACAAAAACCCTCTGCCATCACCTAAGTTAGGATTGTATTGATGAAACTGGTGACCATGATAACGTAAAGCTAAGGGCTTCTTTAAATTATTAGATAACGGGTCAAATAAACCAAAATGTTTTATCCATTCAGACTTAGTTAGATTTAAACCTACAGTATCCATAGAGAAAGTATCACTATAACGAAGTTCAGTTTTAGGGAAATTCGCAGGAGTTACGATATCGTAAAATTCACTCCCTAAAGAAGTAATTTTTGTATCCGGGTGATACAAAATTATTCCGCATGCTTATATAAGTGAAACTTAACCATAATTAATCTTCTACATATTTTAACAAGAACTCTGAAGCACTTTTCAAAACTATTTTTCCCTTTGGAAATAAACGTGTAAAATTCAAAAATCCATGAGGTAGTAATTTTTCATGATTATAATCTACATTTATCGCATTAACTAATAACTTGTCAGCATACAGTTTTCCCTCATCCCTCAAAGGATCAAGTCCACAAGTCAAAATATAACTTGGCGGTAGACCCTTTAAATTATCTTCTAACAATGGCGATAAAGATGTTTTTTGAGTATTTGCTCCCGCTACATAATGCTCATCTATAAATTTCAAAGCCATGAAGCCAAGTTGAAGCCAATCTTGGGGTCCGGGCTTTGGGGGCTTGAAATCAATTAATTGCATTAGTGGGTAAAAAAGAATTTGAGCTTTTACTCTATCTCTAAACTTTTGAGACAAATAGGCTGTTATATTACCACCCGCACTATCCCCCCCAAGGGAAATATTATTAGAATTAATACCCCATTTTCGGCAATTACTATTATTTAGTGCCCAATCTAAAACTGCTTCACAATCATTTAAAGCAGCTGGGTAGGGGAATTTAGGAGCAAGTCTGTAATTGACAGACAATACTCTTATCCCGGTATTAAATGCTATTCTACGCGTAATGCCCTCATGACTTTCAATTGACCCCGTTACAAAGCCTCCCCCGTGAAAATATATAAGGCATGGACCCTCTGATGGCTTAGCATTGAGCGGTACAAATAATCTAACCGGAATTTCAAGGTTTTCTTTTGAAATTATAAAATCATGAATTTCTTTCATGTCGGGAAAAGGGAAATCTAATTGACCAGCAACCCTGCGAAAGGAATTGTGAATCTCATGGATACTTTCAGGGTCAATACGCATTTTTTCTAAACCTGCCTTCAAGCTTTGATCCAAGTCAGCTTTAAAACTTTTCATTTTTACAATGGGGTCAAACGCGGGCTTTTTCATTTATGGTCTCTGCGTAATGCTTAGTTTAAATCTGTTTAATCCACTAAAGGCGCATTTCGCCATTACTGATACTCTCAAATAATTTTTTAGTCATCTTACGGTATTCTCCAGTACTAGGATCACTAACATAAATTGGGTCATCAAATTTTTTAGGGTCAAAACCAGCTTTAACTAAGTCTGTCTTTTTAAATTTAAATGTACCCGTCGTCTCCGATTCTTTTGATAACCGAATGAATACTGGCCTTGCATATGCAGGTAAATTTTCTTGTACATGTTGCATTAAGAGCTTCATATCCAGTTTATTTTCAACAACAAGCGACGCCATACCTGCACGCCCATCATATCCAGAAACGGAAACTCCATAAACATTCGCTTCGTTAATGCCATCAAATGATGATAAAACTGAAGCCACCTCACCTGTTGCTACATTCTCTGCTTTCCACCTAAAAGTATCACCAACTCTATCAACAAAATAATAATAGCCCATTTTATCTCGTTTAAGTAAATCTCCAGTTCTAAACCAAGCATCACCCTGTTTAAAAACATTTCTCAAAATTTTCTTTTGAGTAGCTTCTGAAGTTTCATAACCTTCAAAACGGAACCTTGGGTCACTCTGTCTAATCTCTCCTATCAATTCGCCTACTTCATTATTTTCTGTTCTTATACATAATCCATTAGAGTCCCTTAAATTTTCTCCCTGCTCAATATCATATTTTATGATATCACAATTAAATTTAGATTTCAGATAACTCGGAACACGACCTACAGCTCCTATAGGCCCGTCAATATTCATTAAACTTACATTGCCTTCAGTTGCTCCGTAGAATTCAATTACGTGCTTGATATTAAACCTTTCTATAAACCCAGCCCAAACCTCTGGCCTCAAGCCATTGCCAATTATCCATTTTATTTTATGATTATTTTCTTTCGGATGAACCGGTGACGACAATAAGAAACGACAAAGCTCACCCACATAAACTAAAATTGTAGCTTCATACGTAACAACCTCATCCCAGAAATTTGATACTGAAAATTTAGGCCTAACAATTACAGCACCGCCTCTTGTTAAGGCAGCACCAACACCACAAAGTCCCCCTGTTGCATGATACAATGGTAATACCATCATTATACGATCACTTGGCACTGTATCTACACCGCCAGCAAAACCCCGCATGTAATTCTGTGCACGCACATGAGTTATTTTAGCTGCTTTAGGCATCCCAGTAGTACCAGAGGTAAACATTTTCATACATAAATCTCCTCCCTTAACTTCCTCACGGAAATTTCTAGATGGACGTTGAGATGGGTAATTTAATAATTCAGAGTCTAAATTTTTATACTTTTTGATTTTTCCAAAAATTGAAAATACCTTTAAATTAGTTCTTGCGTGCTTCTTTGCACTTTCCCACTGATCAGCTATTTCATGATCTACAATCACGACTTTTGATTCTGATACATTTATGCAGTGCGCTAATGATGGACCGGCTAATTGATAATTCAAAAGCGCAGGAATAACACCAATTTTTGTGAGACCAAACCAAATTGCAACATAATGCGCTCGATTTTGTATAAAAAGAGCAACAGTATCGCCTGCAATACATCCCTCTGATAATGCCCATGCCGCAATTCTGTTAGCATATTTTTCCATATCATTATACGTTAGATTGATATCATCCTCTACAAATGCAAGGTTGGCCCCAAATTTATCCACCCGCATTTCAATTTCGTCTGCAATACCAAAATTAGCCTTTGCATCCACACTCTTCACTTCTTTAATAATACGTAAAAATGCAGCTACATAGTTAAGCTCATCTTTTATTAATTTTAAAAAACTCATTGTACTTTTTCTTATTTATCAACTCATAGACTCATATAATCAGACTAGTATAAATTACTTTAATATCAAAATATCTAATAAAAAAATATATCTATTAAAATACACTTCAGCCCTAAATAAATTCATCAGCCTTGAAAACTAGTCAGTTTTAGTTAATAGCAATCGAAGAGTTAACAGGATCAATATGGCCCCCCCTCTTCTTACATTATCCAATATTCATCTAACATTTGGTAGTACTCCATTATTCGAAGGAGCTGAATTAACTATCATGCCTAAAGAACGATTATGTATTGTCGGGAGGAACGGCTCCGGGAAATCTACGCTATTGAAAATAGCAGCAGGAATGGTAGATTATGATGAAGGAAAGCGGTGGATTAAACCGGGAATAACAATTCGTTATCTTCCTCAAGAGCCTGACCTTTCTAAATTTAAAACTTCACGGGAATATATAGAAGGCGGTTTAATTGGGGCTGATGATAGTTTTCGGATTCCATATCTACTTGATGGGTTATCGCTAAGTGGCGATGAAGATCCACAAGTTATGTCTGGGGGCGAACTAAGAAGAGCGGCTCTAGCAAGAACACTGGCACCAAAGCCTGATATTTTGATGTTAGATGAACCCACAAATCACCTAGATCTTGCAGCCATAGAATGGTTAGAAAATGAGATAAAGTCCTTAGGGTCTTCAGTTATAATTATATCGCATGACAGAAGGTTTCTCGAGAATCTTTCAAAACGAACTCTATGGGTAGATAGAGGTGAAACCAAACTACTTGAAAAGAATTTTTCCTTTTTTGAAGACTGGAGGGATAAAAATTTAGAACAAGAAAAACTTGACCAGCACAAACTAAAGCGAAAAATACACAGAGAACAACACTGGGTTATACATGGTGTATCTGGACGTCGAAAAAGAAATGTAAAAAGATTAAAAGACTTATCAAGCTTACGTAAACAGTTTCAGACCCATAGACAATCAACTGGGAATTTAAATATCACAGTTGCAGATAGTCCGCAGTCAGGTAGATTTATTTCTAAATTAGTTAGCATCACAAAGTCGTATGGTGATAAAAAAGTTTTTGATGATTTCTCCGTAAAAATAACTAGAGGGGAGCGAATAGGAGTCGTCGGACCAAATGGCAGTGGAAAAACGACCTTGTTAAAAATAATAATGGGGGAAATTTCACCCGATAAAGGGAGAGTTGAACTTGGTGTAAATCTTTTACCTTTAATAATAGATCAAAAGCGTGAGAGCCTAAATGATGAATGGACACTATCAGAGGCATTAACAGACAATGGTGGAGATAAGGTCATGGTTGGAGAAAACTCCGTCCATGTAATTCGTTATATGAAAGACTTCCTTTTTTTACCGGAGCAAGCCAAAACGCCATTACATGCATTATCTGGGGGAGAGAGGGGTCGCCTTCAGCTAGCACGCGGTTTAAGACTTCCCAGTAATTTACTAGTATTAGATGAACCAACTAATGACCTCGACCTTGAAACATTAGATTTATTGCAGGAATTAGTTTCCGATTACGATGGAACAGTAATAGTTGTATCTCATGATCGGGATTTCTTAGACCGCACCGTTACCCGTACGATTGGTTTTGAGGAGGCTTCAAAATGGCAAATATATCCTGGTGGATATACTGATATGGTCAACCAACGGGGGTTTGGAGTTGTCAGTGCTGACAAGAATTTAAAGTATAAATCGCATAAAATTAAACCTACACTACAGCTAACAAAGCCAAAAAATAAACTAACTTACAAAGATAAGTATCGTTTGGAAATTTTACCCCAAGAAATTGAAAAATTCCAAAATCAAATCACAGAAATCGAACTTAAACTAACAAATGCTGATTTTTTTCATAAAGATCCAGATGGTTTTAATGTAGCTATAAGAAAACTAGATCAACTCAAAACTAAACTGGAAAAGTCAGAAGAAGAGTGGTTAAAATTAGAGCTGTTAAATGAAACTTAAAGCATTATATTAATATAATTGTTGAAAGAATTTTACTACTGCACAAAAAGAAAAGTATTTGAGACCAATCTATAAAAATGACCAATGATATAATTATTATAGCACGCCACGGAAACCCCGAACTTTCTCGTAAGGTTAGATTAAACTGGAGGGAGTATAGGGAGTGGTGGTCAAAATACCAAATAAGTGGTCTAAAAAAAGATCAAAAAATACCCAAAAAGTTAAAAAAATGGGCTGAAAAGTCAGATATTGTAATATCAAGCTCATTATTAAGAGCACAGGAGTCAGCAATACTGGCAACAGGACGAAAACCAGATTTTATTTATGAGGACCTAGTAGAGGCACCCCTTCCCTCACCCCACCTTGGTTCAATAAAAATAAGACCTAAAAGCTGGGGAACTTGGTCAAGAATAGTTTGGTATTTTGGATGGTCTGATGGAATGGAGAGTCACAAATCAGCCCGCATAAGAGCAAATAATATGAGCAGCATACTAAGCAATCACTCCAAAGGAGGCAAAATAATATATGTTTCTGGACATGGTTGGTTTAATAGAATGCTAAAAGGTTCATTAAAAAAACAAGGCTGGAAATGCAAAAGTCAAAATGGAGATTTGCACTGGAGTCATAGACGCTTTGAGAGACCTACACAAAAATCAATAAAAATTGGGAATTAATATGACAGAACCTATAAAAGAAATGACTTTTGAAAATGCATTAAATGAACTTGAAAACATTGTTAGCAAGCTTGAAAGAGGTGAGGTTACACTTGAGGAAAGTATTGCCATCTATGAAAGAGGGGCTAAGTTGAAAGCCCATTGTGAAGGAAAACTTAAAGACGCTCAATTAAAAGTAGAAAAAATTATCTTGAATAAAGATGGGAAAGCAAAGACAGTTCCCTTTAATGAATAAAGATTCAATAGATTTTAAATCTCACCTTGCTGCTGTATCAGAAGAAGTAGAAGTCATACTCAACGATGTATTACCTCTCCCGTCTGGAAACCAAAAAGCAGTTATCGAGGCAACAAGGTATGCAGTACTTGGTGGTGGGAAAAGAATAAGGCCTTTCTTAATGATAGAAACCGCTCGTATGTTAGGCCACCTAAATAAAGGAGTATATATTGCAGGTGCCGCTTTAGAATGCATGCATGTTTATTCATTAGTGCATGACGATTTACCCTGTATGGATAATG
>CAJQGR010000058.1 GCA_905477785.1 uncultured Hellea sp.
GTGGAAAATGGAACTTTGATAAGGTTAATAGAAAGCCTCCATCAAAAGGACTTACTCCACCACCACCTATTTATTTTTCACCTGATGAGATAACTAAAGACGTTATTTATCTAATTAAAGAAAAATATCCATACCGTATTGGTGAAGTAGAAAATTTTTTTTATGCTGTAACTCGTGATGATGCGCTAAAATCATTGGGTTATTTTATTGATAATCTCTTACCGCAATTTGGCGATTATCAAGATGCTTTAATGACTGACCAGCCATTTCTATTCCACTCAATACTATCCCCCTACATCAACATTGGCTTACTACTGCCACTTGAAGTTTGCCTAGCAGTTGAGAAAGCTTATTATGATGGTAAGGCGCCATTAAACTCTGTTGAAGGCTATATTCGGCAAATTATTGGGTGGAGAGAATATGTAAGAGGAATTTATTGGCTTAAGATGCCGAACTATTTGCAAGAGAATGCTCTTGAAGCATCCCGAGAATTACCAGATTTTTATTGGACAGGTAATACAGATATGCACTGTCTGTCGGAATCTTTTAAACAAACTTTAAAGTATTCATATGCTCATCACATTCAGCGATTAATGATAACGGGTAATTTTGCATTGTTAATAGGTGTTAATCCGATTGATTTACATAGATGGTACCTTGCTGTTTATATTGATGCTTTTGAATGGGTTGAGTTGCCTAACACCTTGGGAATGAGTCAATTTGGAGATGGTGGGCTTTTGGGCTCAAAACCTTATGCTAGTAGCGGTGCATATATTAATCGCATGAGTAACTATTGCTCTTCCTGCAAGTACAATGTTAAAGAAAAATTAGGTGATTATGCTTGTCCTTTTAATAGTTTATACTGGAACTTTATCGCAAAGAATGAAGAAAACCTTCTTGATAATCCAAGAATGTCTATGCCGTACAGATATCTAAAAAAAATGGATAAAAAATTACTTTCATCGCTCATCGATCAGGCAGATAATTTTATATCGACAATAAAAAAATCTAAGAATTATGAATGAATCATATAAGTTTAAAATGGATAAGAGGAACTAACTTCTATCCATTCGCCACTGGTTGGTTTCATAAGTTTTATTTTTACTGAGTGTAACATAAGTCGCTCTGACTCCATAAAAGCTAGGTCATGGGCATATAGCCTATCACCTAAAATTGGATGTCCAATTGATTTCAAATGGATACGCAATTGGTGAGATCTACCGGTTATAGGTTTTAATTTGACATAACTTGAATTATCCATGCACTTTATAATTTCAACTTTTGTTAAAGCAGATTTTCCTTTTTCATAACATACGACTTGAAGAGGACGGTTTTTCCAGTCTGCTCTAATTGGAAGGTCAATATTGAAATTATTTATTTTCATCACTCCCCAGACTTTTGCTATATACTCTTTTTTAATATACCGTTTTTCAAATTGTATACCTATATGCCTTTGTGCATTTTTATTGTGTGCAAAAACCATCAGGCCCGATGTTGCCATATCAAGTCTGTGCACAGTTAATGATTCTGGATAATCGTTTCTGACTCTTGCTTCCATGCAGTCGGATTCAGACTTACCTGGAACGCTTAGTAATCCACAGGGTTTTTCTGCAATAATTATATCATGATCAACATACAAGTACGAAATGGGATATTTAGGAGGGGAATAGGTAAACCCTCTTATCATCAAATTATTTTCTTTACAACGACTTCACGTCCTTCAAGACATAGTCCAATTCTACCATTTAACATTTCTATTGCCTCTATACCGTATATCGCTTTCCGCCAACCAGTGAGTGCTTTAGCTTTAGATTTTTCACCGAAAGCAGCAATATCTTCTATGTCACTGTTGGTAGCCACTAGTTTCGGTGCAATACCTATATATTCAGTTCGCAACTTTAATAGTGTCTTTAACATATCTACTGTAGGACTTAAATTTGGAGGCATATGTTTTGCTTTTGGGGGATCTGGTGCATATTCGTCAGCATTTTTAACAGCAAAATTTATTTTCTTAATTAACTCTTCAGCAGATTTAGATTTCTCGAATCCTTTTGGAATGCCTCGTAGTTTTAAAAGGCTATGCAAATTCTTTGGTTTTTGTTGTGCTATGTTATATAAAACTTCATCTTTTAGAACGCGTCTTCTTGGTATATTTTTTTCTATCGCACATTTCTCTCGCCAAGCTGCTGCTGCTTTAAGTGTTGCTAAATAAGTTACTTTTGGATTTCTTATTTTTAGCCTTTCCCAAGCGTTTTCAGGTTCAAAACTATATAGTTTATTATCAGTTAGTTGGGCTGTTTCTTCTTCTATCCAGCTTAATCTATTTTTTTGCTTCAACTCAACTAACACACCCGGGTATAAGTCTCTGAGATGCGTTACATCTGCAATTGCGTATTTTAATTGATTTTCGGTTAAGGGCCTTCGCGACCAATCTGTAAACCTTTCGCCTTTATCTATATTTATATTCAGTCTTCCCTTTACAAGTGAACTGTAACCTATTGATTCGCGAAATCCTAATGCCATAGCTGCTATTTGAGTATCAAAAATATTTTTTGGTACCTTACCGCAGATTTTATAAAATATTTCAATATCTTGCCGTGCTGCATGAAAAACTTTAGTAATTTTCTTATCTAATAAAAGATTAATTAAAGGCTTTAAGTCAATGTCTTTTGCTAATGGATCAATAACAGCTTCCGTCTCACTAGTTGCAACCTGAATTAAGCAAAGTATGGAGAAAAATGTACTCTCACGCATAAACTCAGTATCAACACATATAAAAGATTTTTTAGAGGCTGTTTTGCAAAAAGAATTTAGGTCTTTTTGGTTATCTATTATAATCATAAATTAGCCACGATTAGTACCTTTAAAAACCATAATAATAAATTTATTATTTTTCATTGAAAGATGATTTAATTAACTCAAGTGCTGAGTGCCATGCTCTCTTTTCATTTATCATACTATGCTTTAAAACTCCATCACCGCTGTCAGCACCCGGAACCATGAATGCATGGGTTGTTTGCCCATATGCGTGTAGTTGCCAGTCACAGCCGTCTTCTGTCAGTTCTTTCGATAAACTTAGAACATCATTAGGAGTTGCCATTGGATCGTTCCAACCATGCGCTATTAATATTTTCGCTTTTATTTTATTTTTGGATAAATTAGGTGCGTCCAGTAGTCCATGAAAACTAACTGCAGCTTTTATATCGATTCCAGACCTAGCAATATCTAGTGCGCAAAGCCCGCCAAAGCAGAAACCAAGAGTGGCAATATTTTCTATATCGACAATATCAATACTTTTCGCTTTCTCAACTCCTGCTAATAGTCGGTTTAGAAGTTTTCCACGGTCCTCTTTTAGCGGTGTCATTGTGTTTTGTTTTTCTTCAAGCGATATAGGTTCGTAACCTTCTCCATAGTTATCTAAGCAAAACCCTATATAACCATGCTTAGAAATTTCTAATGCTTTATTTTTGGAAAATTGATCTAAACCACCCCATGCGTGATTGATTAAAACACAAGGTTTCTTTTTATAAAATGTATCATCATAAACTAGATGGCCAATACACCTCTTATCTTGATCAAAATATTGTATGGATTGCTCTATTATGGCCATTATAAAACCTTCGTAATAAAATAATATCAATATATCTAGAGTAAAAATAAAATTTTTAATGTTAATTAATAATATATTAGAATTTATATGTTTTTATATTTTTGATTTTATAAAAGGTTAGAAATGTTAATTCGAAAAATAATTTTACTTAGCAGTGTTTTTTGTTTTGTTTCATGTGCAACTTATCAAGAAAACCCAAATTATAATTATTCAACAAACTATATGAGCTCAAAAAATAAAGTAGTTATGAACTCTAAAATTTCTGAAAAAAATGATCCTAATGTTTTAAATAATAAATCAGCCCAAGTACCATTACCTGATAAGTTTCAAACTAATAATAGTTGCATTAAATCTGCAAATGCCAATAAAATTATTGGAGCCGGGATTGGGAGTTTGGTTGGCTCAATAACAGGAAAAGGCATTTCATCTGGAAAAACTGGAGCAATTATTGGAGCCGGATTAGGGGGGGCTGCTGGTTACAAAGTAGGCGAACTTTTAAGTGATTGCAATGGTTTAAATAAGCCCTTAGAGACAAATTTAGTAACGAAAGATCACGGTAAAGTCCTTAAAGCAAAAACCTTATACTCTTTAGATGGTGAGGACCCAGTGAATTATAGTCCTTCATCTCCCTCTAAAACAGTTTTGAATGAAGTCACCTATGATTATTCAGCTAACTCCCTATTATCGTTAAATAAAGATGATAATTTGGATTTAGTCGAAGCTACTAAACATAAGGTAATCAAGGGTGATACAATTTATTCATTAGCAAAAATGCTATGCCAAGATATTTCAGACATTAAAAGGTTAAATGATTTAAACTCAAGTTATAACATTCAACTAGGCACATTATTGACCTTGCCTCCAAGCGCCTGTTAGACCATACACCAATCGAATTAACAATAAAATCGAGTGCAGGCATCATAATATGAAACACCGTTCAGCAAAGATACTAGCTACAATAGGGCCTGCAAGTTCTTCACCTGATATGTTAAGTTTACTTGTTGAAGTTGGTGTTAATGCTTTTCGTTTAAATTTTTCTCATGGGAGTCATAGTGATCACGAACGATCAATAAAGTTCATTAGAAAGATAGAAAAAGAAACTGGAAAACCAATTGCAATAATTGCTGACATGCAAGGCCCTAAACTTCGTTGTGGTGAATTTAAAAATGGACAAATTGAACTAATATTTGGTCAAGAAGTTACAATAATCAATAGTAATTTTACCGATGATGCCAATGTTATCTGCATACCCCATGCAGAGTTATTTGATGTCTTGAAGCCAGGTAACACCCTAAAGTTTGATGATGGAAAGCTTAAGGTAACTGTCATAAGTAATAATGGCTCAAGAATAATGGCTAGAGTTGATGTTCCGGGAAGGCTGAAAAATAAAAAAGGAATTAATGTAGTTGATGCAGTTCTTCCTGTATCTGCCATGACAAATAAGGATGTTTTGGATATAAAGTTCGCATTAAGCCAAGAGGTTGATTATATAGCATTATCCTTTGTTCAAACATCGAAGGATGTCATAGATGCGAGAGCAATTATAGGTAAGAAGGCTAACATAATCGTAAAAATCGAAAAACCTTCAGCAGTTCGTGATATAGATACTATTCTTGATAAGGCAGATGGCGTAATGGTTGCTCGGGGCGATTTAGGGGTTGAGTTACCACTCGAGGATGTACCGGTAGTGCAGAGAAAAATAATTAGGAAGGCTCGCATACTAGGTAAACCAGTTATAGTTGCAACACATATGCTAGAGTCTATGATTGAATCACCTACACCAACACGTGCTGAGGCCTCTGATGTGGCTACTGCAATTTATCAAGGGGCAGATGTCGTTATGTTGTCAGCTGAAACAGCGGTAGGCCGTCATCCAGCGACTGCAGTAGCAATTATGGATAGAATAATTAAATCAGTTGAGAGTGATCCAGAGTTTTGGGATTATTTTTCAACAACTGACTTACCATACCTTGATACACCTGAAGATGCTATTTCTCAATCTGTTTATGTTATGTCCAAGACAATAAATTGCAAAGCAGTGTTTGGATACACTAATACAGGTTCAACAGTGCAAAGAATATCAAGAGAAAGGCCTTCATGTAGTATCATTGGTCTAACTCCATCCATTAAAACAGCTAGAATAATCTGTCTTAGTTGGGGCGTTATTCCTTTACTGATGGAAGATCCAAAGAATTTTGATGAAATGTTACCTCACATACAGAAGGCTTCTGTAATTTATGCTGGTTTGAAATCTGGAGATAAAATAATAATTACCGCTGGAATTCCATTTGGTCGACCAGGAACAACAAATACACTTAAGATTGATATGGTTAATTAATAGCTATATTAATTTTATATTATTAAGAATAAAGTTTAAATAATTATCATGACCACTAGATTAGACATTAATAAAAAAAGTGATCGTATTAGACACCCGGAAAAGGTAAATAAACCTGATACTGTGGTGCTTAGAAAGCCGTCTTGGATAAGAGTTAAAGCACCTACATCACGAGGTTATTCCATAACTCGCGATATAGTAAAATCAAGTGGTCTTGTTACAGTATGCGAGGAGGCGGCATGCCCCAATATTGGTGAATGCTGGGAGAAGTCTCATGCTACCTTTATGATACTAGGGGAAATTTGTACGAGAGCTTGTGCTTTCTGTAATGTTTCGACAGGTCTTCCAAATGAAATAGATAATCAAGAACCCATAAAAATAGCTGAAGCTGTAAAAAAAATGGGTTTGAATCATGTGGTTATTACATCGGTGGATAGAGATGATTTGTCTGACGGGGGTGCGGAGCATTTTGTAAAAGTGATATCGGCAATTAGAGAGATGTCCTCTGAAACAACTGTAGAAATTCTTACTCCAGATTTTCTCCGCAAGAAAGGAGCTATAGAAACAGTTATTGATGCGAAACCCGATGTGTTTAACCATAACCTTGAAACAGTCCCTAGGCTTTATTTAAAGATAAGACCAGGGGCTCGCTATTATCATTCACTCCGATTGTTGGATAAAGTTAAACAACGTGACCCAAATCAGTTTACTAAGTCTGGCATTATGGTTGGTCTTGGTGAAACAAAAGAGGAGGTTATGCAAGTGATGGATGACATGCGTTCTGCTGGGGTTGATTTTCTTACAATAGGTCAGTATCTCCAACCCACTCGAAAGCATGTAGCTGTTGATAGATTTGTAACCCCTGAAGAATTTAAGAGTTACGAAATTATAGCTAAAGCCAAAGGTTTTCTTCTTGTTTCAGCTACTCCTCTAACACGTTCGTCCTATCATGCTGATAGTGACTTTAAAGCACTTCAATCTAACAGAAAAAAAAGATACGGGTGATGGTA
>CAJQGR010000059.1 GCA_905477785.1 uncultured Hellea sp.
CTCTATTAACATGGGATTTTAATATAGTATCAATGAGGTTTACTCCATTGTTATCCATGCCAGCATAGGGTTCATCAAATATCCAAACTGGTTTTTGACTAATTATAACTTTTGCTATTTCCAAACGCTTTTTTTGACCTGTTGATAGACTTTGTGTTTGTAAATTTGAAATATTCTGTAATTCTACAGATCTGATTACATCATCAACTAATTTATCATTACTGTAGATATTTGCCCAAAAACTTAAATCCTCTTTTATAGTCAATAGGGGTTTACAATAACTGGAGCTTGGTTGGTACGCTATTATCTCATTTGAATATTTTTTATTTCCAGAACTGTATATTTTAATCCCACCAATAGAAGGCGTTAAAAAACCAGATATTGCCTCTAATAATGAAGTCTTACCTATACCATTGTCGCCTCTTACTATGACAAGGTCATGATTTGTTATAAGGCTTGTTAAATTATTAAACAGCACTTGATTGCCTCGAGATATTGATAAGTTATTAATCTCAATTTTAATTTCTTTTTTAATAAATGGGAAAAGGTTTTTCATTTTCTTTTATCAATATGTTATTTATTTAACCTTGTTTTAGCATATATGTGTGGTTAATTACAAAGCGACAGTTTGGACAGTAAAGCATGATAAGACCTAAACATAAAAAAAGAATAAAGCTTGTTTTATTCTTTGGAACAATTTTAATACTTGGTATTGGGCTTTTATTGCAAGCTTTAAAAGAAAATACACAATTTTTTTATAACCCTAGTGATATCACAAAGATTAATTTTGAGCCCAAGTCAGAGACTTTCAGGCTTGGTGGTATAGTCAAAAATGGATCAATTGTAAGAGAGAAGGGTATAATTACAAAATTTAATATTGAAGACTTTGAGAAGGAAATGACAGACGAAGTACTTGTTATCTATAAGGGTGTTTTACCTGATTTATTTCGTGAAGGGCAGGGAGTTATCATTTCTGGGTTTATGAATGGAAAAACTACCTTTTACGCTTCCGAAGTTTTAGCTAAACATGATGAAAACTATAAGCCTGATATTTCTTATCAAAATTAATAAAAGTTTACCACATTAGTTATCTTCTTTATCTAATTAGGAAAAAGTAAAACGAAATTTTTAAAAATGGTAATTATGGATAATGTAAAAAAATGGAACCAATAGACAAAGATACCAATAAGGTAAAATTGGTAGTAGCTGGCGCCGGTTTATCAGGACTAATGTTAGCATGGAAATGCCTATCATCAAACTCCCAGGTCTCAGTGACTATTATTGACTCGAAAAGCGTTATTGGAGGTGACCATACTTGGTCTTTTAATATTAGTGATGTTAATCCTTCTCTACATAAGTGGCTTAATCCATTTATTGAACATACTTGGGAAAAATATGATGTGAAATTTAACGGTTCTTCACGAAGGTTAAATATACCTTACTGCTCCGGTAACAGTAATTCTTTAAGAGCTTGTGTTGAACCTTTTATTAAATCAGGCAGACTTAAACTTATTTTAGATACTAAAGTCATTAAAATGACAAGTTCTGAAGTTATTATATGTAATGGCAAAAAAATTACTGGTGATTACATATTTGATGCGCGCGGGTTCACATTTGATAAGAGTATAAAACTAGGCTTTCAAAAATTTTATGGTATCACCATTGAGACTAAAAAACCTCATGGTTTGAAATATCCTATAATTATGGATGCAACTGTACCTCAGTATGATGGTTATAGATTTATTTATTGTTTACCCTTTAGTCAAAATAAGATTCTTATTGAGGATACGTATTATTCAGATGGTAACAATTTTCATGAAGGTGAATATAACAAAAGAATTAATGAATACATAGAAACAAAAAACTGGATTGAACATAAAGTAATCAGAGTAGAAAAAGGAATTTTACCAATAGCCTTATCTGTAGATATTAAACTTATCGAAAAATTAGAAGCAAAACATAACGAGCCAATCAAAATAGGTATGAGAGGTAACTTTTATCATCCAGTAACTGGTTATAGTTTGCCGGAAGCCGTTAGGTTGTCAGATAAAGTAAGTGCATTTATTAATGAAACTAATAAAAATAATTCTCTGGAAATAAGTTCAAAAATTAGAAAATATAAACTCCACACATATAAAAGAGATAAATTTTTTCGGTTGCTAAATAGGCTTTTGTTTAGAGCGGCTGTATCATCTAAAAGACATTTTGTTCTTGAAAGATTTTATACATTATCCGAAAATTTAATAAAACGTTTTTACTCAGGAAATATTTATAAAAAAGATATGTTGCGTATTTTAATCGGAAAACCTCCAGTGCCCGTACATAAGGCGTTATATTACTTTTCTGAAAGGGCTTTTATGGCCCGAGAACATTCAAAAAGAGACTAAAATGGACAAAAATAGTAAAGAGCTATTTACTGATAACTTAGGTCAAAAAAGAGCAATAATTATTGGTGCTGGCTTTGGAGGAATCTCATTGGCTATTCGTTTGCAAAGCATGGGTTTTCAAACTTTATTGATTGATAACCGGGATAAACCTGGGGGGCGAGCATATGTTTATGAAATTGATGGATATAAATTTGATGGTGGTCCGACGGTAATAACAGACCCTGATTGTATCGAAGAGTTATTTACTGTTAGTGGTAAGGAAATGAAAGATTATGTAAAGTTATTACCAGTTGATCCTTTTTATAGACTGCAATGGGAGGATGGTCAGGTCCTGGATTATAATAACGATCAATTATTTCTTGAAAAACAAATTGGAGAAAGAAACTCGAAAGATATAATGGGTTATCGTAAATTTCTTGAATACTCCAAGGATCTTTACAGGGAGGGTTATGAAAAACTAGGCACAACTGCTTTCTTGAAGGTAAGTCAAATGTTTGCTGCTGCACCACAGTTGATGAGATTAAGAGCGGATAGAAGTGTCTATAAACAAGTTTCTAAGTTTGTAAAAAATGAAAAAACCCGGCAGTTATTATCTTTTCAATCATTGTTAGTTGGTGGTAATCCTTTCGCTACAAGTTCAATATATGCTTTGATACATGCGCTTGAAAGAAAGGGTGGAGTATGGTTTGCTCAAGGTGGTACTGGTTCTCTTGTGAATGGTTTAATTTCATTATTTAAGGATATAGGAGGAGAAGTTATTCTCAACTCCGAAGTTGATGAGATATTAACATCTGGAAATAAAGTTACCGGAGTAAGTTTGAAGAATGGAAAATTATTTAGTTCGGATCTCGTAGCATCCAATGCTGATGTTGTGCATACTTATAGAAAGTTGCTGAGATCGCATCCAAGAGGTTTAAAATATGGAAACTCATTAAGTAAAAAACGTCACTCTATGTCTTTATTCGTAATTTATTTTGGTCTTAAAAAGCCAACACCCGAAGGATTAAAGCACCATGTAATTCTTTTTGGTCAAAGATATAAGGAATTAATAGCGGAAATATTTGGAAAAGGTGGAAAGCTTTCTGATGACTTTTCATTATACCTTCATGCACCTTGCGTTACAGATAAATCTATGGCTCCAGATGGAAAGTCTTCATATTATGTTTTAGCGCCAGTTCCTCATTTAGGAAATGCAAATATTGATTGGGATGATGTTGGGCCATCATATACTAAAAAAATACTTGATTATTTAGAAGAGCACGCGATACCAAATTTAAATAAAAACTTAGAAGTTTTACATACACTCACTCCATTTGGATTTAGAGATATTATGAATTCTCACTTAGGAAGTGCATTTTCTGTTGAACCTATATTAACGCAATCTGCATGGTTTAGACCTCATAATCGTGATGACGTGTTAACTAATATGTATATTACTGGAGCCGGAACTCACCCAGGGGCAGGTCTTCCTGGTGTTATAGGAGCTGCTAAAGCAACTTCAGGAGTTATAAGTGATGATTTTTTTAATTAATTTAATTTTAAATGGAAGTTTGCTTTAAACATGGATGTTATAACAGAGCAGGCTTACAAAAGTATTAATCAGGGATCTAAATCATTTGCTTTAGCCTCAAGGTTTTTACCAAAACGCTATAGAGATTCTGTCGCAATGCTTTATGCATGGTGCAGGTATTGTGATGACATAATTGATGGTCAAGAAATGGGTCATGGGCAATTATCTAATTATAAGGATGGGCAATTAGACCGCTTGAGTTATTTAAGTAAAAAAACTACTGAAGCTCTATCTGGAAAATTTATGAATGACCCAATATTCGATGGATTAGCAAAAGTCATTAATGAAAATGATATAGAGCATAAATATCCCGAGCAACTATTAATGGGATTTTCTATGGATGCTAATTGTCGTGTTTACCGGACTATTGAAGATGTCCTTGACTATAGTTATTATGTAGCTGGGGTTGTTGGTATAATGATTGCAAAAATAATGGGTGTAAAAGATGAAGCTGTATTGGATCGGGCATGTGATTTAGGTATAGCTTTTCAATTAACTAATATCGCAAGAGATGTAATTGATGATGCTAAAGCTGATAGAGTTTTTTTACCACAATCATTATTTTTAGATACAGCTATTAATGGCTCTGCTAAAGAGCTAATAGATCATAATAACTTAGCTGTCTTACATCGTGCGGTATTATCACAATTAAGTATAGCTGATGAATATTATAAAAGTTCAAAGGTTGGTATAGAGGCATTACCGTTTCGTTGTGCATGGGCAATGTCTGCTGCGCTTTACGTTTATCGCGATATCGGTAATAAAATAAAAAATCAAGGACCAAAGATTTGGTCTACCAGGGTAAGCTCCAGCATAATAAGAAAAGTTTATTTATCTATCTTAGCTCTATTTTCAACTTTTCTACGTAGAGGAGATAATTATGCCCCTAGACAAATGTTATATCAACGCCCACGATTCTGAATAAATTAATCAGATTTTGATTTTTTTTTATCAAGCCACTCTTCAAGCCAATGAATATCATATTCACCTTTTTTGAAATCAGGATCGTCTAGTAAGTCTTCATGTAGTTTTTTTGTAGTTTGAACTCCTGTTATGACCGTTTCTCCTAGAGCTCTTTTTAATCTAAATAGTGCGCCTTCACGAGTATTTCCCCAAACGATTAGTTTACCAACTAAACTATCATAATAAGGAGGAATAGTATAACCGCTATATAAGCCACTATCAAAACGGGTATTCATTCCTCCGGGCGCATGAAAATCTATTACTTTACCAGGGCATGGTACAAATGTTTTTGAATTTTCTGCATTTATTCGACACTCTATACTGTGACCTTTAAGCTTTATATCTTTTTGCGCATAATTAAGCGGTAAACCAGATGCCACGCGTATTTGCTCTCTAACTAGATCTATTCCGGTAATTTCTTCAGTAACCGGATGTTCAACTTGCAAACGAGTATTCATTTCTATGAAGTAAAATTCTCCTTTCTCAAATAAAAACTCTACTGTTCCTACACCACGATATCCTATTTTTTTTATTGCTCTTGTTACTATGCTTCCAATTTTGTTTCTTTCTTTGGCAGATAAACAAGGCGAGGGCGCTTCCTCAAGTATCTTTTGATTTCGTCTTTGTAGACTGCAATCCCTTTCACCAAGATGTACAACATTTCCATGTTTATCAGCGAGGACTTGAATTTCTATGTGTCTAGGGTTTGTTAAGTATTTTTCTAAATAAATAGTGCCATCACCAAAAGCCGCAATAGCTTCTTGTTGAGCAGAATTAATTGCTTCTTCTAGATCTTCACTTTTATTCGCGAGACGCATGCCCCGTCCACCGCCGCCAGATGCAGCTTTAACTAATAATGGAAAGCCTAATTTATCGCTAATTTTCTTAGCTTCATCATACGATGAAACTCCTCCATTAGAACCGGGAACTACTGGAATACCAGCTTTTTTAACTGTATCTTTAGCAGTTATTTTATCGCCCATTATCTGTATGTGCTTCGCTGTGGGACCGATGAATTCCATTCCATGAGCTTCAACAATTTCTGCAAACCTTGCGTTTTCAGATAAAAAGCCATATCCTGGGTGAACAGCATCGGCATTAGTAATTTCACAAGCTGCTATAATAGCGGGTATATTTAAGTAGCTTTCTGTTGCACTATTTGGTCCTATGCAAACGCTTTCATCAGCTAATCTTACATGCATTGCCTCACGATCTGCCTCCGAATACACCGCCACAGTATTAATACCCATTTCTTTGCAAGCTCTGTGAATTCTGAGTGCTATTTCACCTCTGTTAGCGATCAATATTTTTTTGAATTTTGTTGAACCAGGCATAATTTATTCTATGATGAATAGTGGATCGCCAAACTCAACTGGTTGTGCATTTTCTATGATAATTTTTCTAATTGTACCTGATTTTGAAGCAGTTATAGAATTGAAGGTCTTCATTGCCTCTATTAAAATAATGGTATCACCTTCTTTAACTTTATCGTTAACCTTTACGAAGGGGTCTGCATCAGGTGAGGGTCTTGTATATGCAGTACCCACCATAGGCGATTTAACGGCATCTAATTGAGAAGAAAGATCATTAATATCTTCTATAGTTTTTTTATTAATTTTTGTATTTAACGATTCTGTATTTTCTTGTATTTTACTTTTTTCATCTTGAAAGCCGTTAGATAATGATTGGCTTTTTCTTGATAGTACAATCTTGATGTCTCCTTCTTCGATTTTTATTTGCGAAAGATCATTTTCATTAAGAATTTTTGTTAGCTCTCGTACCATTTTAATAGAATTCAATGTGGTTTTTAAATTAGATTTTGTCATTTTATCTATGACTCCATATTAGGTTTTTAATAAATCATCTATAGCTTTAATAGCTAGTAAATATGAATTTAAGCCAAAACCACTAATAGTTCCATTCACTGCTTCTGCAACAAATGACTTATTTCTAAAACTTTCACGTTTAGCTGGCTGTGATAAATGGATTTCTATAGAAGGAATTGTCAGTGTTTTTATTGCGTCATGAATGGCTACTGATGTGTGAGTATATGCAGCGGGATTTATAATTAAACCAGATGCCAAATCTCCTGCCTTTTGTATAAGATTAACTATTTCACCTTCTATATTACTTTGTTTAAATATTATGTTTAAGCCTATGTTTTTACTATATTTTATACATTCTTTTTCAATGTCATTAAGGGTTGATCTTCCATATATTTCTGGCTCCCTTGTGCCTAATAAATTTAAGTTAGGTCCATTTATGATGTAAATGATTTTTGTCATTGAATCTCTCGTTTCTATCATGTTAACCTCACAATGCTCTATCCACAAGCCTCTATATCAAAGGAATAAAGTATGTATTTAACTGTGAACGGTAAAATATATGATAACTTAATAGAAAATATGACTATGCAAGACTTATTGGATTATTTAAAATTGCCAGCTAATAAAATAGCCATTGAACGGAATCGCGAAATCGTCTCTAAATCATCATTTAATACAGCAATATTAAATGATGGCGATATAATCGAAAT
This sequence comes from uncultured Hellea sp., assembly GCA_905477785.1. Taxonomy (GTDB): domain Bacteria; phylum Pseudomonadota; class Alphaproteobacteria; order Caulobacterales; family Maricaulaceae; genus Hellea. Next base: position 7,457 of record CAJQGR010000059.1, read on the forward strand.
CATACATTTCATAGGTGGCGGGTAATGAAAAATTATATTAAATCCGATGATACCCTTAAATTGGGCAGTTACGAATTTAATTCGCGTTTAATAATAGGTACAGGAAAATATATAGATTATAAGCAAAACTCTGATGCTCTTGATGCCTCTGGTGCTGAAATGGTGACTGTTGCAGTCAGAAGAGTAAATGTTTCGAACCCTAATAAGCCTATGCTTGTTGATTTTATTGATCCCAAAAAAACGATTTATCTGCCCAATACAGCTGGTTGTTTTACAGGTGAAGATGCAGTTAGAACCCTTCGGCTAGCTAAAGAAGCTGGAGGCTGGAACCTTGTCAAGCTTGAGGTATTATCTGACCCCAAACATTTATATCCGGACATGGAAGAAACTTTGAGAGCAGCTGATTTACTTATAAAGGATGGCTTTGAAGTTATGGTTTATTGTTCAGACGATCCTGTATTTGCTAAAAAACTAGAAACTATGGGGTGCGTAGCAATAATGCCTCTTGGGGCACCTATTGGTTCAGGGCTTGGCGTTCAAAATAAAGTCAATATTAGATTAATTGTCGAACAATCAAAGGTTCCTGTTATTGTTGATGCAGGAGTTGGGACAGCATCGGACGCAACTATTGCAATGGAGCTTGGATGCGATGGTGTTTTAATGAATACAGCTATTGCGGATGCTAAAAATCCAATAAGAATGGCTTTAGCTATGAAACATGCTGTGATAGCAGGTAGAGAATCTTATTTGGCCGGCAGAATGCCAATGAAAAAATATGCTGACCCTAGTTCACCTTTGGCAGGTCTTATTTAGCCTTTTATTTATGATTAATAAAAATAATCATCCAAACTTTTCGATGCATATTTGGGAGTTTATATCTCTTATAGCGGCATTAATGGCAATGAATGCGTTTGCCATAGATATTATGCTACCAGCTATGGGCGTTATTGCTGATCACTATAAGGTTGTTGGAAATAATCAACAATGGTTGATTTATTCATACATTCTAGGATTTGGAGTCCCGCAATTATTTTTTGGACCAATTACTGATAAATATGGAAGAAGAAATCTTTTGAAATTATGTATGGTTGCGTATGTATTTTTCGCTTTTTTATGTATGTTTACCTTCAGCTTTTACTTCCTGTGCTTAGCAAGGTTATTCCAAGGAGTATTTGCATCAGGAATAAGAGTTATTGCAATATCTATAGTGCGGGATTTAACCGTTGGTCGCGCCATGGCTCGAATTATGTCTCTTGTTATGACTGTGTTTATGATAATACCAATCATTGCGCCAGTAATTGGCCAGGGCGTAATGATTGTTGCCGGATGGAAATGGACATTTGGAATTCTTGGCATTGTAGGTATATTGGTATTTATATGGGTGCACTATAGACTTCCTGAAACTCTAGAAAATTCAACTAAAGGAAGCATAGGATTCAGGCATTCAACTAATGTTTTTTTTAAAGTCTTACAAGACCCTGTTACGACGGGTTATATGATCTCTAGCGGTTTTATATATGCTGCTCTTTTTGCTTTTATTGCTTCGGCTGAACAAATATTTAATGATGTATTTGACTCTGGAAGTTTATTTTCTTTATGGTTTGCTATAATAGCAGGTACATTAGCATTGGCTAATTTCATCAACTTTCGAATTGTTGATAAAATTGGAATGCGTAGAATAAGCCATTTAGCACTGATTCTATTTGTTTTTCTTTCTTTTGTAAATTTATTGATATGTTGTTTTATTGGAGAACAATTATTTATATTTCTTCCGTTGTTTGCCTTAACATTTGGTTGTTTTGGAATGTTAGGTGCAAATTTTTCTGCCATTGCTATGGAAACACAGGGCGATAAAGCTGGTACAGCAAGTGCATTGTATGGTTTTTTTACTACCGCTGTATCAAGTGTTTTTGGGTTTATGGTTTCAAGTAATTTTAATGGAACAGTGATTCCAATTTTAATTGGATTTATAATTCTAGGCATATCTTCTTTAATTGCAGTAATTATTACAGAAAATGGGAAGTTATTTGGTCTCGGAAATAATTACTAAATTAAAAATCATTTATTTGTATAATAATCCTTATAAATTATCTTTAGTTCTCGTTTAAGAATTTTTCCAGTTGCTCCAAGTGGTAACTCGTCCTGATAGACAATTTCATCAGGCATCCACCATTTAGCGCATTTAGCTAGTATATAAGATTTTACTTCTTCTTTATTGGGTTTTTTTCCGGGAACGGGTTGCAAAATAAGAAAAGGTCTTTCTTGCCATTTTTCGTGTCTTATCCCGATGCAGGCAGCCATTGCAACCTCCGGATGATCAGACGCTGCATTCTCTACATCAATTGAGCTAACCCATTCTCCTCCTGACTTAATTACATCCTTAGATCTATCAGTGATTTCCATAAAGCCAGATGGATGTAATTTACTGACATCACCAGTTGCGAACCACCCATCACTGGTGAAACTATCTGCACCATCCCCTTTGAAATACCCACTTGCAACCCAAGGTCCCCTGACTTGTAGATGGCCTTCCGCAATTCCATCTTCTGCTAATATATTGTTTTCATCATCGACAATACGCATATCAACACCAAACATTCTGCGCCCAGCAAGCAACTTATCACTGACGGTGGCATCATAATCATTTAGATCTGTATCAGGGTGAGGTGTGTACGTACAACCTATTGGTGAGGTCTCAGTCATACCCCAGCCTTGCTGCATTGGAATTCCTAGATCTTGTTCATATGCTCTTAAGAGCGACTCTGGTAGTGCTGAGCCCCCAACTAAAGCTTTTTTAACACTACTAAGTTTAATGTTATTCTCTTTAGCGTAATTGTAAACTCCTAGCCATACCGTAGGCACGCCAGCCATAAGAGATACATTTTCTTGGTTAATCATTCTGCACATACTTTCACCATCAAGGCCCGGTCCTGGCATTACAAGTTTAGCTCCAATCATTGCTGCTGAATAAATTAAACCCCAAGCTGACACATGAAACATAGGAACAACAGCAAGTATTACACTTCGAGATCCAGCACCAATAACATCATGAAAAGATCCAGCCATTGCGTGCAAAACTGTTGATCTATGAGAGTAAAGAACTCCTTTAGGGTTTCCTGTAGTTCCTGAGGTGTAACAAAGTGTACAGGCTGTATTTTCATCAAACCTTTCCCATATAATTTGTTCAGATGCATTAACTATAAAACCCTCATAATCTATTATATGTGTATCAATATCAGGTAAATTTTGTTTATCTGTAAGACAAATCCAATGTTCAACGCTATTACAACTATTGGCTATTGCGTGTACAATCGGCGAAAATGTTTTATCAAAAAATACAAAACAATCTTCTGCATGATTCACCATCCATGATATTTGATCAGGTTTTAAGCGTGGATTTATAGTATGCACAATAGCCCCAACTGAAGATACTGCATAATATATTTCAATATGTTGGTAATTATTCCATGCAATTGTAGCTACACGATCACCCTTTTTAACTCCTGCTTTTAAAAGTGCATTTGCAAGTTTTTTTACCCGAACAGCACAATCTGCCCAGGTATAGCGATGCTCGCTCATATCGGAATTAAGAGTATAAATTTCACGCGTCGAGTGAACCTTTGATGCATGTTCTATAAGATCACTAATCATTAGCTCTTGTTTCATCATTAAGCCTTGCATAGACCTACCCCCAATAAAGTTTTTAATTTGGGTGTTTTATTTATGTAGATTCAGTTAGTGTCAATAAGCATATGAATAATCGTTATAAAAATATCAGCGTAAATAAACCAATTTTTCAAGATATTGAAAAAGCTGCTAGTGTATTAAACGGAAACCTTTTTCCAACTCCTTTAATTCGCTCTGATGTTATTGATATTATAACTCAAAAAAAAGTCTGGTTTAAACCTGAATGTATTCAAAAAAGTGGCTCATTCAAATATAGGGGGGCATTTAATCGTTTAGCAAATTTATCGGGCGCTGATAAACTAAAGGGTGTTGTGGCTACGAGTTCAGGTAATCATGCTCAAGGTATAGCAAGAGCTGCAAAAGAGTTAAATATTTCATCTCATATTGTTATGCCTACTGATGCACCAGTTGTGAAAATCAAAGGTGTAAAGCGTTATAACGGAAAAATATACTTTTATAATAGGCACACTGAAAGTCGAGAGGAAATTGCTAAGCAATTGTCAAGAAAATACGGATATATATATGTTCCCAGTTACGATGATCCTTATGTTATTGCAGGTCAAGGTACAGTTGGACTAGAGATTGCTAAAAGTGGTATTCATTTTGATGGCTTGATAACATGTCTAGGGGGGGGCGGGTTGTGTGCTGGTATAAGTTTGGCAATGCAAGAGTTGTCACCTAAAACTAAAATTTATGGTGCTGAACCATATTTATATAATGATCATCAGTTATCTCTTTTGTCTAACAAAAGGAAAGCGGTATTAACTACGAATAATACGATTTGTGATGCTCTTATGACACCAAAGCCTGGTAATTTAACATGGCCAATTAATAAAAAATCCTTAGCAAATGTATTTACTGTCACAGATAATGAATGTCTCTATTCTATGGCTATTTTTAAAAAAGAAACAGGCTTACAACTTGAACCTGGAGGTTCAGTTGCCTTAGCTTCATTGTTAAAGGGTGATATGAGTAAATATACAAATATTAAAACTATATGCGTGATATTATCCGGTGGTAACGTCGATAATTCCGTTGCATGTAGCGCGGATGAAACATTAGCTTTGTGATTTATAAAAATTTTCTTTAGTTTTATTAGAAATTTATAGATCAATATATCTTTAGAAATAAGCAGATTTTTCTAATTACTTATATTTATATCTTTAGTTATTTGATTAGAAAATTTATTATTATTTCTTCTAGCCCTATATATCTGAAGGTTTTCCATAACCCTTTGTACGTAATTACGTGTTTCAGAAAACGGTATTGATTCTATCCAATCTATTGTATTGATCTCACTAGAACGCGGGTCTCCATATTTAGATATCCAGTATTTAGCTCTATGGGCTCCGGCGTTATAGGCCGCAGCTGCTAATATATACGAACCATCAAATCTTTCGAGCAAATCGTTGAGATGTAAAGCCCCTAACTTGGCGCTATAATCTCTATCAGCTATTAATTTTGAACGTGAATAATCCATATTATGTTTTTTAGCTGTTTCTCTTGCAGTACTATTAATCATTTGCATCATTCCATAAGCTTTAGCTGAGCTTATAACATTGTATTCAAATTCGCTTTCTTGCCTCGCTATTGCATAAACAAATGGTATGTCGAAATCTGTAGACAGCATTTCTATTTCACTGATTAATGGGTATCCTGACTCCGTTAGCATTTTTTTAAAACGTGATGCTTGCTTTGCTGCTCTAACAGAAGGGCGCATATAATCATATTTTGAACTTAACTTAGATAGCAGAGTAAGTTGTTGTTCATCATCAAATTGATCGTCCATATGAAATGAGAAGCTAGTAAATAAGTCTTCTTCCCCAAGTTCGCCTAATAAATTCATTGCCCTTATTCTTGGGTCCATAGAAAAGCTTTTTTCAAAGTTCTTCGTATCAATTTCTGATGGTAAAATTGATTGATATCCTACCCCATTAATCACATTTGATGCCAACTGCCCATAAAATGTATTTGTATACTTTGAGGCTTCCATAAAATAATTGTTAGCATTTGCATCTTTAAGTGTTTCACTTGTACGTCCTAGCCAATAAAGCGCTCTGCTTGAGGAAACTGATAGAGAGACGCCTGCATTAAGCGTTTCAAAATGCTTTTTTGCTAATTGTGGTTTATTAAGTCTAGTGTAAGCTAACCATCCTGCGGTAAATTCTGCTTCCGCAAACCAAGCACCATTTTCCAGACCGTGATTAATGCACAGTTCATAGGCTTCTTCGTATCTTTCTTCCTCTATGAGCCAACGAACATATATACGTTTTTCAAGCCAAATGAGCTGCCTACCTTTGAGGTTTTCAACAGGAGCGTTTATTTTTTTTATTAATGGTAATGCATAGTCTTTTGATTTCTTGACTCGGCGCCATTTAGACCGCTCATAATTAAGAGAAGTGTCATTTATTAGGGCATCTGGTATTTCATTAATAGCTCTGTCTATTCCGGACCTATTTGTAGAAATTTTCATTCTTGCT
>CAJQGR010000060.1 GCA_905477785.1 uncultured Hellea sp.
TGTTATTTAATACTATGGAATTTATTAATTTAATTGTTTCATAACAAGTTAAAGCTCTAATATGTTCTCTGCTCTTCTGTCCAAAACAAAACAAATTTGACTCAGTTATTATATTTTTTTTAACTAAATAGGAAATGCCAACCCAAATAGTTCCGACTGGTTTTATTTTTGACCCTCCATTAGGTCCGGCAATTCCAGTAACTGATAATGAAAAGTCAGTTTTGAACATTTTAATTGTGTTTTCTGACATTGCTTCTGCTACGTCTGAACTAACCGCTCCAGACATATCTAATATGTTTTTTGGTATTCCTAGAATTTTATTTTTTACCTTATTGTCATATGCGATAATGCCGCCCATATAAACTGAAGATGCACCAGATATAGATGTTAAAGTAGTTGATATAAGACCACCAGTGCAGCTTTCTGCTGTACTAAGACTAAGATTATTTTTGTCGAAAATAAATAAAAGTTTTTCAGCCTCGTCACGCATTAAACGATTTACTTTATTGATATTCATGATGGCAATTTAACAGTTACCGTGGCTTGTGCAGCTATTCCTTCACTCCTACCGGTAAAACCTAATTTTTCAGTTGTTGTTGCTTTTACACTGATTTGCTTAATTGGTAGATTGCAAATCTGCGATAATTTCTCTCTCATTATTAATTTATATGGTTTAATTTTTGGTTGTTCGCAGATTATTGTTATATCTATGTGTTGCAGTACTCCCCCTAATTTATTTAATTCATTTAAGGCAAATAATAAAAATTTTTCAGATTTTGCATTTTTCCATTTCTGGTCTGAGGGCGGGAAGTGGTCACCAATATCACCCAACGCTATAGTTCCCAGAATAGCGTCAGTTAGAGAATGAAGAGCAACATCTGCATCTGAATGTCCTATGAGACTAAATTCACATTTTATAGGTACGCCGCATAGATAAACTTGATTTCCGGTTGCCAATCTGTGTACATCAAACCCGTTTCCCGTTGCAATGTAATAATCTGATAAAACCATGTTTTTTGCTTTCTCAAAGTCCTTTGGATATGTAACCTTAAAATTATCGGGGTCACCTGCCGAGTAACAAATATTGAGACCTGATAATTTAGCGACTTCAATATCATCGTCAGGTATAGTCTGCGATTCTAAATTTCTATAAGCTTCTATTATTTCTTTATAATTAAAGCCTTGTGGTGTTTGAATTCTATATAGTGATTTTCTATTAACCTTATCTCCATCTATTGTTTTTAGTGCATCAACAATTGGTAGGGCAGGTGCTACTGCTGTATTTTTTTTTAAATTAGATAGAACGTCATTAATAACAGACTTGGAAACAAAGGGGCGTGCTGCATCATGTATAAGTACAATATCTGGTGGGTTTTTTGAAAGAGCTAATAATCCAGCCATTGAAGATTCAGCCCTTGTTTTTCCACCTGTTACAATACGCATGTTTTTATAGTCATTTACTATTTCTAATATAAATTTATCATCTTTATCTACTACTACAATCGTTTCATCTATTCTATTGCATGACTTCATTGCTGAAATAGTGTGTGCGATTAACGGTTTTCCTGCTAACTTAAGATATTGTTTAGGTGTAGTGCTACCTAATCGTGCACCTTTGCCCGCCGCGACTATTATTTGTGCAATTCTTGTCATTTTTACTCTTGTCATACTGATGAATTATTGTGCAAGTGGTCTAACTATACTATATATGCACAATGACCTTTATGCCCAAAATTGGCAAGTATGAATTACAATCGCGTGTTTTAGTTGCGCCGATGTCTGGATTAACAGACTTGCCATTTAGACGTGTTGTAAATTTGTTTAACCCTGGTCTTATTGTATCGGAAATGGTAGCAGGTCGAATGCTGGCCATGGGTAAACCAGATACGTTAGCTAAGGCTTCAGGCAAGGGTGAGATAGACCCTTTAGTAATTCAACTAGTTGGTTGTGAGAAAAACTGGATGTCTAAGGCTGCTAGGCTCTCAGAAGAGGCTGGTGCTTCATTTATAGATATAAATATGGGATGTCCTGCGAGAAAAGTCACATCAGGAATGTCAGGATCTGCTCTAATGAGGGATATTGATAATGCTATTCAGTTAATAGTTGCCACCATAAATTCTGTAGATGTCCCGGTTACTTTAAAGATGCGATTAGGTTGGGATAATGACAGCTTAAACGCTCCATTACTCGCAGTTAAAGCTCAAGAGGCTGGAATTAAAATGATAGTAGTTCATGGAAGAACGAGATGTCAGTTTTATGATGGAAAAGCGGACTGGAGTGCAGTTAAAGAAACAGTAGATGCAGTGGATATACCTGTTTTTGTCAATGGTGATATTAATACTGCACATGATGCTATCGAAGCATTGGATAAGTCTTGTGCTGCTGGTGTTATGGTTGGAAGATCACTTATTGGTTCGCCCTGGAGGTTACAGGAAATAATTTCTGCCGTAGATGGATCAGTTATTCCTATGAAATTAAAAATAAGTGATAAAAAGAAAATTGTTTTAGATCATTACAATGATATAATTAATTTTTACGGTGAAAAGAAGGGTGTAAAAATTGCTCGAAAGCATCTAATTGGTTACATAGATGATTTAAACTTAATTAATGGTAGTGAAATTAAGTCATCGATTGTTCAAATGTCCCAAAGCTCAGCTGTGTATAACATTTTGAATACTACGTTTTCAAAAGCTGGTGAGGATAGTTAATTGAGTAATAATACTGAGATGGATCATTTAAAAGATGATTGGCCATATCCATTATTTTTGATAAATCCAAATGATAATTGCATTGTATGGGTCAATGATAATGCCCTTCAATGGACCAAGATGTCTTTAAAGAAAATCATTGGTTCTAAAATTTCAGATATATTAATATTTGATGAATCCAACAAGGATATTATTAGTAAGTGCTATTATTCGGAAGCCCCAATTCTAGTGCGTGATTGCTCGCTTCAATTAATTAAAAATGATAAACAAATATGTCATCTTACAGTATTTCCTAGTGGGCAAGATGTTGGTTTGAGTATTTGGCCTTCAAGCTCTCGTTCTATATCCGCAAATATAGGTGATCAATCTGTTTCTGGTTTAGGTTATTTAATAGCTCATGAGCTTAAAAACCCATTATCTGGCATTAAAGGCGCTGCACAACTTCTTAAACAGGACGTTGAAGGGAAAGAAGCGCAAGATTTAATCGATTTAATTAGTTCTGAGATTGATCGCATCGGCAGGCTTGCCGATAAAATAGAGGTGCTTGGTGATCCAAATCCTGTAAATTTCACACGTGTAAATATTCACAAAATCCTACGTAATGCTAGAAGAGTTGTGCAGTCAGCTAACCCTGATTTAATTATCACTGAACGCTATGACCCATCGCTTCCAAGTATAATGGGAGATGCTGATACCCTCATGCAAGCAATGCTAAATATTATAAAGAATGCTTCTGAGGCATGTTCAGAAATCAAGTGTACTCCAGAGGTAATATTAGAGACAAAATATAGAAGTGGTGTAAGTAGACTTAGTAAAGGGCACGGGGCTGCACAGTATCTTCCTATAGAAATAAGTGTTACTGACAATGGTTTAGGGATACCTGAAAGTATTTCAGATCAAGTTTTTCAGCCTTTTGTTACTAGTAAAAAAGAAGGTCAAGGACTAGGCCTCCCATTAGTAGCAAAAATTGCTTCTGCTCATGGGGGTATTGTTGAGTTTAAATCAGAGCCAGGTAAAACAACTTTTTCACTTTTATTGACAGATAGAGAGACAATATGAAATATGAAATTTTATTAGCTGATGATGATGCGAGTGTACGTTTAGTATTATCAAAAGCCTTAACACGAGCTGGTCATACTGTAAAAGCAACAGATAATGCAGAAACACTTTTAAAGTGGTCAGGATTGGGTCAGGGTGATATAATTCTCACTGATGTGATGATGGGTGGTACGGAAATATTTAATTATCTTCCGTTAATATCAGAAAATAGACCTGGTATGCCTATTATTGTAATTAGTGCAAACAATACGGTTAACACTGCACTTAAAGCAGGAAAGCATAAAGTTTTTGAATATATACCTAAGCCTTTTGATTTATTAGAGGTCACTCAAGCCATACTTAGGGCCGGCTTGTCTGTTAACCCTAGGAAAAGAAAAATTAATGATGAGTTAAGTAAACTCCCAATGATTGGTCGCAGTGCTGCTATGCAGCCAGTATATAGAGCTATATCGAGATTTGCTGCTGGAAATCTACCCGTATTAATACAAGGTGAGGTGGGAACTGGAAAAGATTTGGTGGCTAAGCTTCTTCATGATGGTGGTGTTCGAAGAAAATTACCATTTTTAAGAGAAACAGATTTTGAAAATATTTCATTAACCCTCCAAAAAGTAAATGGTGGTGATATTTATATTGATGAAATTGCTGAGCTAAGTCCTAAACAACAAGAAAAATTATTGGCTCTTTTGACAGCGTCAGAGTTAAATCCGCCAAATAGCCGCCCTAGGTTACTTTCGTCTACGCGAAAAGACCTACGAAAACTAGCAAGTGAAGGAAAATTTCGAGATGACCTACTTTATAGAATAAATGTTGCAGAAATTAAAATACCGCCTCTATCTGAACGTGATAGAGATATTTATGAATTGTCAGCAAATTTCTTATCAAGAGCATCTACAAATAAAAGTAGACGCTTTGATAATGAAGCCCTTGATGTTTTGCACCGACATAACTGGTCAGGAAATGTGCGTGAGCTTGAAAACCTTGTAAATCGATTATCTGTATTATATTCCGATGATTTAATAACAGCAGAGATGGTTCTTCAAGAGTTTACTAAGGATATTGAGAATTCTGATAAGGTAGAACAAGATCAACAGCTGAAAACCCTTTTAGAGACGTCCTGCAGGAGGCTGTTAAGCATTGAACCCGATAAAGTTAACGGTTCAAGTTATAATATTGCTTTAAGTTGGGTTGAGAAGCCTCTTATAATTGAAGCGCTTAGGTTAACAGGAGGAAATAGAGCAAAGGCAGCTGATTATTTGGGTATCCATAGAAATACACTTCGTAGCCGTCTAAAGGCTTTGGATATATCTTGATTTTACTTTTTCTTAATCGTTTTGATTAACTATTGTTGATTTATTGCAACAGTGAGGTAATGTAGTAACACAACTTATTTATTCATAAGTTATAGTGGTATAATGAAAAAGTTAATAACAAAATATAATAAAGCAATCAGTAACCAGCCCAGTGCTTCAACTTTTATAATTTTTGGAACAATATTTGTTTTGTCAATTACCTTGTTGGTGCTTGGAAATTTACTTGCTTTTTCAAATGAACCCAAGCAGTTTAGCTGGTCATACCCTATTTTGTTATTTAATTTAATACCAATAATAGTTCTCGGAATTTATCTAGGAGTTCGTATTTGGTTTAGTTTATTTGCAAAAAAAAGAAATCAATCTGCCCCAATGTTACACAGAAGGTTTGTAACTATATTCAGTTTATCAGCTCTAACCCCAGCAATTATTGTAGGAGTATTTTCAACTTCTTTAATTAGTCAAAATATTAATGATTTATTTGGTTCAAATGTTAGATCAAATATGGAGTCTGCTAGAGAAATTTTAGATGGTTATGTAAAGCAAGAATTAACTGAGCTTGCTCAAGATGCCTCTATAGTTGTTAAAGAGCTAAGTTTAAGAAGGCAAAATATAAACTCTAGAATCTCTTTTACTGCAGATTTACAAATTATATCGCGTGTTAGAGATCTAGATGCTATTTATATTATGAATAATAAAGGTTATGTTTTAAGTCGTGTAGAAAGCCCAATTTCCCCTTCATTTGAAATTCCTTTAAAGCCTGTTTTTCAAAGTTTGAAGCCTAATGATATTGCTTTTATTCAAAGAGATGATGTTGATTATTTAATAGCAGTTACTCCAATTGATGGGTTTGATAATTTATATTTGTTTATAGGTCGTGTTATCAGGTCAAATAATCGCGTTCTTTCAAGTTTATCAGGAGTAGCTAAAGCTTCGCAGGCAATTGATAGATTTAATGCTGATCAAAAGTCTATGAATAAGATTTTCTTTTTAACTTTCTTAGAGGCGGCAATCTTACTTTTATTTACCTCTGTTTGGCTGGGTTTATCTTTGGCAAATCGAATAATTAATCCTTTAGGAACTTTGATAAATGCTTCAGAAAAAGTTAGATTGGGTGATATGACGGCAAGAGTTGAAGTTGATGGAAATTGGGGAGAAATTTCGGACCTGGGAAGTGCATTTAATAAAATGACACATCAATTAAGCACACAAAGAGATGATCTTGTTAGAGAACATGACTTATCTGAACAGCGTCGACAATTTTCAGAAGCGGTCCTATCAGGCGTTCGAGCAGGTGTTATAGGTTTGAACCAGGCGGGTAAAATTACAATTATGAATCAATCTGCAAAACGTTTGTTATCTTCGCGAGACATCGAAATGGAAGGAAGCCCTATATCTCAAGTCTTGCCTGAGTTTTTACCTGCTTTCATAAAAGCAAAAGACTCAATACAAGGAAGCATAGAAGATCAAGTTAACTTTAAAACTATAAATGGCATCAGAAATTTCGACCTAAGTGTAAATGCATATTCCGGATCTCGTAAAGATACGGGTTGGGTAATGACATTTGATGATATGACTAGATTAGTTTCTGCCCAAAGGCACTCAGCGTGGCGAGAGGTGGCGAGGAGGATTGCCCATGAAATCAAAAATCCATTAACTCCAATTCAACTTTCAGCAGAAAGGCTTTTGAAGAAGTATTCAAAAGAAATAAAATCAGATCCGGATGTTTTTCAGAATTGTACTCAAACTATAATAAGACAGGTTAATTCACTTGAGCAAATGGTAGATGAATTTTCTGCATTTGCACGAATGCCAGCACCAAACTATAGTCCTGTTGACTTTAAAGCATTGGTTTCTGATATATTATTTGCTCAACGGGTGTCTTTTCCTGACATTAAATTTGATGTTTTAATTCATAAGGCTAATACCTCTAAAATTATGTGCGATGAACGATTAATAACTCAGGCATTAACTAACATATACAAAAATGCTGGAGAATCTATCCTAAGGCGTATTGATGAGATTGGTATAGACAGTATCTCGGGTAAAATTAATACTATTGTAAAATATGATGAAGATTTCGTAACTATTTCTATTTTTGATAATGGAACAGGTTGGCCGGCTCAAGATAAAGATCGTTTACTGGAGCCTTATGTTACTACTAGAGACAGTGGAACGGGTTTAGGTTTAGCCATAGTTAAACGAATAGCTGAGGATCATGGCGGTAATCTTATATTAAATTATAGAACTGATAATAAACCAGGTGCTCTTGTTGAAATTTCAATTCAGAATAATTCAACAAATAAAAACAGCAATATAGACTTTGAGGTAAATTAATGAAGTACGATGTTTTAATTGTTGAAGATGAAGATGATATAAGAACTATGATCGGTGGCATACTTGAAGATGATGGTTATGAAGTCCGTCTAACGGCTAAAAGTGACGAAGCAATCACTGCACTTAGATCACGTAAGCCATCATTAATGATACTTGATGTTTGGCTGAAGGGTAGCTCTATGGATGGAATTGAGCTACTCGACTCAATAAAAAAGTCTCACCCAAACATGCCAATTATCATTATCAGTGGTCATGGGACTGTTGAAACCGCTGTATCGGCAATTCGCAAAGGAGCTTATGATTATATTGTTAAGCCCTTTAAGGCTGATAAACTTTTAGTTACATGTAAACGTGCTTTAGAAAATGCTCGACTCAAAAGTGAAAATGAAGAATTAAAGGGTAGATCATTTCATGATATTGCTCTTGTTGGCTCTTCTTCGCATGTAGTACAATTAAAACAAAAGATAATGAAAATTGCTGCAACTAATTCAAGGGTTTTAATTTCCGGTCAATCTGGTTCAGGTAAAGAGCTCATAGCTAGATTGCTTCATGAAAACTCACTTCGCGCTAAAGGGCCATTTAAAGCGGTGAATGCAGCATCTATTATCCCAGAAAGAGTAGAGGAAGAACTATTTGGTGTTGAAGACGATGATGGTAACTTAAATAAAATAGGCTTACTTGAACGTGCTCATAATGGAACCCTATACCTTGATGAGGTTGCGGATATGCCTATTGAAACACAAGGTAAGTTACTTAGGCTTTTGGTAGAACAGAGATTTAGACGGCTGGGAGGAAAACATGATGTACAAGTTGATGTAAGAGTTATAACTTCTAGTTCAAGAGATTTATTTAAAGAAGTAAACTTAGGTCATTTCCGAGAAGATTTATTTCATCGCCTTAATGTGATGCCTTTAGAAGCGCCACCGCTAAAAGAGAGGAGAGAAGATATTCCAGAATTGGTTGAACATTTTATTACTCAACTAGCGTCATCGACTGGATTACCGGCAAGAAGAATTGGAGCAGATGCAATGGCAGCCCTTCAAGCACATAATTGGCCTGGTAATGTCCGCCAATTAAGAAATAATGTCGAAAGGCTACTAATTTTAGCTACTGGAGACCCAAACCAGCCTATAACACTTGAGACATTACCACCAGAGGTATCAGTTGTGAGGTCAACTAAAGGCCATAATGAAAATGAAAAAATGATTTCATTGTCCCTTAGAGATGCTAGGGAGCACTTTGAACGTGATTATTTAAAGGCGCAAATTCAAAGGTTTGGTGGAAATATATCTAGAACAGCTTCATTTGTTGGTATGGAGCGTTCAGCCTTGCATCGTAAACTTAAGTCACTAGGGTTAAGCTCGAATGATCGTGATGGAACAGAATTAAAAAGTAAATTATAACCCAATAAGGACCCATTACTTTTATCAATTAAAGGATTTATGATATGAAAGTTGTAATTTGCGGTGCAGGACGAGTTGGTTTTGGTATTGCTTCTCGTTTAGCATCAGAAAATAATGATGTAACTGTTGTAGATACTTCCCCATCTTTAATTAGAAAAATAACTACTGATTTGGATGTCAAGGGTTTAGTGGGGCATGGTTCAGACCCAGTAATATTAAAACAAGCAGGTGTTGAAAATGCTGATATGATAATTGCAGTTACCCACACTGATGAAGTTAACATGATTGCCTGCCAAGTAGCTCATTCACTTTTCAGTGTTCCGACAAAAGTAGCAAGAGTTAGAGCTCAGAATTACTTATTGAAAGAGTATTCAGATTTGTACAGCTCTGATAATATGCCTATTGACATTATAATATCACCTGAGATCGAAATTGCTCAATCTATACTGAGGCGATTGAAAACTCCTGGAGCATTTGATGTAGTAAGTTTTGGAAGAGGAAAAGTTACTATGCTAGGTATAAAAATTTATGAAGATTGCCCCATAATAGATACTCCAATCAAGCAAATACCTGATCTTTTTCCTGGACTTCATGCCGCTGTTGTAGGTGTGAAGAGAGATGGATTGATATTTGCACCTTTGCCAGATGATCCGTTAATTGTTGGAGATGATGCTTATTTTATAACTAAATCAGAGCACTCAGAAAGGTTATTAGAAATTGCAGGTAGTAGGGATAATTTAGCAAGGCAAATAGTAATAGTAGGTGCAGGCAATATTGGTGCATATGTTGCAAAGGAGCTGGAAAGTATTTCCAATGTTCGAGTGCGATTGATAGAGAGTGATGCAATGCAAGCTGAAATAGCTGCAGAAACACTCAAGCGCACTGTTATTTTAAATGGTGATGCTATGGATTCTGAAATTCAAGAAGAAGCTGGAGTAGCTAATTCAGAATTGGTAATATGTTTAACTAATGATGATAAAACTAATATTCTTTGCGCAGTGCTCGCAAAAAAAATTGGAGCAAAACAAACAATTAGCTTAATAAATGAATTATCTATGAGAGATTTACAGGTTGAGCTAGGTATAAGTATGGTTGTAGATCCTAGAGCAACTACTATATCATCTATATTAAGGCATGTGAGGCAAGGTAAGATATTGGATGTTTATTCTTTGGAACAAGGCCAAGCAGAAATTATGGAAGGTGAAGTATTAGATACATCTTCTTTGTGTGGGAAATCTATTTCTGAGTCAAATCTTGTAGATGGAATTTCTATAGGTGCTATTATTCATGATGATAAAGTGATTTATCCTACTGCCGATACTATAATTAAATCGGGTGATCACGTTGTTCTTCTTGCTGAAAAAATTGCAATGAAAGAAATAGAGCAATTATTTCGTGTAAGCTCAGATTATTTTTAATTAACTAAAATGGCTGTTACACGAATTATATATTGGCTAGGAAATACCTTCGTTATTTGTGCAGCTTTATTAGGATTAACCTCATTTTGTATATTTTTTCTCGACGATTATAAATCTTCATTTATCTTCTTAATTGTTAGCCTGGTTGTCTTTACAATTGGTTTTACCTTAAATCTCTTAACCCATAATACCTCAAATCGAGAAGGTAATTCTGAAGCGTTACTTTTTTTATTACTATTTTGGATTATTGTGCCAGCTGTTGGTATGATACCTTATATCGTATTAGGAGTCACCGATGGTTTTATCTCTGCTTATTTTGAGTCAGTTTCTGCTTTTACAACAACGGGTACCTCATCTTTAATAACTGACGATTTATCGCAAGCTATAATCCTGTGGCGCTCTATTTTGCAATGGTTTGGTGGAGTATGTGCTGCCACATTTGCTGTTGTAGTACTAGCTGCTTTAAATCTTTTTGGTACTGGAATACATAAGTCTTTGCTCTTCACTTTAGAGAAAGGGCAACTTTTTTTAAGAATCTTAAGCATAGGTCGAATAGTTGGAGTGATATATATATTAGTAACCTTTCTCTCAATGCTACTGATGATTTTTTCAGGCTCAAATATGTTTGACGCACTATGTCTATCATTGAGTGGAGTATCTACTGGAGGTCTCATGCCTAAAAGTGAGCCGCTGAGTAATTATATAAATCATGTTGGTGTATTTATATTATCAATAACTTGTTTAATTGGATCTATGAATGTTGCTGTATTGCATGATTGTTTTCGACTTAAAAGTATGAGAGGATTTTATAGTCTTTTTAAGAATATAGAGCATAAAGTATTAATGGTTTTTATTTTAGTATTGTTTTTAATTGGCTTGATTTATGGATCCTTTGGTAGTTTTTTTGCAATACTAATTGAGAGTATATTTTTCATCAGTACAACTGGTTTTAATTATGCAATCGATGGTTTGGAAACAGTCCCGCCTGTAATTCTCATTTCGCTATGTTTAATAGGGGGGTCTGCTTTATCTACAGCGGGTGGATTAAAAATTATACGTATTTTATTACTTTTTAGGCATTTAGGTACTGACATGAAGCGATTATCGCATCCTTCACGAATGCTTCCAGTACTTTTTAGAGGTCAACATATACCCGATAGGGCATTCTTATCGATCTGGATGTACTTTTTTGGCTATACTTTATTTTTAGGAATAAGTATCTGCCTTCTCGGCGCAAGCGGACTTATGTTTGAGAATTCAGTAATTTTAGGTGCTGCTTCCATAAGTAATTTTGGACCGTTATTGCAATATATTAATCCTGAAAGTGGCTTTTCTATTATAGAGTTATCTGACCAACAAAAAATAATTTCATCTTTTTTTATGATTTCTGGAAGAGTTGAAATTTTAGCTGTACTAATTTTGTTCACATCGTCTTTTTGGAGGCAATAATAGCGTTTTGCAGATAGTATATCCTATTAAATGTCAGAATCACGTTAAAATAACTTGCAATGGATATGTGCATAATTTTACTTACTTTTGGAGTTATTTAAATTAAACTAGGATAAATGTTATGGCAGATGATAAAAAAAATAATCTTCAAGATACATTTCTTAATTCTGTTAGGAAAACTAAAACTTCATTGACAATATTTTTGGTAAATGGAGTGAAATTACAGGGTGTTGTAACATGGTTTGATAATTTTTGTATATTACTTGTTAGAGATGGACAAATGCAAATGGTTTATAAGCACGCAATATCTACAATTATGCCATCAGAATCTGTATCACTTTTTATTAATGAAGAAAAATAAATTTTATGTACCTTTATTTCAGACTTAATTTTACATGATAGAAAGAGATGAAAAACTTATTAATGCTCTTGTATATCATCCAAGATATTCCAACCACCGCAAGAATGAAGTTGAGCATGACTTAAATGAGGTCATTGGCTTAGCCCATGCGCTAGGAGTTGATACTAAAAGCGCCAGAATAATTTCTATTAGAGATCTAAGAGTTGCAAATTTCTTTGGGTCTGGTCAAATTAAAAAAATAGGCGATGAGTGTTTAGTTCATGGAGCTGGAATCATTATAATCAATGCCAGTTTGTCACCGGTTCAACAACGAAATCTTGAACGTTTATGGAAAGTAAAAGTAATAGACCGTACGGGATTGATATTAGAAATATTTGGAATACGCGCTGCAACTAAAGAAGGTAAATTACAAGTTGAGTTAGCAAGACTAGGTTATGAAAGGTCTCGACTTGTTAGAACCTGGACTCATCTAGAAAGACAACGTGGCGGTACAGGGGGACTCGCAGGTCCGGGTGAAACTCAGATTGAAAGTGACCGAAGAGTTTTAAACGACAAGATGGCTAAGCTAAAGAAAGAGTTGGAGTACGTTAGAAAAACCCGAGGTCTCCAAAGAAAAAAAAGGAAAAGGGCTCCAGAAAAAGTTGTTTCTTTAGTTGGTTACACAAATGCTGGTAAGTCTTCGTTGTTTAATATGGTAACTGAAGGCGGTGTTTTAGCTAAAGATATGTTATTTGCTACGTTGGACACAACACATAGGGTATTGCAATTACCGAACAGTCAGTCTGCTGTTTTGTCTGATACTGTTGGTTTTATATCTGACTTGCCTACTGATCTAATTACCGCCTTCAGAGCAACTCTAGAAGAAGTAAAAGAAGCAGACTTAATCTTGCATGTCCGTGATATAAGTGATCCTTTAACAGAACGAAGAAAAAATGAAGTTTTGAAGGTTTTAGATCTTATTTATGCTGGCCCAAAACATGGGCAGCCAATAATCGAGGTGTGGAATAAGGTTGATAAAATTGACCCAGATGAACTACAATTAATTTTTGAACGAGCTGAAACCTTATCCCAAATCGATGAAGGGATTTCAGCTTATCCAATTAGCTGTTTAGACTCTACTGGTTTATTTAAGCTAAGGGGTGGAATTGAAAAACAACTTACTAAGGGCGATGAAATTATATCAGTAGATATTACACCTAGTGACTATAAAGCCAGAGCCTGGTTGTACAAGAATGGAACAGTAATTAAAGAGGATATGCGCCGTAATGGTAATTGTGAAATACAAGTGAAATTATCTGATTCTGATATCGGTAAATTCCGAACACATTTTTTAAATTTATAAACCAATAGTTTTTGATTTCAACCATAACTCCTCAAGTTTACTTTGAGCGACATTGTTGATGTCTGCTCCACTAATATCTATAGTTTTCTCTATATAGCTAAATCTTTTGATGAATTTTGTATTAGTAGCGCGTAATGCTAACTCTGGATCAACGTTAAGTTTTCGAGATAGATTAACTAAGGTAAATAATAAATCACCAACTTCTTCTCTCATTGATTCACAAGATTTAGTGTTTATTGCATTAGCTAACTCTTTGGACTCTTCAATTATTTTATCTAGGACACCATCTATATTAGGCCAGTCAAATTTAACACGAGCCGCTCTTTTTTGCAACTTTATTGCCCGCATAAGTTCAGGGAGGGCAACGGGTATATCATCCAATATACTTTCATAACCTTTTTTATCCCTTTCAGTTTCCTTTATTTTTTCCCATCTTTCAATTAATTTTAAATCTGAATTATCGCTATTGCGATCAAATACATGGGGGTGTCTAGTAATCATTTTATTGAAAAGTGAATTGCATACATCATCAAAATTAAAAAATTCATCTTCTTCTGCTATTTTAGATTGAAAGAGCACTTGGAAAAGTAAATCTCCAAGTTCTTCTTTCAATGCTTTCATATCTTTATTATTTATTGCTTCTGAAACTTCATAAGCTTCTTCTATCGTATATGGAGCGATGCTTTCATATGTTTGTACAGAATCCCAGGGGCATTTTTCTCGTAATTCCTTCATTAAAAATTTTAGCTTATCAATCGGATTTTTACCTAAGTAAGTATAATCTATGTTCATTTTTTCGAACCTTTTTTTGCATCATAAGTCAATAAAAAGAATGTTACTAATGTAACACCATAGCAGCTCCAGATATAAATAGCGTTTTTACCAAATTCAAACATTAAACATTTTCCACCTCTGTTAATGCTGAAGGAATACTCTTTCTTTTTTTTATGTTTATTATATCCTTTTCGATACCCTTCATTACTAGCCACATAAAAAATATCGAATAGGATAAAGACATTAATAATAGTGGAGTTAATATTTCAACCGGCAGTCCTGGTGCTCCTATAGATGAAATACTTGCAGGTTGATGTAATGTATTCCACCAATCGACTGAAAATTTTATTATTGGAATATTTATAAATCCAACCATTGCTATTATGGATGCTAACCTTGCTGCTTTTTTTCTCTCAGCTACCACATTCCATACGGCTAAGTAACCTATATATATAAAGAACAAAATTAAGACTGATGTCATTCGTCCATCCCATTGCCACCAAGTTCCCCATGCCGGTTTACCCCAAAGACTACCTGTTATGAGAGCTAGAAATGTGAATGCTAATCCTGGGGTTGCAATGCTTTTGGCAGCACTATCAGCTAAAGGGTGTCTCCAGATAAAACTAAATATGCTAGCAACGGTTAGACAGGTATAAGCTAATAATGAGCACCAAGCCGCAGGAACATGGGTGTACATCATTCGGACTGATTGACCATGCTCAACTGCCGGGGGGCTTTTAACTAGTGCATAATATAATGCCGTTAGTAGTGTAAGAAACGTTGCCCAGCCAATAAAGGGAGTAACAATTTTAGATAATTTAAGGTATCTACTAGGATTTGCAAGGTAACTTATCATAGCTTATTCCATGTTAGTGTTTAATGCCGCCGCTGATGCAGGTAATCCAATTGCAGTAGAAATAAGGCTTAAACCTATCAGCACCCGCAGTTCAGTGGTAAATATTTTTATTTCAGTAGCGCTATTCATATTTTCAAGTCCAAATATCAATAGCGGAATTAAAAAGGGAGAAGTTATTAAAACAATAAAAAAGGTTCCACCACGTATTTTTGCCATAATAGCACTAGATAGTACACCATAAACAGTCAGCCCAGGAGTAGCTATAATCAACGTTATCAGTATCTTCTTGATATCAATAAAAGCCATATTTAACAATATAGCTGCGATTGGTACTGATAATAATAATGGAAAAATCGATTGTATTGAGAAACTTACAGATTTTGCGATACATATATCCAACGAGGACATACCAGATAATTTAAGTTGTAATAAATTCCCATCTTTGAAATCTTCTTGGAAAATATTCGGATAGGATAACATTGTAGAAAAAATTATAGCTAGCCATATTATAGCGGGTGATAAAGGATTTAAAACGTCATTTGTACCACCAAGAGATATTGATACTAAAGAGATGAATAAACCAAAAAAAATTAAACCATGAAATGCACTTCCTCCGGACCTACTTGCAATGATAAGATCGCGTTTAACTACATTATATATCACTAGGCTGCTTTCATAGTAATAATTTGTGTATGTAACTTTACTTTTTCGATTTGTTTATGTGAGGCCAATATAGCAATTCCACCTCTATTAACATGGGATTTTAATATAGTATCAATGAGGTTTACTCCATTGTTATCCATGCCAGCATAGGGTTCATCAAATATCCAAACTGGTTTTTGACTAATTATAACTTTTGCTATTTCCAAACG
>CAJQGR010000061.1 GCA_905477785.1 uncultured Hellea sp.
ACTTTCACACTATTTGAAATGAATTCTACTCTCTTATCAAGCCTAGTATGCAAACCGAAAGTTAGCCCATACCCTGCGGCATTTATATCCTCTATAATTGAAGGAATTTGCTCCGGTCTAAAACTTGCAATATGCAAAACAGGTCCAAATATTTCTGACTTTAAGTCCTTAATACCCGTTACAGAAATTATCTTTGGGCCTATGAAATAACCAGAAGATGGGGCCTCATGTGAAAAAATTAAGCGTCCGTCTTTTTTTGCGGCTTGAACATACCGAGAAATAGCATCATAGGATTTTTTATCTATAATTGGACCTATATCGGTTTCAATTTCCCAAGGGCATCCAAGTAATTGCTCTTTAATTGCTGCCTTTAGCATATGTGTAAATTTCTGTTCTATATCTTCTTGCACATACAAAACTCTAAGTGCAGAGCACCTCTGCCCTGCACTATAAAACGCTGAGGTAATGACATCTTTTACCGCGTGCTCTAAAAGTGCAGTTGAATCTATAATCATCGCATTAATGCCGCCGGTTTCAGCAATCAAAGGAGCATCCGGTGAAAGGCAATTAGCTATGTTTTTATTTATTGAATGAGCCGTCGAAGTTGATCCCGTAAAGCATACGCCTGCTATGTTTACATTAGAGACTAATTTTTTTCCGACAGTTTCTCCTCTGCCTAGCAAAAGCTGAAGTGTGCTTTTTGGCACACCTGCTTCATACAATAAATTAACTGCAAAATGTGCAATTATAGGAGTTTGTTCTGCTGGTTTAGCAAGAACAGCGTTGCCGGCAGAAAGGGCCCCAGAAATTTGTCCTGTAAAAATCGCTAAAGGAAAATTCCAGGGGGAAATACATGTTATTATACCCCTTGCTACCCTCGTTTCCTTTTGGTTTATTCTCACACACTCTGAAGCATAATAACGTAGAAAATCTACCGCTTCCCGTAATTCTGCTACAGCATCTAAAATAACTTTTCCCGCCTCACGGGTTAATATAGCAATTATTTGGCCTGCATTTTTTTCATAAAGATCAGCAGCTTTATTTAAAATATTTGACCTTTCTTCCGCTGGAATATTTTGCCATGATTTAGCATTCTTTATAGCTAAGTTTACATCTTCCATTGATGCTTCTGCAGCACTTCCCACTCGCTCACTTGGATTAGAGGGATTATATATATTATATATATTTTTACCCTTAACCGTCCCATCTATAAAAGAACTAACATTCCACTCAATTGCTTTAAATGGAGCTCTTTCATTATCAATTATGAAAAGGTCAGTAAAATCATTTAGGTTCCACCCTTTTGCATTCTTCCTATTTGGTGAATATATATTTACAGGTAGCTGTATGCTTGGTGACAAGCCTTCTAAACCGTCTAGTTGGTCAAAAGGGTCTCTTATAATATCATCGATTAGGTTGTTCTTATCTAAGACCTGATTAACAAAAGAAGAGTTCGCTCCATTTTCTAAAAGTCTTCGAACAAGGTATGCTAACAAATCTTCATGCTTACCTACCGGTGCATAAACCCTGCATGATGTTTGATTTGTTGTCATGACTTTTTTGTGAAGGGCGGCGCCCATCCCGTGCAACCTTTGAAATTCAAAGGATTTTCTATTTTCACATAACTCTAAAACACTCGCCATTGTGTGCGCGTTATGCGTTGCAAATTGTGGAAATAAGTGTTGTCCATCATCGAGCAATTGTTTGGCGCAGCATATGTAGGATACGTCTGTTGCGGCCTTAGTTGTAAATACAGGATAATAACTAGTTCCGTTAACTTGCGCTGTTTTAATTTCTGTGTCCCAATAAGCTCCCTTCACTAGTCTTACCATTATTTTTCTATTGTACTTACATGATAAAGCTGAGAGCCAGTCAATTACCGCCGATGCAGATTTATTATAGGATTGCACAACTACACCCAAGCCATCCCATCTGGATAACTTTGGATCGCCTATTAGTGCCTCAATTACATCTAATGAAAGCTCTAATCTATCGGCCTCTTCAGCATCAATAGTAACAGCTATATTTAATTCCCTAGCCATTACTATTAATGCTAATGCTCTCTCCACAAGCTCGGTCATTACTCTTTTTGACTTGCGAACTTCATAACGTGAGTGAAGTGCAGAAAGCTTTAGTGAAATTCCAGGATTTAAAAGAATGTCATCATTGTGAGCTTCTAAGCCTAATCTTTCTATGGCTGCTTTATAACTATTAAAGTACTTTTCAGCGTCCTCTTCGGTTATGGCTGCTTCGCCAAGCATATCAAATGAATATAAAGTTCCTTTTTTCTGGTTAGATTTTGAACTACTAATGGCTTTATCAATGCTTTCGCCAAGAACAAATTGCTTTCCCATTAATTTCATAGCCCGCGATATAGCAACTCGGATTACTGGCTCGCCTAATCGACTGACGGCAGCACTTAATAAATCTACTAAACTTGATGATTTTTTTTCATTTAAAATTTTCCCCGAAAGCATTAAAGCAAATGAAGAAGCATTTAGCGCTAATGAGTTAGATTTCCAGAGATGTCTTTCCCAATCAGATGGTGCTACTTTATCACTTATGAGGTCGTCAACTGTCGCCTTATCAGGAATTCGAAGCAACGCTTCAGCCAAACACATAAGGGCCAGTCCCTCATCATTTGATAAACCATATTCACTCAATAGAATTTCCATCAATCCTATTTTTCCATCTGTTCTCAAATAACTAACTAGTTCATAGGCTCGTGATTTAGCTTTTTTTCTCAGCGTTTTATTTATTAAAAATCTCTTCCGTAATTGATTTATTACATAGGCCTCATCAGTTCTTGAAAGAATTAAAATCTTTTTTCTCAATACCAATAAATCATCCATATTGGGCCTAACTGATTAAATCTAAGGTTTTAGTAGCATTTTATTGAAAGACGTTTAGACTTTAAAATGAACTATTAGATGCTAATTTAATTTAATATTATTAAATAAAAGAACTTATGAATAAAATTATGGTTAAAAAAAATAAAATAGACCGACTTGATAAAGCGATTATAAAACATCTTTCAAAAAATGGTCGGCTGTCTGTGGCAGATATCGCAAGACGCATAGGGGCGTCTAAAACACCAGTCCAGGTTAGATTAAAAAGACTACAAGAAGAAAAATATATTTTAGGGTTTCGAGCAGTTCTTAATCCAAAAAAACTTGAAAAACAGCATATTGCTTTTACTGAAGTTAAGCTTTCAGACACAAGAGAAAAAGCTCTTAATGAATTTAATAGTGCTGTTGTCGAAATACCAGAAATTGAACAGTGCCACATGATAGCTAGTTCTTTTGACTACCTATTAAAAACAAGAACAAAAGATATACAGGCTTACAGGTATATTTTAGGTGAGGTGATTTCATCTCTTCCGAATGTATCAAGCACATCTACATTTGTGGCGATGGAGTCTATAAAAGATAATAGTTTTTAGGCCATCAAAAATCAAACGCTATAGCAGGCGCTTCACTGGGTTTGGTTAATGGGTTATTATTTAAAGCTGCTTCAGCTAGCACTGAATCAAAAAATTCCCATACCTCTGCTATTAGTCCGTCTTTAAACCCAAACATATGACAATAAGTTTGATTATAGCGCACTCCGTTTAATGCGTAGCCATCGGCTTGCATAATTGTCACAACTCTGTGTTCGTCAGCGCATACAATTTTTAATTTTGTACAAAACTTGAAAGTATCCATCTGTAGCATTCCCATAACTTTAGGAAAAATGTCATTTACTAGAATATCTTTTCCTTGAAAACGGCCTGAAACAGGGGTTGTTCCATGAACATTATAAATAACATCGTCTTGCTGAACAGCAAGCATTGCATCGGCATCGCTAGCTGCTAAAGCTCTGTACCACTCTTTAACCAGTTCTTTTTGTGATTCTCTTTGTTGCATAATTTCACGCTCTCTAAAATCCTGTTAGAATTTTGCCCTAACTTAATTAAGGTTAATTACTGATTGTTTTAAAGGTATTAGTGAAGCTACTAAAATTACTAGCTAAAAATAATTTTACTGGTTTTATCACTTTTAGCCCGTTTGCCCTCAGGCCAGTCACCCGTTGTCATATAAATTATCTCTTTGGCAATATCGGCAATATTATCGCCCATTCTTTCAATATTTTTTGCAATAAATAAAACATGCATACATGCAGATATGTTACTGGCGTCTTCCATCATATATGTTACGAGTTCGCGAAAAAGTGAATTATGAGCCATGTCTACTTTTTCGTCCTGCGCGCGCACCTTTTTTGCTAGTTCACCATCACGGGACTTATAAGCCTCCAAAATAGTTTCCGTCATGCCTTGAACAAGTTTACTCATTCGAATTAAAGTTTCAATTGGACCAGTTTCGGCTTCAGCTTTTGCAATTGTCCTCGTTCTCTGAGCCATATTCCTTGTTAGGTCGCCCATGCGTTCTAAGTGACCAGCGCTCTTGAGCGTTGTAAGAACATAACGCAAGTCTATAGCAAATGGTTGCCGCAAGGCTAAAATTTTAATCGCTAGGTCATTGAGGTCTCTTTCGAGCTCATTAAGCTGCTTGTCTCCCTTAACAACTTTTTTGGCAAGATCGCGATCTTCCTTTCGGAGTGCCCGGGTGGCATCTTTGAGTTGCACCAAAACTATATCCCCCATCTCCTGAAAAAGAGATTCAAGTTTACTCATATCATTATCAAAAGATGCTACAATATGGTTTTCACTCATTATTTATCCAATCCGTCCTGATATATAGTTTTGAGTTCTTTCTTGAATAGGGTTTGTAAAGATAGCCTGAGTATCTCCGCTTTCCACCAATTCGCCCAAATGAAAAAAAGCTGTTTGCTGTGAAACTCTAGCAGCCTGTTGCATAGAGTGGGTAACAATAACAATAGTATATTTTTTTTTCATCGTTTCCATCAGGTCTTCAATGATTGCGGTTGCTATTGGGTCAAGAGCAGAGCAGGGCTCATCCATTAGAATGACTTGCGGGTCAACTGCGATCGCTCTTGCAATACATAGGCGCTGTTGTTGACCGCCCGAAAGGCTAGTACCTGGTTCACTTAATCGATCAGAAACTTCGTCATATAACCCGGCACGTTTTAGTGATCGAATAACAATGCTTTCCAGCTCGTCTTTAGATTCTGCAAGTCCATGAATGCGCGGACCGTAAGCTACATTTTCAAAAATTGATTTAGGAAAAGGGTTTGCTTTTTGAAACACCATCCCAATACGAGACCTAAGAGCCACAACATCCACTTTTGGGTCGTAAATATTTTGTCCTGAAAATTTTATTTCGCCGCTAACGCGGCATATATTTATAGTATCATTCATGCGATTGAAGCAGCGTAAAAAGGTTGACTTTCCGCAACCTGATGGCCCTATCAAAGCTGTTATCTGATTTTCTGGGATATTCAAACTTACATTGCAGATAGCTTGTTTTTTTCCATAGAAAACATCAACATTGTTAGCGGTCATTATTGTGGGCGTGTTAGATTGTATTGCCTGTGATGTCTTTGTTTCAATAATCATATTAGCTATATCACCAGCGTCTTTCTAATCGTTTACGTAAGTATACAGCACATATGTTCATTAGTATCAAGAAAGCAAGCAAAACCATTATAGCTGCTGAGGTGCGCTCGACAAAACCCTTCTCGGGACTATCCGCCCACAAGAAAATTTGCACAGGTAAGGATGTGGCGACATCAGTAACCCCCTTAGGTATGTCTACAATAAATGCTACCATTCCAATCATTAGTAGTGGGGCAGTTTCTCCTAAAGCTCTCGCCATACCCAATATAGTTCCTGTTAACATGCCAGGCATAGCTAAGGGAACAACATGATGAAATGTAGTTTGTGTTTTACTCGCGCCTAACCCCAATGCTGCATCTCTTATGCTTTGAGGTATCGATCGTAAAATAGAACGCGACGCTATAATAATTGTTGGTAAGGTCATTAGAGCCAAGACTATTCCTCCTACGAGCGGCGTAGAGCGAGGAAGGTGAAAGAAATTTAAAAAGATTGAGAGGCCTAAGAGTCCAAATACAATTGACGGAACAGCTGCAAGGTTGTTAATATTAACCTCTATAAAGTCAGTTATAAAATTTTTCTTTGCATACTCCTCCAAATATACCGCAGTCAAAATACCTAAAGGGAAAGCGATTAGGAAACAAACAAGTAAGCTAAAAAAAGAACCAATTGCAGCTCCTAAAATTCCCGCCATTTCTGGCTCCCTAGAATCCCCATTAGTAAATAAAGTTTTATTAAACTTCTTTTTAATTCTTCCTTCTGACTTTAGTATTTCTATCCATTCTATATCCCTGTCCTTTAAACGCCTTAAATCCTCACTAACATTTGGGTCTATCTTGCCCTTCATAAATAGGTCAACCTCGGAGGATGCCAACAACCAGACCTTTTTACTTTTACCCAAAATACTAGGGTCGTCAGCAACTTTTTCACTAAGGTCAAAGACAGCTCCTGTACTAAGTAATTTATATAGACGGTTTCTGTCTCGCCGCTCAGTTACCTCAGGAATTACACTTAATAAACTTTCCACCACTATGGGCTTATAGTTTGCTCTTTTTAATAAGTCGGGGTCACGGGATGATGAAGGGTCTAGAATAGATTCTGAAAAATTTATATCGAGAGAAATTTTTGTTTGTTGAAAAGCGCTTGCTCCTCTGAATATTATAGCAGAAAACATGAATACTAAAAAAGCGATCGATATAAATATCGCTATTCTACCATACCACTTAAACCGCTTTTCACGGGCATGTCGCTTTGCCATCAGTCTAGATGTACTGAGAATATAGTTAGGCATATTTTTTCTTATATTTATCTACAATACGGAGGGCTATAATGTTTAATCCCAGGGTGAGAATGAGTAAAAATAATGCAATAGCGAAAGCTGCTAATGTTTTAGCGCTATCAAACTCCTGGTCTCCCGTGAGCAAAGTAACAATCTGAACCGTCATTGTTGTTACAGCTTCAAACGGGTTAAGTGTTAAATTAGCCGCCAAGCCAGCTGCCATAACCACAATCATAGTCTCTCCAATTGCACGAGATATAGCAAGTAACAGACTACCTATAATTCCTGGTGTTGCGGCAGGTATAATCACTTTTGTTACAGTTTCCTCGTGTGTTGCTCCCATTCCAAAAGAAGCGTCCCTTAATGCTTGAGGAACTGCATTTATAACATCATCCGATAGAGATGAAATAAATGGTATAAGCATCACACCCATAACCAATCCCGCTGCCAATGCACTTTCAGAGGAGATGTCAAAGCCTGCGCCTGATCCGGTAGCTCGTATAATAGGCGCCACAACTAAAGCTGCAAAAAAACCATATACAACTGTTGGAATCCCCGCCAGCAACTCAAGTAAAGGCTTAACAATATCTCTAGTTTTAGCCTTAGCAAACTCGGCCAAGTATATAGCCGATAAGAGCCCTAGTGGGGTTGCGACTAACATCGCAATAAAACTAATTAAGAGTGTTCCTGTAAGAAGAGGAATAACACCAAATTTTCCACTCGCCCCGACTTGATCCGCGCGTATCGCTGTTTGAGGACTCCACTCAAGGCTAAATAAAAACTCTGTTAACGGGATTTTTTCAAAAAATCGGAAGGCCTCAAAAACTAAAGATGCCACAATTCCAATCGTGGTTAATATAGCAACAAAAGAGCTTGCAATCAGGACACCCTGAATAACAAACTCTTTAATTTGATTACGGCGATTCCTTCGCCGTAATTCATTTCGAATTTGGGGTCTCACTAATTCAACATAAGAGGCTCTAAGCCAAGTACGCTAGCCTTCCATTCTGAATGTTCGTCTAAGTTCATTGGTATAAGCCCTTTTTCCGCCAAGTAGCCATCTGGTCCACTTGCTCGATCGCTCATAAACTCAGCTAAATATTCATATATTCCTGGAATTTTATTCACATTATCTTTTTTAACATAAAAATAGAGGGACCGAGATACAGGGTATGATCCCTCGGCAATATTTTCAAAAGTAGGCGGCATAGCATCTATTGTGCTGCCCTGAACACTATCAGCATTTTGCTCCAAAAAACTAAACCCAAAAATACCCAAGGCATTAGGGTTTGCATTAAGTTTTTGTACGATTAAGTTATCATTCTCACCTGCTTCTATGAAATGCTCGTCCTCACGAATTGTATGGCATAGAGACTTATAAGCTTTTTTATCTGTCTTTTTTAATGCTTTAATCCAGTCAAAGGTCTTACAGCCTCCTTCCATGGCAAGCTCAACAAAGGCGTCTCGCGTTCCTGATGTTGGAGGGGGGCCCATAACTTCAATTTTGTTAGTTGATAAAGCAGGGTTTACATCATTCCAGGTTTTATAACTATTGGGCTTTAGGCCGCCGCTGCCGTCAGGAACATCCTTAGCTAAAGCTAAAAATACATCCTTAAGGCTTAGGTTCATCTGGTTTGACTTACGAGAGTTTGCCATGACGATACCGTCGTAACCTACTTTAACCTCGACTATGTCGAAAATTTCATTTTCAGCGCAACGCTCCACTTCTGATGCCTTAATCCGCCGAGATGCATTGGTAATATCAGGGTGATTATCACCTAAGCCAGAACAAAAAAGTTTCAGCCCGCCTCCTGATCCTGTGCTTTCTACTATTGGCGTTTTAAATGATGTAGACCGCCCAAAGTTTTCTGCAACAGTTGTAGCAAAGGGGTATACCGTTGAAGACCCTACGATTTTTATTTGGTCTCTAGATTCAGTAGAAGCAGGCACTTCTGATTTTATTGAGTCGGGCTTTATGTCTCCACCTCCACAAGCGGTAAGTCCGAAGGTCATCAAAGATAATAATAAAGATTTTTTTAGCATTGTATTAGCTCCCAGCTATATTAAAAGTCAAACTGCAAACGGGCGACTAGTCCGCTTGCATTTTCAGCCGTGCCATTATCAGCATCAGCATCAAAATAGTTTACCCCTAGGCGAGTATATTTTGTTGGCCACCAATCGGCTCCAATTGCCAGTGTTCTAAGTTCTCCAGAATAAGGCCCATCCTCAAGATCTAAACTGTCATAGCGTGCAACCAAAGAAACAGCTCCCATACCACCTTCGCCTAGAGAATTAGCAATCTTTGGGCGGTTAAATTTTCCACCCTTATAAGTCTTTTTACCTCCAAAAAACATTCCAATCTCACCATAGAAACCTGAGAAATCAGCGTTTTCATTTAAGTTGTTTCCTTTAGCGTTCAGAACTGCATATTCGCCACTAGCCCATAGATTATTGTGAATAATAGCAGCCTCAGCCCCTATAAAGTTATCTTTTCCGGCAAAGCGCCCAGTATCAACAATACGATTTGGAGCCACGTGAGTGAAAGGGCGTTGTCGATACCTGATATCACTTTCCGTCTCACCCTTTTTACGATAACGCCAGGATGTTCCCAAATGTACCAGAGTTTGATCTGTTTTAATTGGGTTAAATGTTCCTCTTGCTGAGATTGCATGGCCTTCATCTGCACCGCCATCATTCTCTAAATTTGTAGTAAAAACTCCAGCATCAAATGTAAAATTATCTCCAGAAGTTCCTACAGAGGCCCCAACACGCCGGTCAAATGCAAAAGCATCTGTAAATGCAGAGCGCTCAAGAGTTGATATAAAACGAGATGAAGTTTGTTCATCCAAAGAATTATGCGTTTTAAATTGCCCTAATTTTACCTTAACTTTACTATTGCTAGGTACAAATTGTATATAAGCATCTTCTACTTTAACTGATTTTCCAGATGCCTTATTGATCTCAAATTTATACTTGATATTTGAACCATACTTGCCAGAAACATTTAATCTCGCTCTTCGGATTTCCGTGTCATTAATATTAGTATCTGGTGTATCAATATCAGCAGTTGTGTAATCAACCTGTACGCGGCCTCCAACCTTTATTGTTTTATCAGCAGCCCATGATGTCTCACAAAGTACCATTGCCATTGTAGCAAAAGAAACCCCTGCACCCTTAATTAATTTATATGACATTTTCTTATTCTAACCTTTTTAATAAATTTAGTTTGTAATAAAAAATTAAACTAGAATTATGACGGTTATTTATATTTTATATGACATCTTTGTAATATTTTTTTGAAGGTTTTGTGACAATTAAGAGTTTTTAACTAAAAATCACCAGAAAAACTTGCTTTTTTACTTGTAATTATTCTTATGTTTGTAATGAAAATGGCATATTAAAATGCTGAATATACTTTATTATTTTGGAATCACAAATGACTAGAATCAAACCAAATGCACTATTAGCAGAATTTATTGGCAGTGCTTTTTTGTGCGGAGTTGTTGTGGGTTCAGGAATAATGGCATCCGATCTAAGCGGAGGCAATATAGCAGTTACATTATTGGGTAACTCAATAGCAACTGCAGCTATACTCTGGGTACTTGTTGCCATATTAGGGCCAATATCTGGAGCTCACTTTAACCCCGCTGTTACGGTTGCATTTTATATTGATAAGAAAATAAAAGTATCTAGTGCTGTTTATTATATAATCTTACAAGTATTAGGTTGTATATTAGGTGTTTGGCTTGCACACGCCATGTTTGATAAAGCTATTCTTCAGGTGGCCACAACAGCCAGGTCTGGAAATCATTTTTTACTGTCAGAAAGCATAGCAACTTTTGCATTGGTTTTTGCAATATTTGGAGCTGTTAGATATGCCCCAAAATCTGTACCTGCAGCTGTGGCCTTAACTATTCTGGCAGGGTATTGGTGGACATCCTCAACTAGCTTTGCAAATCCGGCGATAACAATAGGACGGGCCTTAACAAATACTTTTACTGGAATAAATCCTAATAACCTTATTGGATTTATATTGGCACAATTATTTGGGGCAGTATCAGCAGTATTAGTTTGTCAATTTACCTTTTCTAAACCGCAAAATAAAACGTAATTTTATTTATAATTACCTGAGCTTCAATTTCTATTCTATGAGACCTTTCTAAGTAGAACCATGCCTTTTTTTATCTAAATTACAAAATTAAGGTCACTCACGGCTTGAAAGGCTTTTTTAACTTTGCGGTCTTTGTCATAAAGTAGTGGATAATTAGGCCGTTCCACAGGGAAGCCATTTAGCCAAGAAGCGTCATCGGTTAAACCCCAAAGCGATACAGATTTTACTGAGGGTCGAGCAGCAAATCCAGTAAACAAGTCCCTATACATTTGGGCTTGGTCATTAATAACACTCTCAGGGACATTATCCCCATAGCTAGTGGCGCAATTTTCACCCGAGGAAAAGCATTCTCCAGGATCCGAATAAACCGATATATCTAGCTCCGTAATATGGTTGATAAGGCCAGAAAACAAAGCATCAACATCATCAATTGCTTTCAAAGCTTGGTCCACATTACTGCTTAATTGAAGGTGATGTTGATGCCCCACACCATCGATGGGTATCCCTCGATCTATAAGATCTTTAACGACAGCTAGCAACCTTGTGCGCTTACCCGAAGTTTCAGTATTATAATCATTTAAAAAAAGCTTTGTGTCAGGGTCAGCGGCACGGGCGGCTTCAAATGCCCAATCAATGTAATCTTTGCTGTTTCCTGCGGCTTGATACCATCGACTGTTTCGGTAAGGGGCTGTTATATCAGATCCGTTGTCAGTTACTACTTCATTGACGACATCCCAAGCATAAACTTTGCCTTTAAAATGAGTTACAACATCAGTTATATATTTTTGAAGTCGGTCCTTTACCTCAATTGGTGTGCCTTGAAAAAAATAATCTGGTGTTTGTCGGTGCCATAAAAGGGTGTGACCACGAATAGCAATCCCGTTAGCCTCTGAAAAGTTTACAAGGGCGTCTGCATCTGCAAAATTATAAACCCCTTCCGCAGGAGATAAGCTTTGAGGTTTCATGATGTTTTCTGCAGTAATGGATGAAAACTGCTTTACGAGAATATCTGCATCTTCTGTCTCAGATTGAATTTGTGCAAGGCCAATGGCCGCCCCTACTAAAAAATTTGATTCATATTGCCCCTTAAGGGCGCCATCGGCTGCAGTTGGGGGTGAAGGAGGAAGCAAGGGAACTACTGCTGCAGAACTTAGTGGTAATTCTTTACCACGTCCGCAACCCACTAACGCAAAAAATGCAGCGCCCGCTAATAGTTTGAGCCTAAGTCTCGCATTGATATTCATTATTCGTCTCAGTCACTTAGTTTAAGTTTAATGTAAATAGTTAACTTATTTTTTTATTATCTATAGCGCACTCATTGACATAGAAAAAACTGGAGCGGGCGATGAGATTCGAACCCACGACCCTCACCTTGGCAAGGTGATGCTCTACCACTGAGCTACGCCCGCTCATTTTCACGTATACTAGATAGAATAAAATTCTATCTGTGATAGACGGCGCTATATGGCCTAAAGATTAATTATAATCAAGAAGCTTTGAAATTTTTTTTTATTAGTTTAATGGCTAGCTAAGGATAAAGTTAGAAAGAAAAATATGCCTATTAGCCGTGAAGATTTATTTTTATACTTAAATGATCTCAATATCAAACACAGCACTATAAAGCATAAACCTATATTTAAGGTTGAGGACAGCCTATCACTTAAAAAAACTATGGATGGGGCAAATACTAAAAACCTTTTTTTAAAAGATAAAAAAGGAGAGCTTTTTTTAGTATGTGCCGTCAGTGATACAAAGATTAATGTCAATAGACTGCACCAGGTTCTTGGTTGCAAACGTCTGTCTTTTGGGAAAACTGATGTTTTAAAAAGTGCCCTGGGAATTACCCCTGGCTCAGTAACTTTATTTTCAATTATAAATGACACCGCGCTTAACGTAACTCTTGTGATTGATAAATTTTTAATGGATTATAAAATCGTTAACTTTCACCCCTTGTTAAATGATGCAACAACCGCCATTTCTAGTTCAGATATGATAAAATTTGCGAAATCAACTAAGCACGAACCCTTAATTGTCGATTTTGCGAAACTTGAATAAGAAGGTAAAATTATGAATTTATTAAAATCTATCTTCCTTACATTCCTCTTAGTTGGGTGTAGTCCGGAAGAAATCGTTGCTCAAGAACTAAGAAGTGAAGTAATCATTGAAAACGAGGTATTTAAAGTGTGGTATAGTGAAGTATTGGAACAACCAGTTAAACTAACATACACATCAACTAACAGAGAAAAAAACGTAGATAGAGGTAATATGGATTTCCATAAAGAAAATGGTGTACATACTTCCGATAAACACGATTATTACTCTAACCCATGGGATAAAGGACATCTTGCACCAGCAGCAACATATTCTGATTCTTACAATAACCTTTATACAACATTTTCTTATCTGAATTGTACATTACAACAACAAGATTTGAATCGAGGAGCATGGAGATTATTAGAACAAGAAGAAAGAGTTTGGGATGATGTTCAGAATCTAACAATAACAATCGAAAATATCTTTGAAGAAGGACATACAGTTTTACCGACAGGTGGACATATTCCAACTACAATGATAAAAACAATTTACTTTGAACAAGATGGTACTTGTAGAAAATTTGTGTTTCCAAACGAAAAACCTACCAAACCTTGGATAGAATACGAGGTAACTTGTTCTAACTAATATTTATAACCATATGCATCATACTGAACTCATAGATAAACTAGTAAGAGAACTCTCATATAGAGTAGGAATTCCCAATGTACATAAGAAGGAACACCAATCCATCATGTCAGAAATTCTTTCAGAGTGGGGTGAGTATGATGTAAAAGAAAGAATCTTTGAATTTCTAACTAATGAAGATGATACTGAAGGTGATGATAAAGATTATGCTCACATTGGTAAAGGATTTTATGTAAAGGCTACTGATAAAGGTAAAGATGGTGCTCAAAAATATACAAAGGATGATAGTGGTAAACTAAAAGCTATATCTGATAAAGAATACGATAAAGAAAAAGAAAAACAAGGAGAGCTTTTTTTAGTATGTGCCGTCAGTGATACAAAGATTAATGTCAATAGACTGCACCAGGTTCTTGGTTGCAAACGTCTGTCTTTTGGGAAAACTGATGTTTTAAAAAGTGCCCTGGGAATTACCCCTGGCTCAGTAACTTTATTTTCAATTATAAATGACACCGCGCTTAACGTAACTCTTGTGATTGATAAATTTTTAATGGATTATAAAATCGTTAACTTTCACCCCTTGTTAAATGATGCAACAACCGCCATTTCTAGTTCAGATATGATAAAATTTGCGAAATCAACTAAGCACGAACCCTTAATTGTCGATTTTGCGAAACTTGAATAAGAAGGTAAAATTATGAATGAAAGTAGTGAAGTAGTCATCGATGGCTCAGACATGAGCTTCATGAAGGATGTTGTTACAGTCAGTCAAGAAACACCTGTAATTGTAGACTTCTGGGCACCTTGGTGCGGCCCATGTAAGCAATTAATGCCAGTTCTGGAAAGAATTGTAAAAGCCGCAAACGGTAAAGTAAAAATGGTAAAAATTAATATCGATGAAAACCCAGGGATTGCGGGACAGCTTGGGGTTAGATCAATTCCTGCTGTTTATGCTTTCAAAAATGGAAAGCCCGTTGATGCCTTTCAGGGCGAACAACCAGAATCAGAAATTAAAAAGTTTGTTAGTAGGCTAGCAGGGGAAACAGATCCTGCTGAGGAAGCGAAGGCACTAGCGGTCCGTGCCAAAGATAGTCTGGCTGCAGGGGATCCAGGGGGCGCTGCGCAAGATTATGCGCAAGCCCTATCGCTCGATCCTAACAGCCCTGAAGCAATGGCGGGCCTAATACGACTATATATTGATGGTGGGAACGAAGAAGCTGCTAAAGATTTATTAGCCTCAGCACATGAGAGTATATTAGAACATCCAGAAATGAAGGCTGTACAATCAAAGTTGTCGTTGATAACCAAACCGGAAGAGCCTGACATCACTCTTGATTTGCTTGCAAAAGTTAAAGCTAATCCCGAGAATCTAGATATGCGCTTAACCGCAGCAAAAGCTCTGGCAGGGAGTGGTAGGAATGAAGAAGCAATAGAGCATTTATTATATTCTATCGCTAAAAACCGCAGTTATAATAATGAAGCCGCGAGGCTTTTCTTACTTACAATATTTGAAGCTGAAGGTGCTACTTCCGAAATATCGATAAATGGACGCAGGGCTCTGTCTTCCATCCTTTTTGCTTAAACCCCCGTAGGAATGATATGAGTTCTCACTATAAGTCCCTTACCCGCCGAACAAACCCTGAAGTGGTTCCAATATTTCCTTTGAATGGGGCAGTTTTACTACCAGCCTGCGACTTGCCCTTGAATATTTTTGAACCCCGTTATTTAAATATGATCGACGATGCACTAAAAAATGATCGATTAATTGGAATGGTACAGAATCAAAATGATAAATTAGCCAAAATCGGCGGTCTTGGAAGAATAACCCAGTTCTCTGAAGCAGAAGACGGTAGATACATAATTGTTTTGAAAGGCCTTAAGCGTTTTAAAGTCGTATCTGAAGAAACCGTTAAAACCCCTTATCGTAAAGCTAAAGTTAGCTACCAAGGGTTTGAAAGCGATGCTGATGTGCATAATGCAAGTCAAACTTCTGAGGCTCTTTCAGGAAAATCTGGGGAAAGAACTACCTTAACAATAGCTATGAAGGCTCTTGCAAAAACGCTAAATGTTCAAATTGATTGGAAAAGCTTAGGCGAAATACCATTGCCAATTTTAATAAATCAGGCTGCAATGATAAGCCCTTTCGCGTCAGAAGATAAACAATCTTTGATAGAAGCAGTATCTACAGATGATAGAAGAAAATTACTTATCGGCTTGATGCACCTCTACGCCAGTAAAGATATAAATCAAGATTCAAGTAAATCGCAATAATGAGGTTTCGGGCTTAAAAATGGACGAAAAAACAAAGTGATAATTGATCCGAAAATGCTTAATATATTGGTATGTCCCAAAACAAGAGGACCGCTTACGTTTGATAGTAAAACAAATGAGCTCATAAGTAAAAAAGCAAAGCTAGCATATCCTATCAAAGACGGTATTCCTATATTACTCATTGACAGAGCGCGTAAGTTAGAATGACTTGACATTTTATAAATACCTACCACCTGTAAACAATAAGGAGTTTATATGTCTACATTAGATTACGCTGATGCAAGCAAGTGGCGCGGAACGACGATTTTATCAGTCAGAAAAAATGGGAAAATTGTTGTTGTAGGTGACGGGCAAGTAAGCGCCGGAAACACTGTCATGAAAGCAAGCGCAAAAAAAGTACGGACCCTTGCGGGAGGAAATGTCATAACAGGGTTTGCCGGCGCAACAGCCGATGCATTTGCATTGCTCGAACGACTAGAGGCCAAATTAGAGCAATATCCCACACAACTAGCCAGAGCTTGTGTTGAGCTAGCTAAAGATTGGAGGACAGACAAGTACTTAAGACAATTACAAGCAATGATGATAGTTGCAGACAATAGCGATACCTTCGTTCTTACAGGAAATGGGGATGTAGTTGAACCTGATAAATTATCAAGCGGTAGCAGAATTATAGCCATTGGTAGCGGTGGAAACTTTGCACTGTCTGCAGCTTTAGCAATGGATGATTACGAGAAAGACGCAGAGGTATTGGCTAAAAAATCAATGTCTATTGCTAATAAACTATGTGTTTTTACCAATGACAACCTCACGGTTGAATCCCTAAAAACTAAATAAAAACAATTGCTTATGGATTTATGATTTAAGTCTTTTAATCAGGCCCTCTAATTGTTCGCCTGTTTTATATTTAATCCTTAACTCACCCCCTGGACTCTTGTGTCGTAAGTTTACTATAAGACCTAGATGGTCTGAGAGCTCATTTTCAACCTTTCGAACGTTGGCATCTTTTTGAGCAGGAATGCTGTTTTTGCCATCACCGGCCTTTATTCTACGTACCCAATCTTCTGCTTCGCGAACAGACAAGCCCTTATCTACAATCGCATCTGCAAGCTCTGCTGG
The DNA here is from genome assembly GCA_905477785.1 of uncultured Hellea sp. Lineage (GTDB taxonomy): Bacteria > Pseudomonadota > Alphaproteobacteria > Caulobacterales > Maricaulaceae > Hellea. Next base: position 16,966 of record CAJQGR010000061.1, read on the forward strand.
ATCGGGTGCAGCGATTATTGCTCTAGCATGGCCAGCACTTATACTCCCTTTAGCTAAATATTCTTGAGCGATTAATGGTAAAGTTAAAAGTCTCAACATATTTGCTATATGTGGACGCGACTTTCCCACAGATTTAGCTATATCTTGTTGAGTTCTTGAGAATTGTTCTGATAATGCCTTATAAGCATGCGCCTCTTCAATCGGGTTTAAGTCAGCTCGCTGCACATTTTCGACAACGCCAATCTCTAAAACCTCTTGGTCGGTGAGGTCTCTTATCAAGACCGGCATTGCATCAAGTTTAGCGCTCAATGATGCCTGCCAGCGTCTTTCTCCTGCTACAATTTGGTATAAACTTTCACTTTGTCTGTTGTTTATTGAGATTGGCCTAACGAGTATAGGTTGTAGCACCCCTTTGTCTCTTATAGAGTCGGTTAGTTCTTGCAATTTTTCTTTATCAAAATATTTTCTGGGTTGATCTGGGTTACGAACAAGTTGATTGATGCCAACCATTGTTACCCCACTTTTAGGTCTCACATCTTTATTCGAACCACTGGCGTTATTTTTTTTAATAACTGCTCTGTTTGAGTCATCCACAATTCCTGGAATGCCGATATCAGACATTAAAGCAGATAATCCCCTACCCAAACCACGCTCTTTAATTTTTTTATCTGACATCTTTATAACCTATTGTTTATATTGTTTTTTTAATTTGAATGTCTTTCTAGAATTTCATCTCCCAAACGCATATATGCCTTTGAGCCAGCACATTTTGGGTCATACATAATTACTGGCTTTCCAAATGAAGGAGCTTCAGCTACTCGAACATTTCTAGGGATAATGGTTTTAAATACAGCCCTACCCAGGTGCTTTTTCACATCAGTGGCAACTTGGTCTGATAGTTTATTTCTTTTATCATGCATTGTAAGCATAACTCCGTCAATAATAAGGTCAGGGTTAATATTAGTCTTTGCCATTTCAACAGTTTGTAGAAGTTGACTTAATCCCTCCAAAGCAAAAAATTCACACTGAAGTGGGACTAAAACTGATTTAGCTGCCGCTAAAGCATTAACGGTCAACAAATTTAAAGATGGCGGACAATCAATGAGTATATAGTCATATTCCATTCCTTTTATAGAATCTCTTAGAATTGTAGTGCGTCCTTTACGGTTACCAATTTGTAGTTCAGCTCCAGATAAATCAATATGTGAAGGAACTATGTCCAAACCAGGCACAATAGTAGGTATGATTGATGATGAAATGGGAACATTATCTAAAAAGACATCATAAATAGTTGTCTTACATGTGGCTTTCGATATTCCAAGTCCGGTTGCCGCATTTCCTTGAGGATCAAGGTCTATCAGCAAAACTTTTTGATCCCTCAAAGTAAGAGCGGAGGCCATGTTTATAGTAGTGGTCGTTTTACCAACCCCGCCCTTTTGATTAACAATCGCTATTATACGTTGCTTGGCCATATTAACCCTAATTTTAATTACCGAGCGTTAAGTTCGGTGACTTTAAGCAAGTATCCCGTGGAATTTGATCTACTTTTGATTTTTTCCATATTGAAACTCCACTTTTTTCTTGCCGTAGTCAACTCTTCTTCGACACTTTCGCCTTTTAAAAATAAACCAATCGTATTTTTTCCCCAAAATCTCTGTGCATAATCCAGTAATAGTGACAAAGGAGCAAAAGCACGCGCGCTGATAACATCATAAACCTCATTATCAATTCTTTCTAACCTTTTCGTTGAAACAACTGCGGGTAACGCCCTATCTCTTATAATTTTCTTTAAAAAAGTACCTTTTTTACCCACTGAATCAACCAATAACACCCTGCCTCTTGCATTTTGTTTACAGTTTATTGCGATAGAAAGACCAGGAAATCCGGCACCAGAGCCCAGGTCAAGAAATGTATTTGCTTTTTTGGGAATATGCGGCACCAATTGCCAGGAATCATAAGCATGACGCTCCCAAAAACTATTTATTGTTGAGCGAGATACCAAGTTAATTTTCTTATTCCAATGACATAGTGTTTCATACCAATATATGTAATCATCTAAAGTTTCACGTGAAACATATGTATCCTGCATGAAATTATCTACACTATAAACCATTATATGGCTTTGCGCACATGAGCAAGAACTGCTGTTAGTGAACCAGGTGTAACGCCCTCTATCCTGGAGGCTTGCCCCAAAGTTAAAGGCCTTACTTTTTCTAATTTACTTATAACCTCATTAGAAAGGCCCCCAATTGTTTTATAATTAAATCCCTCTGGTATTCTTAAGCCCTCATCCCTTCGAAAGGCCGCAATATCCTTAGCTTGCCGCTCAATATAACCAGAATATAACGCTTCTGTTTCTAAATATTCCCATGCAAAATTTGGAATACTCTTTAATACTGGCCATACGTTTAATAGTTGGGTTTTTGTGATATTTGGATATGCTAATAAATCCATAACCGACCTTCTGATACCA